>CAMBQP010000005.1 GCA_945869955.1 Schlesneria paludicola DSM 18645
CAACTTCCCGGTCTCCGTTTGTTCGAGGCGGCAACGCTCGCAATTTCACCCGGATCGTTGCTGTTCGCAATGATCGCGGTGCTGCTACTGAATTTTTCGGATGGGGTGGTGAATCGACTGTTTTCGCCTGATCAACGGCCACCTGTGACTGGACTGTTGTTCGGCTCCGTTTTCCCCAAAGTGTTCGGCTCTGTTTTCCCCAAAGTTCCCGAGGTTCTTGAGGTTCTCGCACCCCTGAAGCCGTGTTTCGATCCCCTGCTGCGGCCCTGGTTCAGCATGACCGAGCCCACGACCACTCTGCTGTTTGCTTATGGATCAGGTCGTCGGTTGAATGCTTTGATTCGCTTTCTGATTGCGACGGTAGTCTGGTCACTGTTCGGCACGATTCTTTGCCGACAATCCGCAACTCGTTTTGCGGGTCAGGACGAATCCAGCATTCGGCTGGCAATTCATTATGGGGTTGCTCGTTGGAAGGCGTCGTGTGCAGCCCCACTCATCCCGTTGTTCACGGCCTTACTGCTGGGGTTGTTTGCCGCAATGTGGGGTTTTTTCGGCCGGCTCCCGATTCTGGGTTCCTGGTGGCTGACGTTGACCTCCCCTTTCCTGGGGTTTCTTGGCCTGCTGATGGCGTTGCTTTTGCTGACTACGGCGCTCGGTTGGCCACTGATGGTTGCTGCCGTGGCGACCGATGATTGCGACAGTTATGGAGGACTCAGTCGTGCCTGGAGCGGTCTCTTGAATCGCCCCTGGCATTTTCTCGCCTACGTGATCATGGCACTCATGATCGGCCTCATGCTGATGCTCGTGGCCCATCTGTTTGTCAGCACGGCAAGTTATTGTGGAGTCAGCAGCACCGCTCTCGGGAGTGGCACATCTCAGGCAAAGCTCGGGCTGATCAAGCCACTTGCCCGCCTGATGAAACTGATGTTGGCTGGTGTTGGCGTCAGTTATTTCTGGTCTGCATCGACGATTCTCTTTCTCTTGTTGCGGCAGGAAATCGATGGTCTCCCCCTGAATCATCTCGCTCGCGACATTGGCGATCGCCCCGTTCGCGATCCCCTCCCTGTGGTCGGAATTCCGGCGACAGACGCCGAGATCAACTCGAACAACGGTTTAGGGACAAGCAACCCCTAACCCTCGATCAGGCGAATGGATCGATTCCCGCTGTGGGGAAAAGACTTTCCGTCATCCTGCCAGAAGATCTGTCTTCCCGATTTTCGTTGGTCCTTTGTCCAGATTGAGTCTGCCATGTCGAGTGAAAAATCGGAAGGTTTGATGCTGCGGGTCACCGACTTCAGCGAAACAAGCCGAATTGTCGTTGTTTTCACCCGAGAATTTGGCAAGATCGCGGCTTTGGCGAAGGGGGGACGCAGGCTGAAGGGACCATTTGAATCCGCTCTTGACCTTCTCTCGACTTGTCAGATAGTGTTCCTCCGTAAGAACACATCTGGACTGGATCTACTCACCGAAGCCAAACTCGTTACTCGATTTCATCCTCAAGAGCGGGATTTGTCTTCGCTGTACGCTGGCTATTATGTTGCTGAATTACTTTTAGGATTAACCGAAGACTACGACCCTCATCCAATTCTATATTCCGCAGCGCAGGAAGCACTCGAGATGTTTGGTGCTGTGGAAACCAAATTGCTGGGTGTTGTTCGCTTTGAATTGGTGTTACTGCGTGAACTCGGGCAACTCCCCGATTTTGAGAACTGTGTGGCATGTGGAGCGGAACTGACAGAAAGTCGAACCTTTGGCTTTTGGCCTGCCGAAGGGGGTTTGATTTGTTCTGAATGTCAACGAGACGATCACAAGCCGATTTCGATTCATGCGGGAACTGCGGCGGTTTTGCGATTATTGTCGAGTGAAAGTGAACATGCCTGGAAGCGACTGAATCTCTCACCAGGTCAGTTGAAAGAAGTGAAAACGGTGACGTCTGCTGCGATTTGCCATGCGATGGGCCAGCGCCCAAAAATGTTAAGATACCTCGATCACTAAACCAGCCGACCGGCTGTGATTCGGTCACGGATGACCATGAGCAACACCAAATTCTCTCCGATTTATCGAGCACGCAACCCTTGGGTCTGCAGTGTTGTGTTGGTCACTTGGCTGACCGGTTGTGCCACGCCCTGGGAAAAGTCAGCCCTGCTGAAGGACAATTTTCCCAAGATTGATCGCGTGCAGGGGCCGACCGAGCGTTCGCTCCGAAACTTCTTCAAACAGAAGCAGGATGACGAAAACGATCTTGCTAACAATACGCTTTCCGGGAAATCCTTGAAACCGATGGCGGGGACCGATGATTATCTGGCGGCGACGGAACTTTATCAAGACGAAAGTTATCCTGCGGCACAAAAAGCCTTTAAGAAGGTTGCGAAAAAATATAAGAAGAGCGAAATTCGTGAAGATGCTTTGTTCATGGAGGCCGAGTCTGCCTGGAAACAAGATCATTACGCGAATGCACACGACATTTATGCAGTCCTGCTGAAAGAATACCCCTCGACACGCCATCTGAACGTTGTGAGTGAACGGCTGTTTAAGATCGGTCGGGTCTGGCTCGATTTCCCGGAAGTGGCGAAGTTGGGCGAGATTCACCAAGTGAATTTTGACGAACCGAGTAAAAAGCTGCCGTCCGAAGAACCCCCGAAAATTCCAAAATCGAAACCGCTTTTTGTCCCCAATCTGAGCGATAAAAAAGAACCTTTATTCGATACGCCGGGAAACGGAGTCTCCGCTCTTTCTGCCGTATGGATGAATGACCCGACCGGGCCACTCGCCGACGACGCCATGATGCTGGTCGCCAGCTATCATGCTCGGAAAGGGAATTACATCGAAGCCGATCGCTTTTTTCAGATGTTGCGAGAAACGTTCCCTAATAGCCCTCATGTTCAAAATGCGTTCGTGCTGGGATCGCACGTCAAACTGATGTCTTATCAGGGACCCGACTACGAGAGCCGCACGCTCGACGAAGCCCAGAAACTGAAAGAGGCCACCATCCGCCTCTACCCGAACCTGCCAGAGCAGGACCGAATGAAGGACGAGTTGGCACGGATCGAAGATTCCAAAGCCCTGATTATCTGGAGTCAAGTGAAGTTCTGGTTGCGAAAAGGGGATAAACGGGCTGCGGCGATCTATTGCCATCAGGTGATCAACAAATTTCCCAAGTCACAATATGCACCGATGGCTCGCGAGAAACTGGCACAATTGGGGCCAGAATATGCCAGCGGAGCCATCTTCCTGAATTCGGTCGATCCGAAAACGACCAGCATCCTCGACCCGTTGATCCCGAAGGATTTCTCCTTCAAACTCAAAAATTCGCCCATGTTTGGCAATCCACGTGACGTGTCGAAGTCGAATTCAAGCTCCAACTCAAAATCGACTGGTAAGTCTGAACCCCTACCGCCGAATCGCAAAAGCGATCCGTTTGAAGAGGATGCCAGTCCCCCGGTCGATGTCGATCCTCGCGAGGAATCGCCAGCACCTCCATCCAAACGCAAACCAAGTTGGTCTGATAATGGTCCCGATCGGCTTCCACCTGGCTCTGAGTCTGAAGCGAAACAGATTAACCCTGTGACACCCGGACGTGCCCGCCTTTGATGATCGCGAATTTCTGAGATGAATATCGAACTCGAATTTCCTCCCGATCACCAGTCGCTTCCTCATCAGGCGACACGGTCCGCGTACGAACCCACGGTTCCACAGCAGGTGGGGCAAATCGAGCTGTCGTTGGCGGTGCCTCGAACGATACTCGCTCAGAAATTTTCCTTAAAAATTCCGCGATGGGGACTCGCCCTGCTGATTCTGGCATGCACAATCATTGGTTGTGGTTACACCGTCGGAACCGATTTCCGGCAGGACATTAAAACTGTTGCGATCCCGATTTTTGAAAATGAAACCAATCGCCGCGGGATCGAGTTTCAGTTGACCGAGGCGGTCCAGAAAGAAGTGACGAAACGCTCGCAATTCCGACTGGCCAAAGGACTGGAAGCCGATACACGATTAACGGGAAAAATTGTCGGCTTTCGCAAAGATGTCCTGGGAGAGACGGCCCAGGATGACCCGCGGGAATTACAATTCTCGCTGATGGTCAGGGTTCGTTGGGAAGATCTTCGCACCGGCACCTTGCTTGCCGAGCAAGAGTTACCCTTATCACCCGATGCAATTCCCATGAGCGTACAAGCGGAATTCTCTCCCGAATTAGGGCAATCACTCGCGACCGCCATGGATGATGCTCTGCACTCGATGGCCCGAAAGATCGTGAATTTGATGGAAACACCGTGGTAACCACGTTGCGATGTTCTCGTCCACGATACGGTTTGTCGCAGGTCGGCCCATGGATCTGGGGTCACGGAGATTGTCGGTCACGGAGATTGGGGGTTACCCTCCCGGCAGAGCAAATCTGTCGGACAGGATGTCGCTCGGTTCTACCAGAATCGCAATCCAGAAGAGACGATCGCTCGATCAGCATGAATTCAGTGAGGCGATCCAACCGATCGAAATCTGGCACGCAGCACCCGTGGACGATGCGCCAGATCTTTGCAAATTGTAATCTCGTCATAACCGCCGTGTTCGATCAGCATCGTTTTTAACGAGTCGGCCTGCTCAGGCGTGAACTCGAGCAACAACATTCCCTGAGGAGCTGCGTATTGAGGTGCTGACTGGATAATTCGCCGCAGCAGACTCAGTCCATCCGCTCCTCCATCCAGTGCCAGTCGAGGTTCGTGCTGCGAGACTTCGGCCTCGAGCAGGTCAATCTCGGCTGTAGGAATATAAGGGGGATTCCCTGCGATCACATCAAACGTGGCACCCTGCGGAATTTTGGTGAAGAGGTCCGATTCGAGGATTTCAACGCGATCGGCGAGATCGTGTCGAGCGACGTTTTCGTGGGCGATCGCGATCGCGGCGGGGCTAATATCGGTTGCCGTGACTTTCGCGGCTTTCGCGTTTTTTGCCACAGCCACCGCAACACATCCCGAACCGGTACACAAATCGAGTACTTGGGGTGCGGCGAGCCCCTTGATGCGGTCAAGGACATTCATCACCAGTGTTTCGGTATCCGGTCTTGGTATCAAGACATCTCGAGTCACGCGAAAACTGAGGCTGAAAAATTCTCGCACCCCGACGAGATAGGCGACCGGTTCAGCCTTAATCCGGCGTTGAACCAGTTCGCGCATCATCCCCCGGACTTCGTCATTGAGCGGTTCGTTAAACTGCGTATAAAGTTGGATACGCTGACAACCCCGGGCATGAGACAACAGAATTTCTGCGTCGAGGCGGGGGGTGTCACTGCCATGTTTTTTGAGATGGCTCGTCGTCCATTCCAGCACTCGACGAACTGTCCATGGTTCATCAGTCGCTTTCGGAGATTCAGCAGAAGAAGGCTCGGTCACGAGTGGAATCCCATTAGAAATCATCAGATCGGTCCAGATGCAGAGGCTCGCTTCCTCTTTTTGTACCGCAAACGGCCTGTACGATAAACGAACCGGGGTGCGAACGAATTTCATCGAATCAACACGAAGGCCATCAGTTCGATTGAGGGCTTATTCCTCTCGTATCGCCTGTGACACTCAGACCAGCGCGTTGCCCCCCCGCAGGCGCTCCTCACGATCGAATTGCACTAACGCTCCGACAACCTCGTCGAGATCACCCTGGATAATCTGGTCCAGCTTGTGGAGTGTCAGATTGATTCGGTGGTCGGTCAAACGATTTTGCGGAAAATTATAGGTCCGGATTCGCTCACTTCGATCTCCCGAACCAATCAGCGTCCGTCGCTGTGACGCCCGTTCCTTATCGAGAGTTGCCTGGCGATGCTCCATCAACCGGCTCCGCAAGACCCGCATCGCTTTTGCTTTATTTTTATGTTGGCTTTTTTCGTCCTGGATGCGAACGACGATTCCCGAGGGGATATGGGTGATTCGGACTGCAGATTCCGTTTTATTCACTTTTTGACCACCAGGACCACCGGCACGCATGGTGTCAATCTGCAGATCTTCATCCCGGATTTCGACATCAATATCCGTTGCTTCCGGCATGACTGCGACGGTCGCGGCACTGGTATGAACCCGCCCTTGGGTCTCTGTTTCGGGGACGCGTTGTACGCGATGCCCGCCACTTTCAAATTGCAGTTGATGAAACGCCGCCTCGCCGGTGATCGACAACACGACTTCTTTCATTCCCCCGAGTTCGTTGGCAGAAAGTTCGAGCACTTCGAATTTCCAGCCTCGCTTTTCGACAAATTTTGTGTACATGTCGAAAAGGTCTCGAGCAAATAATGACGCTTCGTCCCCCCCGGTCCCCGCACGGATTTCCATGATCAAACTACCACGGGTCAAAGAATCTCCCGCAGTCACCATGTCTTCCAGATCGGTCCTGAGCGAATCATATCGCGTCTGGAGATCGGCCAGTTCACCTTGGGCGTATTCTCTCGTTTCGGCGTCGTCTGCCGATTCGATCATTTCCCTGACAGCAATGAGGTCTGCTTCGAGCTGATTAAATTCGCGGATGGAACGAGCAATTTTCGCCAGTCCGCCATGCTCACGCTGGCAACCCAACATCTTGGTGGTATCAGCAAGAATATCAGGATCCTGGAGCTGTTGTTCGAGCTCTTCGTAACGAATCAGCTTGGTCTGTAACGTGGGAAACATGGGCGCCATGCGATGGAATAACGTGCTGAACTTGATACGCCACCGGGGAAAGAACAACCGACCGCTGGAAACGAAAAACCGCTGCAGGACAGCGGCGATTCGCTTGCCAATTCAGAATGAGATGTCCTCAATCAACGGCAACCACACTGCACGAGAGCGCGGAGCACCGAGATCTTTCCCCGCTGCGAAACCGAACAAAACTCTGCCCGAACGAGCTTCCCAAGTGATTACCGGAGAAGCCCGCACCGCACGATACAGCCACGAAGGGGACTAACCCTTGGGTGTCTCTTCGGTCGCGACCTCTTCTTTTTTACCCCAATTGTATTTTCGCTGAAATTTCTCGACCCGACCCGCGGCATCGATAAACTTTTGCTTACCCGTAAAGAAGGGATGCGAAGCCGAACTGATGTCAACAGTGACCAGTGGCAGCGTACGCCCTTCGAATTCAACCGTTTTTTGCGTTTTGATCGTCGATCCAATCAGGAACTGGACTCCTGTCGACGTATCCTGGAACACAACATCTCGGTATTCGGGGTGAATGCCCTCTTTCATGATCCAACTACCCTGCAAAGTGCCTACGGCCAGATGCTGAGTTCAGCACCCGCTGGCCTGATTGTTCAGCCAATAAAAACTGGACCAAGGCCATGCACCTTGCTCCCAACGCGACTCGGAAGTGTAAGACTTAGAGGCCGCAGTCGCAAGGCTTTTCGATGCAATTGTCGCCCCCCTTTAAAAATGTCCCGGTTTATTCGACAATCACCGGCATCGTTTTCCAGATTTCCGCAAAGATTTCGGTGGCATTGTCTCACCCTTCCCTTCTTTTTTCGGTCGAAGCAGGCGCTATGACAACCTTGACGGTCGAGAATTATCTGAAAATGACCCTGCTGACCGGCCTGAAAACCGGTTCCGAATGGGTGACAACCGGGCAATTGGCGATGGCGATGTCCGTTGCCCCTGGTACCGTCACGTCGATGTTAAAGACGTTGTCCGAGACTGGACATGCTGATTATCGCCCTTATGAGGGGGTTCGGTTAACCGCATCGGGTCGCGAAGTCGCCCTGCGCATCTTGCGTCGACACCGGCTGATTGAGCTGTTTTTGGTGAAAACACTGAATCTCGACTGGGATCAGGTCCATGAAGAGGCGGAAAATATGGAACATTCCGTCAGTGACGATCTGGTTGATCGCATGGATGAATTTCTGGGGCGACCGGTCGCAGACCCACATGGAGACCCAATTCCTTCTGCAGATGGTGCGATGCGGGGAAATTCGGAACGGGCAATTCCGCTCGCCAGTGTTCCTTCCGGGTCGCGGATTCGGATCGTTCGAGTCACCGATCAGGAGGGGGAGTTTTTACGTTTTTTGCGAGAATCGGGTTTCTCGCTGCAAAAGGAATGTCAGGTCGTTTACAACCGGCCTGAGGCGGGGATTGTGACAACCGAAATTGATGGTCGCCACGTCACATTAGGGCACCCCGCCGCACAACAGTTACTGGTGGAAATCATTTGAAATCACGCGCAGTACAACACCCCTTTTTTGACCGAGGATCGAGGTGCATTCATGGCTCTGTTCGAGATTGAAACCGACGCTCACATTATGATTGCCTGGGCGGATAGCCAAGCCGAAGCCGAAGCGATCACTCGAGCCAATTACCCGGAGGATCAGATTAAGCGAATCGCTCGACGTCCACATGATGTTTGGGTCATTTCCAAGCGATTGCTGGGGATTGAAGGGACGGGCGAGCCGTGCGATCAAGCCAGAAAATGTCTCGCGCGATCGCAAGGGGACAAGGTTCACGCGATTCGACTGTATATGCAGGATACAGGCGCTGATCTGCATGAAGCCCAGCGGATGATTGAAACGAATATGTCGCTGGGTTGGTAACCCCGGGATCCGATCAATTCGTGATCTGATAAATCCGGGAACCAATCAATCATCCTTGGTTAAGACAAGCGAGTCGAGCGATTCATCCAGGGAATCACTCGACTCGCTTTCATTTTCAGCTCAAGGGACGATTACGCGTCGAACTTGATGACCGTCTCTTGGAATTTTCGTTTTCCTTCTTCGACGACGCGGCGAATTTCTTTCGCGTTTTCTTCGCTTTCTTTTCGCAATTCCGCGATCATCTGAATCGACTCGACCTGATAATCAGAGATCGCTGTAACCAGCTTTTCAACCGATTGCGGGCTGATCGTTGAACCATACCCGGCACGCAAGGCCGCGCGTTCGAGTTCTCGTCCCAGTTCGGCCACATCCTCCAGCCCTTTATTCACCCCTTCTTTCATCGATTCCGTCGCCCTCGTGGCTTCGTTGAGGCCTTGCTGGGACGTATAAACAGTCCCCAGAATCGTGAAGACGTGTTCATTCGTCGTGAAGAAGGTGACCGATCGTCGATAAACCTGATCTTTGACATCGTGCGTCTGCTTCAGCTTGGTGATCAGTGTTTCACCGACATCGTATCCAACGCTCAAGTTTTCAGCGACATCTTTCAGCAACTGGTAGGTGCGATCTTCTTTTTCAAATGCATGTCGCGATTCATCGCGTGCGAGTTCCAGCTTGGATCGCTTTCCCTGTTCTGCATCGGCCGCAGCGGTCACCGCTTCCTGTGCAGCGGTCAAATGCTGCTGTGCCGCCAAGAGCGTCGGAGAATGCTCGTCAAGAACTTCACGCGAGAGGACTTCGGCCTCTTTCAGCGCGAAGCGGAAGTCGATATAGGCATCCATGATCGACAGTTCGCGATCGAGTTGATTTTTGGTATCTGCCGCAACGGCCTTGTAAACATCGGCAATCTTGTCAAAGCGTGCGCTGGGTGTGCCGCGACGGATTCGCATCCAGAGATTTTGAGCTTTTTCGCCGAGACTGAATTTGCCGTCGTCGAGTTGCCGAATCAGCATTTTCGAGTCTTCACGGATCGAATCAAACATCTGGGTAATTTCAAGATAACGCGTCCCGATATTGATGCTTTCCACGTTGTCTCGCACCAGTTGGTTGAAGGTGCTCATCTGCTGAATGGTCTTCGCGATGGCGAGGACCTTTGCTTCGTTCACATGCTTGACCTCATCCAGCATTTTCACCATTTCGGTTGGCTGCTGTGATGTGGCAACACCGAATTTCTTCAGTGCACCAACGGCTTTATCCAGATATTGTTGAATTCCTGTCGGCATCGCGGGGATGGCCAAGTCGGTCGACTTTTCAACGACTTTCGCTTCAATGAGTTCTTTGGACATACTGGGCTGTGCCTTTCAAATCAAACCGTGAGAAGATCAAATGAAACAGAGAGCAAAATTTTCGCGGTACGAGGCCCGCCGCAGCGGAATCTCGCATCTCAAACACGACGATGCACGGAAGCTGATAGCGTACCAATCTGAGTTTTCTCTCGCGACTGTAACTCAGCACAATTTGAACACAGGGCAATTTGAATCCCGAAAATCAACGTCTTTGCCGCATTGCCCGTGAACGCAAATCGAATCACGATCCGAGCAGCCGACCCCAGAGTGGCGGCCCCAAAATCAACAGCCCAATCATGGCCGCTGTCAGGCTGAGGATCAAAACTCCGGCGGCCGCCACATCTTTCGCAACCTTGGCCTGCGGGTGCCATTCCGGCGAAAGCAGATCCACAATCGCTTCGACCGTGGTATTGATCGTCTCACCGGCAAGCACGGCACCAATCGTTAATAGTAACAGGGCAATTTCCAGTTTCGACAATGGGAGCCAGCAGGCCACTCCCAGTACCGTCGCCCCGAATACAAGGTGGATTTTCGCATTTCGTTGTGTCCGAACTGTGAAAACCAATCCAGACCAGGCATGCTGGACGCTGCGAAAAAAAGGGGGCTGTTTCATGGATTCGGCTGGATTCTTCAAGTGTTCAAATTCTCGTGATTCATGTTCCGGTTGTTGTCGCACTCGGTCTGGCGAGATTCCCCTGATTCCCTTCATGAAGTCTCCTTCATGGATCATCGCCAGAAGGGGGTCGGGTCTTCCGGCAACGAAGTCAGAGTCCTGCAGTTCACTCAGAACTTCTGCGATCATACCCGACGAGACGAATTGTTCCTCCCCTCGTCTGTTGGCCGAGAATGGTCGTCTCGTCGTCTGGTAGCCGAATCGCTGCGATGTGACTAACATGCTGATAGCAGGGACTTCAAAAACATCGTACAAAAATGGTTAGCAAGATCACGATGACCGACAATACTTTAACACAGATCGAACGAAAAATTCACAATGGCGAGCGGATTACGTTCGACGAGGGGATTTTCCTCGACGAACGGGTCGATCTGCTGACTCTGGGGAGACTCGCCAACCAGATTCGCGAACGGAAAAATGGTAACATCGCTTACTACAACACGAACGTGCATTTGAATCCGACCAATGTCTGTGTCTACCGCTGCCGATTCTGTGCTTTTCGAGCCGATTTGAAAGCCGAAAAAGCGTATGTTTTCAGCGACGACATGCTCCGCGAGCGGGTTCTGGAAGCTCGGGCCAACGGAGCAACAGAAATCCACGTGGTTGGTGGTTTGCATCATCAGAAGAAATTCGATTGGTATCTGAACATTGTGAAGGTCTTGCACGAAACGTGTCCGGAAATTCATGTGAAGGCCTGGACCGCTGTGGAAATTGGCTGGTTCAGCTTTATTACCAAGCAATCGGTCGAATGGGTTTTGAAAGAACTGGTCGACGCGGGGCTCGGGAGTATGCCGGGTGGGGGTGCGGAAATTTTCCACCCGGAAATTCGCGATCAACTCTGCGAACACAAAGCCGATTCGGTGAACTGGATCAACGTCCATCGCTCGGCGCACCAACAGGGACTCAGGTCGAATGCCACGATGTTGTACGGCCACATCGAACAGGCCCGGCATCGCATCGATCATCTCTGTCAATTGCGGGCATTGCAGGATGAGACCCATGGATTCCAAACCTTCATTCCGCTCGCTTTCCACCCCGATAATACGGGACTCGACCACATCGTGAAACCGACGGCAACGATGGATCTGCGAATGATTGCCCTATCACGGATTATGCTCGACAACTTCGACCATATTAAGGCGTACTGGATCATGCTGGGGGAACAAACCGCCCAGGTGGCCCTCGGTTTCGGAGCAGACGATCTGGATGGAACGGTCGTTCATGAAATCATTTATCATGATGCCGGGGCCAAAACACCGGAAGGACTCAGTGTCGAGCATTTGCATCGGTTGATCCGTGAAGCGGGCCGGGACCCCGTTGAACGAGATACACTGTATCGGCGGGTGATTCGCGATGGTGCGAGTTGGAGTGTTGGCGATCCGTTGCTTGCGAGTTAGACTGAATTCCTTTCCAAGGAGCCTTGTATGACCAGTCCGATTCGCGTCAAATCACTGGACCATGTCACCATTGTTGTGAAGGATCTTAAGGCAACGCGTCGGTTCTATGTCGAGGCACTCGGTATGGACGAAGTTCCTCGTCCCAATTTCAGTTTCTCCGGACAATGGTTTCAGGCGGGTGCAACTTTGATTCATACGATCCTGGAGTTTGAAGGCTCCGGGCGTGCTGGTGCCGCAGCATGTGCCAATTCACGTGGACATCACTTTGCCTTTCTCGTTGACGATTGTCACGCCGCCGCACAACGAATTGCCGCTTTTCAAATTCCCTTCGTTTCCCCACCAAAGCAACGGCCTGATGGGGCTACACAATTGTTCATCAATGATCCGGACGGGCATCTTGTCGAACTCTGCTCACTCCCCACGTCGAACTAATCAAACGTGCTCATGACTGCCAAGTATGATTTGCCGACCATCGGTGGCATGTTTGCCACATCGGATCATGATCGATTTCTGACTGCCAATGATCGCAGTCAGTTCGATACGCTGTTTCCGCTGAAAGTCGGTGGAAAAACTCGTAATCTTTACGAGACCGGTATCGATGCTCTGGCGGCGATCCTTCGCGATCAAGGTGCGCCAGGTGCCCCAATTCGGCTGTGGACTCCGGAAAATTTTTGTCAGGAATCGCTGCAAAGGCTTAATCTGAAGCTCGATCAGCGGCTTCAGTTTGTTTCTTATCGCTCGACAAGTGACTTGTGGGAGATTCAGGAAAAAGAGGTACTGCTCTGGTTGCATTTTAACCGCTTTGATCCTGCGGCCAAATCGACGATTGAAGCTGTCAAAGAGCGAGTCGGGGTCATCGTGATCGAGGACTTTGTTCAGGCACCCCTCGAAATTTCTCGCTTCTCGGGTGATTTTGCGTTGAACAGTTTGCGCAAATTCAGCAGCCTAGACGTCTCGGTCGCGTATCAGGACGCTGTCGCTCGGACGGAAAGCGAAACCGAGTATGCTAAAGAGACGCGTTACCGAGTCTTGAAGAAGGAGGCAGAGCACATCAAAGCCGCGTTTCTCCAAGGCCCCTCCGAGGTGTTGGAGCGGCAGTTTTTGTCATACTGTCGGGAGGCGGATCAGGCACTTTTCGTTCGTGAGATCGCTCACTGCCATCCCCGCGAAGAAGAACGTGCCGCCCACTTTGACTTCAGAACCGTACGGGAACGCCGAACGGCCAATTACCGTTGGTTAGCGGCACAGTTTGATCAGCACTTCGATGAGATGACGATCCTTCCCGGCGACCTGATGTACCTGATGGTGACCACTGCGGATCGTGATCGCTATCGTGCCGACTTGATGGCCCAACGAGTTTTTCCGGTGATCCATTGGGCGGATTCCGGGTGCGCATTGGCGAAGTCGCTGCTCAGTTTTCATGTCGATCAACGATATACCGTTGATGATTTCCAGCGGATGATTTCGGTGTTAAAAGCCACCCAAGATGATTTGCAAAGGCTGAGGCAAGTCCGCCAGTGATCCCCTGCTGCGGGCGATTACGAGTCGGCGCCTGGTCTTTGAGGCTCGTTTTCCGGAACCTGTTGCAGAAGTTCGGCCACGACCTCTGGGTGTTGGGAGGCGACATTATCTACATCCCACAGATCTTCAGGTTTCACATACAATGCGTTTGCGGAACCCCTGGTCGGTTGCTCGTTCTCCATAGTTGGTGTGTCCCCGTTTTCACGAATGCACAACCAGCGTCGAGTTCGCACCGCTTCGGTACCAGCCCCATCCCCATACTGCAATGACGATCGTGCCGGAATTTCTTCGGTTAATTCCCGCAACCAGCTTCGGGGGGGAGGGACAAACGGACTTGCCTGCGGAGCGAACCAATCGATCAATGTTGGTACCAGATCCGTGGTCTGTACGAGTCGATCGGACCGCAGCGAAACAACGTGCTCGAACCGTTGATCGTGATAGATTTTTAAGACCAGTGGTGTTCTGGCCAACTGATCGCACAACGGGGACGAAGGACTTTGAAGTGTCCCCGGTCTTCCCGTTTTAATCTGTTGCCAAAGATGTCCATTTGCCGCCATGACAATCACAAGCGTTGGCTCACCAGCAAGACTTGCTTCGAGGTTGGCGACAAGTTCCCCAATCCAGTGATCCAATAGTGAGACAGCACCGGCATAAACGGCAGGATGTTGTGAACGGGTTTCCTCATCCAATTCGGCGATCTCTTGGCCCCGCTCTTGAAAATCCTCGAAATACAATGACTCGAATCCAATTGGCGGAATTCCAGGTCCGGATGCGTGCAGCCACAGCAGCCGAGACTGGCGCTGAAATACGCTGTCATTCCACGTCTCAATTCCGGCTTTCACGAGATTGGCAAAGGGGGTTTCCTGCGGTGCCGCATCCAACCCTTCGTTTCCCCGAACCGAGCGAATCTCATCAAAAGGGATCACCCGCTGCCAGGGTTGAATCTCTCCCGTGACGATCATTCGGGCTGCGACCGCTTGCGACTTGAGCAAGGCTGCCAAGACATCGGAATCTCTGGATTCGAGTTCCGATCGCCAATGGGTCCCCAAGGCCCAAGCCATTCCGGACTGGAGGCCAACGGTCTCGGCAAAGTGCAGATCAAAGACGGCTCCATCGGCCGCCAATCGATCCCAATGAGGGGTTTCTATCCATTCGTTGCCGTAGCAGCCAATCGCATTCGCGGCGAGTGAGTCAAAGGAAATGATTAAGGCCTGCATCGGGTTTCGACTTTCTCTCAATTTGGACATCGTCGATGAGCAGGGAAAAGAAGAGTGATCCAAGTTATGGATTCTATGCATGAGTTAAAAACAAAGAGAGCAGGTTCGGCGCATGGGAAATCAGCGCTGACCTGCTCTCTCATTTTCACGAGTCATAAACAATCCAAAGAGGCTTCAGATCGTCAGTTCGCATTATCGGTTCAAGGCATTCGCAATGCTCGACGCCATTGTGGGCTTTCGAGAATTCGCTGGATTTGTAATTCGTGAAGTTGATCGAACCAAGTCCCGTCAAACTCGAAAACCTCGTACATCCGCTGGGACTCGTCGAATTGAGGGTCTGTTGTTCCCCCCCCTTCGTCTGTTCCAGCGAATCGACTTGGTACGATGAGGACCCAAGTCCGATCTCCTGTTCGCTCCCAAGTTGGCTTGGTCCAACGAAACCCGACGTCTTGCAACTCTGCCTGTCGCATACAATGGCCTCCCTGCCAATCAACACGGCTCCATCCTGACGTCGGATTATTCAAAGAGTGGCGCAGTTGGTCAAGCGACTTCCAGTAAGTTATTGAAACACTTCATGGACTTTGACCACTTGCAATCCTTGTCGCGGAACTTGCTCTGGGAGGCTTTGGTGAATTAGGCTATGGGCAATGAACCATCATGGTTTAAAAGTCCCGACGGTGAGTTGATTGAACGAGGTGGCCGATTGCATCACAAACCTTTCGATCAAGCCAAAACGGCGTTGTCCCCAGCCCACGAACAACGGGATGCATCGACCACCTTCAATACAAAAGTGCTGGCATCGCTTGCAGTGTTAGCGCCTGAATCGTGTCGCGATTGCGGGCTGTGTTGCGAAGGGATTGGATCACCCATGTTAATCTATGCGTCGCGACCTGGGTTTCCCACCCCGCATCCCTTTCGGCCAGCAACGCTTCCAGACGAGCTCATCCAGGAAATTGATTGCGCCTTCTCAGGACTATTACGTGGCCAAGAGCCACAACAACGTTGTCTCTGGTTCGATGAACAGCAGCGCGGCTGTCGACACTATGAATTTCGACCGCCGATTTGTCGTGAGTATGAACTGGGGGGAACCGCTTGCCAGCAGCGTCGTCGAGAAGAGCGACGTACGATCAATTTGTACAACCTTGTCCACGAAAACGCTCCCGCAGAAACCTCGGATCCCGTTCCCTAGTCAGCTCGCTTTAGTCATCCAGCCTGGGGGGTCTGCGTCGCTCTTTGATTTCGGTTCGGTCCCGTTTCGCGGCGATCCGCCGCCGCTTCGAGGCCTGCGTCGGCTTCACGACGCGCCGTGGCTTCGGTGCTGTCGCAACGGCTCCAATGAGTGCTTTCAGTTTTTCCAGGCAGTCGTTGACATTTTTGGGCTGATCCCGGAAACGCTCGCTGCTTAAAACAAGCTCTACTTCCAACGTAATCCGTCGCCGATACGCCGCAACAAACCGCTCGCGAACATCGCCCGGTAACGATTCCGAATGGACAAGATCCCAGCGAAGAATCACCTTCGAATTTACCTTATTGACGTTCTGTCCACCGGGGCCAGAGCTGCGCGCCGTCGACCAGGTGAATTCGCGACAGGGGATGCGAATCCGACGTGAGACATCGAGCATTGTCGAATCATCGGGGAACATGGTCGTACGGGAATCTTTGAAAATCAATAAAACCTGACCGGAACTCGATCTCGAAGCCATCAGCCAATCACAGCAAATTGGTCACAGACGCCTGTTGAGACACCAAAAAAAGTTCAAGGTTCAGGGCCACACCACCCCATGATACCCATTCCTGGCGTCAACCGTTTGCTCAATCTTGCTCAATCGGGTCATTCGGATTATCAGGCCGCGATATTCGAATGATGGATCTCGCCATGCACATTTTCGATTTGATTCGCCAGAATCCGCTCGGACTGGTTTGCAAACCCGACCAATAATGCAAAGTCACACAAACGATTGATGCGTCGCGGAATGCCTGCAGTCAATTCAAAGATCGCTTTCATTGCGGCCCGATCAAAAATCGGCTCTGTTCTCCCCGCAGATTTCAGGCGGTGCGTTACGTACTCGGCGGTCTCAATGGCCGTCAATGACTTCAGCAGGCAGTGAAAGGCGATTCGATCGGCGAACGGCGCAGCGGATTGGAGCTTTTCCTTCAATTCGGGTTGTCCGGCGAGAATCAATGAAAAGTTGGTTCGTCCAGGCTGCTGGAAATTCATCAACTGATGGAGCATTTGGAAGACCCGACGGTCTTCAATCAAATGAGCATCATCAAGCAAAATCACCGGGGGACATCCCGCTGCGGTGAATTCGCGTAATCTCGCAGCAAACGTTCGTAGTAAAACATCAAAACCGGCTGACTGGCTGTTGAATTCGGGGGAACCGTCGCAGAGTTCATGAATGAGATAGGCCGCCATTTCTTGAGGGGACAGCTGAGGATAGACCAGATGAACCACGGGTCGCAGTGGGGCAGATTCCTGCCGAATCATTTCGAGAACATGGGTCTTTCCTGTACCACTTGCGCCGATCAGCACGGCGGCCCCTTTGCCATGTTCGATCAAATACCCAAGCTTGACGACCGCTTCTCCATGCAGCGAGCCCGAGTAAAATGATTCGGCACGAAAGTCCTGGTCGAACGGTGCACGTTCCAGTTTCCAATGAGGTTCATACATGTTGGCCTCCTTGCCGCAGTCTCGTTGGTGGAACACGTCTGTGGGAAAATTTTCAAGGTCGAGAGGCACCGTCAGTCGCGACCGCCCCGAGGATGCAATTGCAGCGAGGGACCCACGCGACTCTTATCGAGAAATCGTTGAGTCTTTCGGGCCATTGGAAATTTGTATGGGTAAATTCCTGGTTTCAATCGGTTCATCGTCTTCAATGATCCCCGTTAACCAGACGCTTGAGGGATGAGCCTGCTTCGCAGTGTTGGGTGATGACGAAGCGGGTGTTCGCTGGGAACTCCCCTCGTTTTTTGTTTGGTTTGTGCTGGAAGAGGTCGATCGTGGCCGATCCAGGCTGATCAAGGATGTTTTTTCGCTCGTCGCCGGCTCGAATAAAGGTGTGACGGAATCAATTTCGTCGAGTTCAGCCGGTGAATCCGTTTCCTGGGCCAGGTTGAAGGAATTCATTAACCGCCACGAACCCCAAATGATGAAAAGCGTTAAAACGCCAAATAGAGCAAGGATTGATGGGCGAATGGCCTGCCGCCTCGACGAACTCTTCGCAGGGGGTTGCGGTTCTGAATTCATTCGATTCGCGGGAGCAAGCGGGAAAGAAAGCGTCGGCGGATTGGGCTCGTTCATCACAGCTTTCCTTTCGCATCCCCTCAATGGGTGGAGACTCAAAATCAGAATGACACCGTTGAGTCGGTATGCAGCAACACACACGAACCACATCGGGATCGCTCGTTCTGTCTATCGTCGAAAATCCGCAGCCACTTGAACAGATTTGACGATTACGCCGACTTTTCGGGAGCAACGAGCATGATCGGGCCATTTAAAAAACGGCACATCCATCGGTGCCGAGCCGATGTGTTCCTCTCGTGCGGATGCCGTTGGCAGGGGATTCTTCGCGATCACCAACTTTCCGAGAGGCTGATTCAGACCGCTGGGATGCCCTCAAGTTTTCGCCGCAATACGTGGCTTTAATGAGGCGGTTTGAACATACGTCACCATGACAAGTATCCCTGCCAAGGCCACGATTTGGATCATGCTGATCGATTCACCCTCGGCACTTCCCCACAAGACCGCACCAATCGGCACCATATTTGTCGTCATGCCGGCAAACAGCGGCCCATGTTCTTGAACCAGTCGATTAAACAGAAAGGTGGCAATCCCGGTCCCGATGATCCCCAGCGTTGACACAGCGAGCAATGCCGAGCCGATTTGATCCGGTTTGGCAACACGGTGATTCTGGACGAACAATGAGAGTGGTAACAGGAACGTGGCGGCGGCAATCAGGCAGACCATGGTCAGTTCCAGCGGTGGCAAGTGCTGCAGTGAGCGCCGAATGATACTGTTTGCAACGGAATAAGTGAGTGGTACACTGAACGCCAGCAGGATGTCGACCAGAGGAACGGACTGTCGACTGTAATCCAGCATCAACGCCATCAGGCAGGCGAGGGCGCCGATGACACCCACCACTTGTCGGTTCGTCGGCCAGATTCCCAGAATGGGAATGGAAACCAGAATCGTAAGTAGGGGGGTAAAACCAACGGTCATGCCGACGAAGGCGCCGCTGTGTCGAGCAACCATCTCGGGTTGCAATGAATGTGGCCAGACAAAACCCAGCAGCACAACCAGTAAAAGTGGTGCCAAGTCGTTGCGGCGGATCGTGATTCGCTGCTTGAGTAGCAGAAAAATCAACCCGAGGACCAGCGCTCCCCCCATGGCGCGTCCCGCACCCACGCCAATTGGGGAAAAACACGCCATCGCGCGCTTCATCAACACAAAACTACTGCCCCAGATCAGGCAGATGACCGAGAACCAAATATAAGGCATGTTCCACCAACGACATCAAACAGAGTCCCAGCTATGTCCGTCCCAAGCAATCACGGTTTCGAGGAACTCCGTCACCCCCCGCGAAAAAATATCGAACAATGCCTCACCCTTCTCTGCTGTTGCAGCACTCGGTTGACCAATATGACCAGCAACGGTTCGGTCGTTCGTCGTCCAACCCCGGTAGGCTGGCTCAAACGCAAAACCAAAATCCACTGTTTCGACTTGGCGCACATCTTTGACCAGATGCGGTGCCAACCGCAAAATCATTGAGGTCTCCCATTCACAGGCATGTCCCATCTGTGATTGGACAAGATCAGTCCTGATCTGGTTCGGTCTTCCATGATCCCAGTACGTCGCGAATAACAACAGTAAGTCCTGACGCAGCCGGTGTCGTTGCCGCACCTCAAAAACCGCCTGTTTTCCCGGAATCGAATTTCCACCATGGCCGTTTAACAGGACAATCCGCCGAAAACCGTGAGTCAACATATTTTCGATCAGGTCATTGAGCAGGTCGAGATAGAGCCTTGGACTGGCGGACATGGTGCCCGGAAAATCGAGATGGTGGTGCGAGTTTCCCAGCCACATCAATGGCGTGAATAGAACGCGATTCGTCATGACCTCGCTGGTGCGTCGTACAACTTCACCAAGTAGCATGCTATCTGTGAATACGGGAAGATGATGGCCATGTTGTTCGAGTGCCGCAACAGGAATGACGACCGGTAAATCGCGAGAGAGTCCGTCGACTTCCGGCCAGGTGAGTTCACTCAGGTTCATAGACTCCCTTTTCATCAAAACAGGGTACAAAATCGGCTCACGTTCGAGTCGGGGGGGGGCAGGAAAATCAGTCGGATTGAGGGGGTTCGGATTGAGGCGGCAAGGTGCAATCCTGCTGCTGCGAGAGCTTGGGAAAACGCTCGCGATAAAACCAACGCTCCCACCAACTCGCTCGTCTTAGCCGCAAATCATCCTTCGAGACTGAGCGTTGCTTTCCCCGGCGCGTGATGATCTGCAGCGTTCCGTTGGGATCGACCTCTTTGACGGTCCAAAATTTATCGACTTGATACGAATACGTATCACCCCCCGCTGCGGGAAAAATATCGACAGCACGCGGACCTGGATCAGTACTTTGCTTGGTGATCCGAAAGACCACGGGATCTCCCGGCTGATAGTCAGTCCTCATCTTGTGCCACCCACACCAGGTTCTCAGGACGAATGGAAAAGCGAATATCCTTACACCTTAGGGGCAGCAGCCTTTTGCGACAAGTTGAAACAGGGGAAATCTCGGGATTTCGCGTGATTTCTGGCCGTTTTTCACACAACCGTTCGCTAAAACGATCGCTGTTCAGCTGCTGGACGAAGACTGCTCCCCGGCCCGATTTTTCGTTCCGTGTGCAGCACGTGTCAATCGATCGTTGAGTGCCCGACCCAAGCCCTGCGGGGAAAATCGAACCGCCACAATTCCATCCAGTCCCGCCCCATCCAGGCGGTGCAATCCTTGAAAAAAGTTCGCCGCAGCAATCACCAAATCTCCCTCATCAGATAACACTTCCACGCCGGAGTACGCTGCGACCTCATCCGGCATTTGCAAACAGAGCAATCCCGTTCGGGGCCAGGGGGGCGTCGAGGGAATCGCGTCGACGACAATCAGGGGCGTTCTGGGAGAATAATGGCTTGCCAACATCCCCGGTGCAACGGGGGACTCAGCAGGGGTGACTGCGGGATATTCGACTTTTCCCACCAGTTGTTCGATCTCTTCCAATGCGACGCCGCCAGGACGGAGCATCGTCACGCGGTTCCCCTCGACTTGAAGTATGGTTGACTCGATGCCAACTCGGCAGGTTCCGCCATCTAAGATCCCATCAATGCGATGACCAATTTGGCTTCGCACGTGTTCGGCCGTGGTGGGACTGAGTCGCCCAAAGGGATTGGCACTGGGGGCGGCAACAGGAACGCCAGCCTTACGCAACACCTGTCGCATCAATTCGTGATCGGGTAAACGAACACCGACATTCGATAACCCCGAAGTCACTAAATCGGGGATGTCATCGTTTTTGGGGACGACCAGCGTCAAGGGACCGGGCCAGAATCGTTTTGCCAGTTGTGAGGCCAGTGTTGGAAAATCGCGAACAACTCGTGGCAACCAGTCAAAATCGGCAATGTGCACAATCAACGGATCGAAAAATGGCCGGTCCTTTGCAGCGAAAATTTTTGCCACGGCAATCGGGTCGAACGCGTTTGCCGCTAATCCGTAAACGGTTTCGGTGGGCAATGCGACCAGTCTGCCTGCCTTGAGAAGGATCGCCGCTTGCTCGACCGTCAGGACTTGATTGAGGGACATCGAATTTCAGATCTTTATTTTCGTGGTCTCAGGTACTGAATGAAGATGCCGATGAAGGCGATCGCAATTCCCGTCAGAAGCCCAATACTATGGCACCAGTTGGCGACATGGGGGATGACGCCCACAACACAAAGCAGATAAACAACGAACATCTGGAATACCGATTGATGCGGAATCTCAAAACCGCTTTCGGAATCTAATCTCGCTTTGACCCAGACATAGCCAAACAACCCGTACACAACACCGGACATTCCTCCAAAGTAGGGGTTGCCAAGCAGACCTCCTGGGATTTTTTGCCCAGGAAACCAGAAATGGGTCGCATGGGGAAACCAAAATTGTTCTGCGTTTTTCAGCCAGAACGGAATCGCATTGGGAAACCAGAACTGTGCGGTATTGGAAAGTGCTGCGATCACAAGCACCATGCTGAGAAACCGGAATGAACCCCGACGTTCTTCGATTTCGAGACCAAACTGGTACAGACAAAGCATATTGAAGGCAAAATGCATTAAGCCCTGATGGAGGAACATCGGGGTAACGAGCCGCCAGTATTCACCCTGAAGAATTGGAGCGAACGTCCCATTTGTCGAAAAAAATAAGCGACTGGCAAATGGATCCTGAAAATTGAGTTCTAACCGAGTCAAATACGCAAAAAGCGTGGTGAGGGCAATCAGCCCATAGGTGATCGGAGCCACCTGGCTGCGGGGGCGATTCCATTTTTCTGACACATTGACCGTTAATGATTTCTGAGCTTGCAGGCGTTGTTGTTCTTGCAGCAAACGAGATCGCGCTCGGTCTGGTGCACTCCGAAACCGCTCGTGGCTTGGATCTCGGTGAAATTGCGCCAATTCCATTTTTGCCGCAGCCACCTGATCGTCGTCATGAACCCAGATTTGATATCCCTCTTGAACCTGATCAACGCGGCATCCGATCCCATCCGCTCGCAAATGGTCCGCAAAATGCTCGGCATCCTCGACTCTTAACAGAGTTCCGATTTGTCGCATGGATGATTCGCTCGCTTTCAAAACAACACGGAATTTGCTGAAGAGTCTTCTGTTGTGAAGAGTTCTCTCTCGTGAAGAGTTCTCTCTCGTGAAGAGTTCTCTGTTGTAATGGATCTTTCACTTTAGCGGAAACTCTTGGCAGATTGCTGCTTGACACCCAAGAGCCCGTACAAGGCGAAGATCATGGCCGTTCCAAGCCAAATGCACGACAGACTTTCACTCAAGCAATAACAACCGCCTCTCAGTTTCTTCCAAGAACAGCCATTTGTCGAGTCGCCTTATTGACGGCTTTGCTGAATTTTTCTGCTCAAGTCCCGATAATGCTGACTTTTTGCGGAATCACCCCGATGCCGATAGGCATTCGACAGGAAATCGTACGTCTGTAAAACTGACGGATCCAATTCCCTCGACTTCTGTGCGGCCTCAATTCCTAACTCCCATTCCCCTTCCTGAACCAAAACGCCAGCGTATCGCCCCCATAACGAGGCTTTCCAGGGGTTGGATTCCAGTGCGCGTTTTAAGTAGGGGCGTGCTTCAGTACGAAGTCCTGACTGAAGCAACAAGTTTGCCATGGTTTCCAGAGAATGTTCACCTGCGGGATCGAGGTCGAGTGACTGTCTCAAGATCAATACCGCTTCGTCAATCCGACCACTCATCGCAGTGGAAGTCCCAAGGGCATTCAGAATCACCACATCCTCGGGAAAATCCTTACGGACTTGACCTAAAAGCAACCTGGCACGACCCGCCATTTCTCGGTCATTTCTTTTTTCCGCCTGCTCGGCCAACCAGAGTCCTCGCGCATAATCAATCACCTTCGGGGGCAAGCGCGACTCGCCCCCATCGTAGATCTCAGGAGGCCCCGCGGGACGATTGATGATGGGATTTGCGTCTTGCTGGCGCAAGACACGGTGATCTGTCTGCGACGTATGGGGAACGTCGCTGGCACCCAGACGCGGCATGTGACAGGCGATACACGAGTCCTCCCCTTGCGTGACACGCCGCTGGGCCTCAGGCAGCCCGCAGCCATGGTCCGTGTGACAAGCCAGACATTTTTCCCGATAAAAGTGATCCATATCGGTTTTCTGCGGACGCGAGTGGGGATCGTGGCACGAGATGCAGCCGAATCGGCCCTGGCTCTCCTGATAGCAGCGACTGGACCGCATTTGCTCCACCTGACTCACCGCCCGTGTCGTTCCCGCTGACGTGGTGCGTGTCCCTGCAACAAAGATGACACGCGTTTCTTCCAGTCGCTCACCCGGTCGAAAATCACCAATTTCATGACCAGATCGAGGATAGGTCCCCTCCCCCTGCAGGTGACACTGCGAACAAATATCTTCTCGACGTGCGGCGTCCAGTTTCACCGGATTGATGATTGGGTCGAGGGCGGCTCCCCGAGGCCCTTGCCGGTGCAGCTTGACATGTTCGTCCCCCGGACCATGGCAGCGCTCGCAACCAATCGATAATTCATAAAAGGGGGGAGAACCATATTGATCGCTTGCCCCGCGAATGTCGTTGACCCGACCTGCATGACAATTCAGACATCCGTCCACAATCCGTCGACCAAATCGTCGATGGACAGGCAATTGGTACTGAGGAGACAAATCCCAGCGACCGGCGTGGCTATACCAGGTAATCGGCGAGAGATACATCGCGGTACCACGGTCAATCAGATACGAGCGGCCTTGATGTCCAGACCCCATCGTGTAGTCGACACGAACCGCCTGATCATACAACGTTTCACCGTCGCGATCGATCAATCGCTCGTGATGAAACACTCCTTCCGGTGTGGATTCAATCGTATACCAGTGGCGGCCATCAGGAGAGAACGAATTCTTTTTCGACGCCTCTTCAATTTTTGGTGCGGCCATCGTCTCCCAGAGCGAGTTCGCCATCGAATGGCTGCGATAGGTCTCGGCAATCTGTGCATGACACTCACCACACACCGCACTCCCAAGATACACGCCGGGCTTGGACACGGGTTTGGAAAAGGGTTGGGATGAATGGCCCGCCTCCAATCCTGCCGTCGCTTGTCCAGCGGAGTGGTGGCTCGGATCACTCACTTCTTGGTCATTGACCTCACGACGAGCAAAGCACCACAGAGCAAGTACAAGACCTCCCGTAACCAACGAAAACCCCAATGCCAGCCCTCGCCAGCGATGAAATCGAGACCATTCGGAACGGAGAAGTTTCATGAGGGGTTACCAGAATTTTCCGCGTGCACCAGAATTTTCCGCGTGAATACAGTCGAGACTTATTCCTGGCCCGGCGAGGGACGAGGTTCTTGTAATCGAAGTTTTTGGTCAACTTGGATCTCACTGAGGGTTTGCACAATCCCGCTTGGCCAGCGAACTTCGATTGTGCAGGGGACAACCAATTCCCCCAGTCCAAATATCAGCACCGGTTCGTGTGATGAGCAATAGCTTGTTCCTCCTGCCAGTTCCTGCATCCAGGTCGTCTCTCCTGATCGTACGGTCACCCTCGCCCCAATCCCGCGACGATTGCTTGTCGTTCCGATGAAATTCAACTTCAGCCAATGCCCGCGAACGGAATCATTTCGCAACAGAGCGGTTTCGGCATTTTGCAAAACAAAGGCAACGTCCAAATCGCCGTCATCATCAAAATCACAGGTGCCGATCCCACGTCCGATGATTTTTTTCTGAAAAAACGGACCTGATTCCGCCGTCGTTTCATCCCAGACGGTTCCATTAAACGCAAATAACTGGGGATTCATCTCGAACTCGATCCCTTTACTACGGACATCATCAATATGCCCGTTGGCGACCAATAATTCCATGAAACCATTTTGATCAAAATCGACCATCACCGTACCAAATCCGAGTTTTTCCATCGTGTTGACCGCCAGATTCGCCTGGGCAGTGACATCGTGAAAACCATTGGGGCCGAGGTTTTGATAAAGCGTATTCCACTCATTGTGGAAATGCGTGACATACAGATCCAGATAATTGTTGCGGTCATAGTCACCCACCGCGACACCCATACTGGCTTGAGGGCTGCCGTTCACATTCACGGCACACCCCAGAAACTCGGCCCGCTCATCGAAGTACCCGTTCTGGCGATTGATGAACAAAAAGTTTTTCGTGGTATCGTTGGCGATGTAAATATCGGGCCAGTCATCGTTGTCAAAGTCTGCGATCACCACACCCAAGCCTCGATTTCCAGGCCCAAACAGTCCCCGCTCAATCGATACGGGTCGGAAACGACCATCCCCCTCGTTCAGATAACATTCATCGGGCAACGGTTCGACATCCTTGGGATGGCAGGTGCCCGGCTCACCCGATTGGCGAAAACAGGGCTTTGGCTGCAGTGGATTATAAATGCAATAATGACACACGTACAAATCGAGATCCCCATCCCGATCAATGTCCCCCCACGCGGCACTGGAGCTCCAGCAAGAGGCGACCGGCTCAGTGGAATAATCGACAGACTGAAAGGTCCCATCACCCCGATTGTGAAACAGGGTATTCCATCCCACATTCGTGACAAAAATGTCGTCGAATCCATCGTTGTCGAAGTCCGCGATTGCGACACCCTGTCCATAAGCACGCTCGTTGATCCCCGTTCTTGCCGTCACCTCTTCAAATTGACCATCGCCTCGATTCTTGAACAGACAGTCGATCGGCTGATCGGCCAAATCCATCGCGGCAGGGTCGCCCCCTTGAACGAGATACAAATCGGGCTGACCATCCAGATCATAGTCGAGCCATCCCGCCCCGCCCCCTGTCGCTTCGACCATCAAGGATTGACCGCGAGCACCGTTTTCGTAGCGGAAATGGATTCCCGAATTCGGCACTTCCGTTAACCGGGTTTGATTCTTGATAATCATTCCCCGGTCTTGAATCGATTGAAGATCGGCTGAGATTTCCGAGAACGTGCGGGAACTGCTCGTGGTCGGGGGCGAGTACTTCGGCAATGACGAAGTACTCGGGACACTCTGATTCTGATCATCCTGATTCGAGTCACACCCTGAAACGGCAACGCTCAGAATGCCGAGCATCAGCAGGGATCGAACAATCAGGAATCGCAGGGTTTGCCGCATTCGGTTTATGACCTTTTGTACTGCCGAATTCGCCGCCGTAGTGCTGCGGCGACCTGGTGATCTCCACAATCCGCTGCATAATCGGCCAGCCGAATCATCACCTCTTGAGGAACATTTCTGGCGTTCGGCAAACTTTGGAGTGTACGCCGCAATTCATTCGCACGGGTGACCAATTCTCGTAATCGCTGGACTTCGTCAAACTTTTGTTGTTTCTGACATAATTCGGCCAGCAGATGGCGCGTTGACCAGTCAAGCGGATGCAATTCAATCGCCCGGCGATACGATTTTTCCGCTTCCCCGATTTCATCGCGATCCGCATGAATCCAACCCTTGAAACGCCAGAATCGATGATCTCGCTCGGCATCGACCGTTGCTTTTGCCAGATAAAAAATCGCCTCGTCCCGCTTACCTCCCTGCATTCGCTGGCGAATCGCGTAGGCCAGCAATTCCGTGTTATGCGGATATTTTGCAAGCAGCAATTCCATCACCGCCACCTTTTTTGCCTGTGCCCGTCGACTCGTTTCGGCTGCTTCAAGATCATCCATCGAAATACTGGCATCGAGTGTTTCTGTTGTAAAGATCGCGATGGCCACTTCATACAGCTCTGATTCCGGGTCGCTGGCCAGCCATTGGCTATTCAACTCGGCACCGTTGGAAAAAGAGAGCGAATCGGCGAAAAAGAGGTAGACATAAGACTCACGAGGCTCGCTTCCCATCTCGATCGCTTGGCGAATTTGCGGAATTAACCGAGTTCTCTGCAGTGTCATCGCCAAAAAAAAGATCAAACGCTGCTGCGCCGCGAGAGAGTTCGGATTCTGTCGCAGCAGGACTTCACAATCAGAGGCGCCCTCCGCAGGCCTGTTCAGGGGGCCGAACTGAAGCTCAATACCCGCCGTCATTGCGGTTTCCCATTCCCCTGACGTAACCGGGACCTGGCCATAACAGTCCATCGCAGCCTGGTATTGACGCTGCTTCACGAGTAACTCGGCCAGCCGCAGCCGTGCTTCTCCACTCTCGGGTGCCGTTTGGCTCCAACGCTCGGCGCAATTCCTGGCAGTGTCCCAGTCCCGAGACTGGGCCGCATCCTGATATCGCTGTTTCCATTCTTCCGCAGTCGGATACACCAACCCCATTCCATACCACATTCCAATCAAGCTCATCATCATGCCGGCGAGCAAGAGGATTCGTGAACGAAATGGTATGTGAACAAAAAACATCATTCAGGCTTCTTAGTGGTTTCAACAGAGGTTTCTTCAACGATCGGTTCGAGAATGGTCAGCATCTGGTCAACCTGAACAGCGGAAAGCCGCTGGTGTGCTCCATTGGGCCAACGGATCTCCAGGTCACAGGAATCATCTCGCGTCCCCAATCCAAAAATCAAAATAGGCTGGTTCGAAGAACAGTAACTGGTTCCCCCTGCGAGCTCTTTGACAATGACATCCGTGCCACGACGAAGTGTGACACGCGTCCCGATACCACGCCGATTACTGGAACGGCCAATAAAATTCAGTTTTAACCAATGCCCACGAGACGAGGTATTTCTGAGTAACATTGTCGGCGAGTTTTGATTCACAATCACCGCATCGAGGTCTCCATCGTCATCATAATCGGCGGTGGCGAGTCCCCGCCCGATCCATTTCTGCTCAAAGTAAGCCCCGGCGTGATGGGAGACATCAATCAGCTTTAATCCCTGAAAACTGAAGACCTGCGGTGTCATGGCCAGCTGTGTTCCCAGATGACCAGGATCATCCAGATGTCCATTGGCAATCAGCAGGTCCTCATGTCCATCCTGATTGAAATCCTCCATCACCACGCCGAATCCAACCATGGGCAAGGTCATCTCGACACCTCCTGCCGAGGCGGTGACATCGATAAAACCCTGCGGCCCCAAGTTTTGATACAGCGTATTCCACTCCCCTTCAAAATGGGTCAGATACAAATCCAGAAAGCCATTCCGATCATAGTCACCGACGGCAACTCCCATGCTCGCCTGAGCACGTCCCTCGGAAGCGACCGCACAACCGAGCAAATCGGCCCGATTTATGAACGGTCCCCCTGGTTGATTGATGAACAGAAAGTTGGGGGTCGCATCGTTGGCCACATAGATGTCTGGCCAGTCATCATGATCAAAATCCGCTATGGCCACCCCGAGAGCTCGATTTCCCGGACCTGATAACCCGAGCTGCAGAGCGGCCGCCGTGAACGTGCCGTCACCATTGTTCACATAGAATTCATCCGGAGTCGGCTCAACCTCATTCGGCTGACACATTTTCGCGACCCCTTTCGCCGTACGACATTGCTGGGGATGAAAGCGATCAAATTCCACGTAGCGACAGACATAAAGGTCGAGGTCTCCGTCCCGGTCCAGATCACCCCAGGCCGCACTACTGTGCCACCCCTGCGTCTGATGCATTGCCTGTGCGGAAACTTCGCGAAAAGTCCCATCGCCGAGATTCTGAAACAAGGAATTCGCACCGGCGTTGGTCACAAAAATGTCGCAAAAGCCATCATTGTCAAAGTCACCCACGGCGACCCCTTGGCTGAAATCTCGCTCCTCAATTTGAGCGGCGAGGGTCACTGACTGAAACTGGCCACTTCCAAGATTCCGAAACAACTGATCCGAGGGCTGGTCCGATGAACGGGGGAGCGACGGGTCGCCCCCCTGATTCACGTAGAGGTCCCATAACCCATCCCGATCATAGTCGATCCAGCCGCAGCCACCCCCCGTTGGTTGAACCATCAGCATCAATGCCTGCCCCCCGTTCACATAAACGTGGTTGATCCCCGCATCCACAGCAACTTCAAAAGTCGGACCTGAAATCGAAGTCACCGAATTCTGCTGCGGTAAGGTCTGCTCGGGAATTCGTAAATCAAAGATTTGACTGAGCGGTGCGGACTGACCGGCCGGTTGCTTCTGCTGAAAAGACGTTGCTTTCGCCGGAGTTCGCGTCACGGCTGACGAACGATCACAACCGATGGAGGGATACAGGAACAGAAAGATCGTGATCTGTATTGGCAATCGGAGGCGGAGCGGACTGCGATCACGCATCACGGTGAAAAACAGGCTGTTTCCAACCGTTACCCCTGTCCGTTCAGGCAAAAACAACATCGAAAGCACCATCACACCCAAGTCGTTCGGAAAACCGCGATTGGATTGGGGACCGAGAGGAATTCTCGCTGGCTGAAGAAGCCAAACCGCGGAAATCCCCAAAGAAATTCCGGGAAATTGCTTCAGCAATAGTAAAGCAAGCCCACGGCGTATTTGCCGTGGGCTTGCATCAAAAAGCAATCATCGCCAGAAACCAACGGGGCTTAGTATTCGCCGGTTGTTTCATTGTTGGCACGAGTACCAAGTGCCTGCCGAACTTGCCAGGCCACGTTTTCGCTCACGAAGCGGACCGAACCATCTGCCAGCAATCCATGGGCACCACCCGTGTGAGTGCTGCTCCATTGGTCGCAGCGAAAATCGCCTGCGGGATCCCAGTTAATCGGCATTTTCGTGCTGTGAATCGCATAACCACTCATCCAGAGGTTATCACCAAAAGAATTTCCCGGTGACGCCTTGGTCTGCCAGTGATGGTCTTCCAGAATCGCCATCGTATTCGAGGTTCCGTCGCTAATCTGATGCATCCCAATGCAACCCTGCCAGCCAATCACGCCGTTGCAACCTGCCATGGTTCCGTTATCGCTGGCGTCCGCCCATGCAGCACCCTGGAAACCCCCAGCGTAGATGTTTTGAGGGCAGTCACGATGTCCCGCATTCATCCAACCCATGTTTCCCACATAATCGGTCCGTCCACCATCCAGCCCTGAACCCCAGTCGTCACCACCGCCAGAACCGTTAGTCTGCACTGGTTCCTGGGGATTGCTTGGACAAAGGAATGCAGGAATGACTTTTTTACGGGCGAGAACGTTGTTGGGGCTACCATTGATGATCGCTTCGTTGGTTTGACCGTTGGCCGGGTTTTGAGCGACCATCTGGTCTGCGGGATCGATCAAATTGTACAGCGGTCCTTGATCGATGTAGGGCAAGCACATGGCCAACCAGCCGAGTGTTCCGTACTTCGAGGTCATCCAGTTGGCGCCGACGTTGCGGTTACTCAAGCGATTGAGTGGAAACTTCTTAAATGTGTCGTGGTAATTGTGGATCGCCAACCCGAGTTGCTTCAGATTGTTTTTGCACTGTGTTCGCCGGGCGGCTTCACGTGCCTGCTGGACGGCAGGGAGCAGCAAGGCAATCAGTACCGCGATGATCGCGATCACAACTAGCAATTCGATCAGCGTGAAACCACGCAGATTCTGCCAGTACTTTCTCAGACTTTGTTTCTTCATGGGAACCTCTCAAAACCGGAAACGGAACGAAGGACGGAAGCACGGAAAAGTCAAAATACCAAGGCAACTCGCGTTAGCCGACGGGCGAACTTCGCGTTACTGATATTGGGGAATCAGAGTTCGATCAATAGATTGTTATTGTTGTCGGGAGTCACCACGACTTCTTTCTTGGACGAGGAAAGCGACTGATACTCTTTCGGAAATGGGCTTGCGGCATCAACGGTCTTCTTCCCCCCGCCACCCATCATCGCTTTGAATGCTTCGTCTGGTGGAATGACCAACATGACCTTGTATTTTCCCGCAGGTGCTCCAGCCTTACCCTGTGATGACGCCAGTTGAAACTCGCCTGTTGGACTCAGTTTTCCTGAAAATCCACCCTCATAACCTGGATTCGGTTCCGTTGATCCCAAAGTGATTGTGCAGTTGGTAACCGGCTTCCCCTGATACGTGACTTTACCACGAACCGGGTACATCTTCGGCATTTTCGGACCACTTTTTCCGCAGCCCAATATGGAGACCGCCAGCAACAACACAATAAATTGCGAAAATCTCAGCATCAGTCGAGGATCTTTCGTGGGAATGGAGTGGTGCTTCGGATATGCGCAATTCGATGCTATCCCGCGTGCTGCAAACTGTCAAACAATTTTGCGAGAATAAATTCGCGGATTCCATCGATTTCAGATTCACGCAAGGATCACTCATCATTATCGGACGCGATGCAGCTTGATGCTGGGGTTGAGCATCACCCGAAAAAGCACACGCGAGAACTTCATCGAGGTTGAAGACGGTGCTTTAATCCGTTCGCAATCGGAAAATCACCGCATTTTTCCGCAAAGTCCGCCAGGTCCTGCAGGATTTCCGTCGGAATCTTTGGGGATGAGCCGAGTGCCGTGATTCGATCCCGTAAACCTCGCGAAAATTGCACAATCTCATGCAGTGGTTCTGCTTCGGTAAGCTTCCCCTCTCGGCGAAAGACATCCGCCAACCAGGCACGTGCATTACGGTCTTGTGGATAAAGACGGATCGCCTGTTCGAGTGATTCCCGCGCCTTGCGCAGTTCTTCCCGACTCAGGTGCAACCATCCTTTTGCACGCCAAAACCGACTGTCTTCATCCGCCTCAGGTGGAAGTCGCTGAAGAATCGCGAGAACTTCCGCCACATTTCCTCGACGAATACTCAGATCCAACTGATACGCAAGTAATTCCAGGTTGGTTGGATAGCGTGCCAGCAACGACTCGGCCAACGAATACTTGTCCGTTCCCTGACCATTCTTGACACCGCTCTCAGGTTCGGGCAGCTGCAAGACTTGGGCCACCTGGTAGAGTTCGGTATCCGGGTAGGCCGCAATCCAACGGGAGTTCAGTTCAACGCCGCTGGCGAGTCGCATCGTATCCATCAGGTACATGTAAACGTACGACTGGGGTGGTTCGCGAGAACACTCGATCGCATACCGAATCTGATAGTCAAGCCGTTTTCTCTGGAGGGTCAAAGCAAAGAACTCGATCAGTTGCTGGTGTGCCGAGGTGGTCCGGGGCTCGATGGCGAGAATTTGCTCGCAGGTTCTGGCGCCATCCAAAGGTCGGTTCAACGTACCGAACTGCAGTGCCGCCAAACTGACTCGGGCCGGAAGCCCTTTAGGGTCTGAGAGAGGAATCTCTTCCAGATACGATGCAGCCGCCGCAAAATCCCCGAGATGTTGGGCCGCATCTGCGCGAAACACCCAAGCTTGGGCACTCTGGGGATGCCATTTCGTCCATTTTGCCCCCAGTCCCTGCAGGTCTTCCCATTGCGACGCTACTGTCGCTGCACGACATTGCTTTAAAAACGAGGCTTCGCGAGCCTGGATCGACTCGCGGTAAAGCGCTCCCCCACCCAGGATCGCCGCAATCCCGATTAGCCCCAGCAGTCCCCGTTTCCAGGCAATTTTCATGGTCGATCCCTTTTTCGAACCGAAGACATTCTGATCATCACCCGCTCCCCCTTTTCCACCAATCTTTTCTCGCCAGCAACGTGCTTGAACGTCAACGTTGTCATGGAACTCGGGTCTGTTTCAAAGCCTGTTCCAGCGCTGATGTCGCATCCGCAGCACCCGGTGAAAGAGCCAGGGCTTTTCGAAATTCTGTCGCCGCCTGCGTCCAACGCTCAAGTCCCATACAACTGGCACCCAACCCCATGTGCAGGCCGAATTGAAACATCACGGGTGCCTGCACAGGAGTTTCTTTGATCGCGTTTTCAAAACAGCTTTTCGCAGCATCATAATTCTGACGGCGAAGCAGCCCCAACCCCATACGGTACATGGCGAGTGAATCCTTGGGATTCCGTCGCACCGCTTCCACAAAACATGCGAACGCCTGGTCGGTATCGCCCAGCTTTTCCCACAGGCGACCACGATAACTCGACACTTCAGAAAGCCCCGGCTGGATTGCCTCGGCCCGATCTGTGAGCCGGAGTGCCTCTTGATCTTTCCCCGCCCAACTCAGAATTTGGATCACCTGCACCAATGCAATCGCATGCTGTTTGGGGTCGACCCCCTCCATCACCTTCCGGGAAACGCGTTCGATCAAATCGGGATCAGGCTTCGAGGGAGGGGCAATTCCAAGACTGGCCAGCTGCTCATACAACGCCCAGGCGAGTCGCTGATTCTGCTCGACCGTGGGATGCACGTGATCAAGAAACGATTCGTCACCCGGAATTCGATGATGCACAACCGCGTCCAGCTCGTCTTCAATGAGTCGAGGAAAGTCGATCCAAGGGACACCATTCCGAGCGGCTGCGTCAGTCACCGCCTGACGAATCGCCGAAGTCGCACGTAAGGGACAGACATCTTCATCGATCCCCCTCAAAAAGAATTCACGAGCCTCTGCGACCCGTCCTGCCTGAAACAAGGCATTTCCTGCTTCCCACTGGGTCAGGGCATGCCGAGGGTCTCGTTGTGCGGCGGCGACGAACGCGGTGGCAGCGGTATCGAATTGCGCCGCGGCCGTCGCCTGCCGTCCCTGGGTTACCAACTCTTGCCACTCTGCCGACGTGGTCTCATCAAGTTGCCCCGATTCGCTTTTGAACGGACTGAAGTCACGCACATTCCCCGCCGGTTTGACAAAGAGGATTCGGGCTCCCGCACTTCGCGCAATCGCGCAGGCTCGATCAAGACTGGCATGGAAGTGCTCGAGCACATCCTTCGACCGTTGCGGATCATAGTGGTAACTGGCCGGCCCCACACTTTTGTCGAGGATCGCTTCCACTTCCGCCGGCATCCGATTTCCCGGCTTGGGGTTTCCTCGCAGAATTCGCTCAAACGAGGTCCCGACGCGAGTGCGTGAAATGACCGAATCCGCCAATTTCTGCATGGAACTGCGGTGTTTGAGTCCCGCATAAGTCCGATCTTCCAGAAACTCGTTATGCCCCTCGTAAAAGATGAACAGGTCGGGCTCGTACTGCGCCAATTCCTGCATCAAATGACAAATCCGGTAGCTGGCATAAGAAACCCCGCCGCAATTCAGAACTTGCCAGTCTCGATCAGGATCTGCATCTTTCAATCGAGCTCTCAACCACCCCGTAAATGACGTGGCGTCATGATAGGGGTGACCAAAGGTCGTTGATCCACCCACAGAAAAAATCCGATAAGTCTTGGCGGTTTTTTTGGTGGAAAATTGCTGGTCATTAAAATAGGCCAGCTTCACGGGATTTGTTCGCAGGATTTCTCCCCCGGCTCGCGGAACAAAGAGGGGTGAACCGCGATCAAAACCGACAAACGGATCTGAGGTCAGATAACGTGGCTTCACTCCCAGTATCGCCAGCAGGAATTCGATGCCCCCGAGCAGTAAAAGCGTCGCGACCAGGCTAAACAGCAGCTTTTTCGCAAACGAGAGGGGTCTTTGTCGCGAAGGGCTGGCAACGACCGCGGAAATCGGTGAGGACATCGAGTGGAATCCTTCAACGAGTGGAGGTGGTTTGATCCGATTGCAAGGGATCAATCAACGGACCCGTTTTTTCGTCGTCATTTTTAGCCATCATTTTGATCGAGATCGGAGCTCATGCTGATGGGTCACAATCCTCCGCTGAATCTCCGACGAGGTTTCCGTTCCGTCTCAGTGATTCTCTTCAAACATCCCTTGGCTGCGGAGATCTCAATTCCTGTTCGTGGCAGAATCCTGGGGAACCGAAAATCGTTTCTGCGGCAACGGCTGCAAGGAATCGACCCCCTCGGTAATTTCAATCCCCTGATCAGCGGGAATCGCGAAGAACGTTTGCGTGGTTTGACTGGTTGGCCAGTAGATCTGTAATTCCGACACGATCGTTGCCTCCAGCAACCCGATCGATTCGACCAACGTGTTGCCACCAAAACTTCCATTGTTACCAACCGTACGGTAGATCGAACGCCGAGCCCCATCAGGTCCCACCACCACCACCTTGATCTGTGCACCAATCGCCGACCGATTCGTCTTGCTGCCGATCAAGCGAACCTTCAGCCAGTGGTGGCCGTGATCCGGATTCTGGAACAACAGGTTATAAGAACGATCACCGGGGACAGCACCTCCGGCCTCGACAAATAAGTCGATGTTTCCATCACAGTTCCAATCCGCAAACGAAATTCCATGCCCCTTTTGCAGATGTCCTGTTCCGGTTGACGAGGTAATATCCAGAAACTGGCGTCCCCCCTCGTTTTTGAGCATCAGATTGGGGACCAGAACTTCCAGTGCCATTCGCCCCGTCCCCAGGTAAATGTCCAGAAAACCGTCGTTATCAATATCCGCAAAGTTTGCCCCCATCGGCATCATGGCACGGTCTAACCCAACCTCGGCAGTGACATCGCGAAATCCGTCGTTGCCGAGGTTTCGGTAAAGTCGAGGATGACTTAGGTGAACCAGCGGTTCGTTCACCAGCACCGCCACAAACTCGGCCAAGTTGCTCGAATAATCATTCACATACAAGTCGAGCCTGCCGTCGTTGTCATAGTCCCAGAACCAGCAGGCGAAGCTATGAGGAGGCCCCGTCACACCGAGCTTGGCCGCAACATCACGAAACGTTCCGTCGGACTCTTGGTGATAAAGACGACAAGGAGCATTCATATTCGAAACAAATAAGTCCAAACGGCCATCCCCATCGTAGTCACCCCAGGCCGATCCCTTCGAGCATTGTTCTTCGGCAACCCCGAGCTTGGCAGCCACATCAATAAACGTGCTATTCCCTTCGTTATGATAAAGTCGACAACGATTTCGTGGATCGGGTTGCGTCGAGCTTCCGTCGGGATAAGCCTTCCGAAATTCTCCCCCGACAAATAAATCGACAAGCCCATCATTGTCGTAATCACCCCACACGGCGGTTTCGGATGCAATCGGTTCACCCAGACCGCTCGTCAGCGTAATGTCTTCAAAAGTGCTGTTTCCCCGATTCCTCAAGAGAGTCATCCGCATCGGTTTTTCCCAGCCGCCGCGGAGCAACACCACATCCAGATCCCCATCATTATCAAAATCCGCGCGGGCAACATTCAACGCATAAACCTGATCAGCGAGCCCCGCTTGATCGGAATGGTCTTCAAATCGGCCATTCCCCATATTGATGAACAGCGACGCTCCCCGATCAATGTCTAATGAGGTCACCAAGAGATCGGGAAGTCCATCTCCGGTGAAGTCATCAAAAATGCTCCCTCCCGCCTGGTTGGGGCCGCGAACGGTTAATCCCACCTCAGGTGCCACGTTTTGGAAACGCCCCACATCCACGGTCGAGAGAAAGGAATCGAGCGGAACCAGGTATTGAGCGGGAACTTTGTCGGGGTACTCGCCCAACGTCATATAGGCCAGATTCAAAACCCAGCGGATCCGCAAATCACCCGGGGCGATTTCGAGATACTCGGTCAAATGGCGAATCGCCTCTCGCGACCCGGTTGGCTTCGTATGTCGAGCGGACAACGAAATCGGCAGAATACAACTCGATGGCCCGACACATCCGATGCAGTTATCCACCTCTCCCTGGCGCAGTGCAATGATTCCCACATAGGCTTTCAAATTCGCCAGCACACCGACCGGCATTCCGGCGGCAGCACCGATCTGCAGCGATTTTTCCATCGCCACCATCGCCGGCTCAAACTGCCCCGAGTAGGTCAGTAATGTGCCGATCTGAAAGTAAAGACGGGCCTGTTCCCGCTGTTGAGAAGCGGACAACGGCTGCAGATTGGCCAGTTCGCCCTGCAAGAACGCCAGACCCTGTTCGCCGCGCTGCTTCAAGGCGTTCTTCAATTCCTCGAGCGAGCGGGTATCGCGAATCTCGCCAGTGAAACGATTCGCGAGAAAAACCCCCGCATCGACAAGTTGTCCTTGATCAATAAAGACTTTGCCTTCATTGATCAAAGTTCCCCCCGCCAAAATTCCCCGGGCCAAAATCGGCACAGAATGATCAACTTGATCACCGCCATTTACTGGCCTTTGTGCCTTATTGAGGCGATCAGGATTCCCAAATTTCCACGCGGCGATGCCGATCACGATGGCAACCGCAAAAAGACCCAGGGCAAGAAAACGCTGCTGATAACGCATGTTCTTTAGTTCCTCACGGCAACTTCCCTGCTGATGCTGGGGGCGGGTGGAGAATTCACCCGTACGCTGATTCCGACAGGGATCGTTTTTGCAAGAGAGCTTTTTGCAAGAGAGCTTCCTGCACACGTTTCCCTGCCGGGAACTGCTGTGGCAGATGGCGACTAGGCCTCGGGCGTAGCAACACTGACGATCACCTTACTGGGACGAACGACTCGATCGTGAATCGCGTAACCCCGCTCGATGTCACTCACCACCGTCATGGGAGGATGATCCGCCGAGGGAACCTGGCTGATCGCCTCATGAAAATTGGGGTTGAAGGGCTGTCCCTGCGCGAGAATTGGTTTGACGCCCAAATTCCCCAAAGCCGTTTCCAACTGCTTGATTGTCAGTTGGACGCCATTCAGCAGATCCTCAAAGTTTTTAGACCGTGATGCCGCGACGACAGCGCGGTCCAGACCATCGAAGATGGGCAACAATGACTTCAGCGCCGGCACCGACTGATACTTTCGCTCGTCGTCCATCTCACGATAGATCCGCTTTCGAAAGTTATCCAGGTCCGCCATCACACGAGCCCAGTTCTCTTTAAATTGATCTCGCTCGGCCAAGGCGACCTGAAGTTGATCAGCAAGATTTTTTGGCCCGCCGTCAGAGGACGTTGATTCGGGATCGATCTGTTCCACCATTATTCCGTATCCTCATGTATAGAGAAGAACGCCTTCACAGAATCAAAGAAGGTTTTCCGTTTCGAGGAAACCTGTTTATCATCCATTTCGGCGAGTTGTCTCAAGAGTTCTTCTTGTTTTTTATTGATTTTTTTTGGTACTTCGACATGAAATTCCACGAGCAAATCACCCCGAATGCCACCATTGGGGTCGGGCATACCCTGGTTTTTTAGGCGAAAGACCTCACCCGGCTGGGTTCCCGGTGGAATCGTGATATTATGCTTCCCCGTCAGGATGGGAATGTCGATCGTGGTCCCGAGTGCTGCCTGAGCAAACGTGATTGGAACTTCGCACATCAAATGTCGCCCATCTCGTTTGAAGAGTGGGTGCGATTTCACTCGCATATCGATGTAAAGGTCACCGGGGGGACCGCCGTTCTCGCCCGGTTCCCCCTCACCACGCAAGCAGAGTTGCATTTCATTATCGACCCCGGCGGGGATTTGGACCTCGAGCTTGGTGGGTCGGGTGACGACCCCCTGCCCGCGGCAGTCGCTACATTTGTCTCGAATGGTGACACCTTCCCCCCGACACGAGGGACAAGTCGTTTGCACGCGGAACATCCCCTGCGACTGTGTCACTTGGCCACGGCCATTACAGTAATCACACTTTATTGGCTGAGTACCGGGTTTGGCACGGGAACCTTTGCATGTCGCGCAGGGCTCGCTTTTTTCAATTTGCAGTTCTCGTTTGCAACCGACGGCCGCATCCAGCAGGTCAATCGTCAGCGATGTCTGCAGGCTCTCGCCCTTCCTGGCCCGGGGCCCTCCACCGCTTCGTCGACCCCCGCCACCTCCGCCAAACAGATCGCCAAAAGCAGAACCGAAGGCATTGAAAATGTCGTTGACATCCTGGTATCCAGGTTGTGGTCCGCCCGAATTGACACCGGCATGACCGTAACGGTCGTACAGAGTTCTCTTATCAGGATTACTCAGAATCTCGAAAGCCTCTGCCGTTTCTTTAAACAGGACAATTGCTTCGCTGTCGCCTGGATTGCGATCAGGATGATACTTCCCAGCCAGTTTTCGATAAGCCTTCTTGATGTCATCATCCGAAGAGGACTTTGCGACCCCTAAAATCTCATAATAATCGCGTTTTGTCGCCATCAAAGCTACTCTCTCCAACAGCACAAGTCCTCGGATCGCCCTTGCCGAGGCTTAATGACGTCCCGATACACAACGAACCGCCGGAGAAATCCCCAGCGGCTCGTCTATTGTTACTGATTGCAGTCTATTCACAAGTCCGAGAGAGTCAAATCCATTTCAAGTCAGCAGGTTGTTGATCCGTACCACAAAACATTCTCTGACCTGAAATCGCAAGCAACTCTTCGATCAACGAACAGCACCTTCAACCTTACTCTTTGCCTTACCATCGGTATCATCACCACGTGTGACAAGTACCTGAGTGGTCAACATCAAACCAGCAATCGAAGCCGCGTTACGCAAAGCACTCTTGACCACCTTGGCAGGGTCGATAATCCCCGCCTTGAACATGTCAACGTACTTCCCGGCGTTGGCGTCGTAACCGGTGTTGGTTGGCATGTTGCGGACTTCGTCTGCAACCACGCTACCATCCAACCCGCAATTCGAGACGATTTGACGGATGGGTGCTTCCAGAGCCTTGATGACGATCTGAACACCGATCTTCTCGTCACCCTTCGCCCGGACTTCACTCACCGCAGCAATGGCTCGCAGTAAGGCCACACCACCGCCGGGAAGAATTCCTTCTTCCACTGCAGCACGAGTCGCATGCAAAGCGTCTTCCATGCGTGCCTTGGTCTGCTTCATTTCCGCTTCGGTCGCAGCACCGACAGAAATGATGGCAACTCCACCCGTCATTTTCGCCAGGCGTTCCTGGAACTTCTCGCGATCGTATTCACTTTCGGTCGCTTCGATTTGCCGACGAATTTGATCGACACGTGCCTTGATCTGCTCTTTGTCACCACCACCATCGATGATGGTACAGGTGTCCTTGGTCACTTCGACCTTCTTGGCACGACCCAAATGAGCAATCTCAACCGACTCGAGCTTGATCCCCAGATCTTCCGAAATCAGCGTACCACCGGTCTGGGTCGCCATATCGCCCATCATGGCCTTGCGTCGATCGCCGAATCCCGGTGCTTTCACGGCACAGATGTTGAGTACACCACGGAGCTTGTTCACGACCAGTGCCGTCAACGCTTCGCTGTCAATATCCTCTGCAATCACCAGCAATGGCTTACTTCGTTGTGCAACCTTCTCGAGCAGCGGGACAAATTCACGCAAGTTCGAAATCTTCTTCTCGAACAGCAGAATGTAGCAGTCTTCCAGCACGCACTGCATCGACTCAGGGCTGTTGACGAAATAGGGAGAAATATAACCCTTGTCGAACTGCAAGCCTTCGGCCAGTTCGAGAGTGGTGGTGTTCCCTTTTCCTTCTTCGACCGTGATCACCCCGTCGCGACCAACCTTCTCCATCGCATCGGCAATCAGATTGCCAATGACGCGATCATTGTTGGCGGAAATCGAGCCGACTTGCGCGATTTCTTCCTTTTTCTCAACGGGCTTTGCCATCTTTTCGACGAACGCAATCGCGGCATCGACAGCCTTTTCGATCCCCTTGCGGACGACGGTTGGATTCGCACCCAGCGTCAAACCACGCAAGCCTTCGCTGTAAATCGCTCGTGCGAGTACCGTTGCCGTGGTCGTCCCGTCCCCGGCGACATCGCTCGTTTTCGATGCCACTTCGTTGACCAGCTTCGCACCCATATTTTCATAAGGGTCGTCGAGTTCCACTTCCTTCGAGACGGTCACACCGTCTTTGGTCACGACAGGATTCCCGAACGATTTGTCAATAATGACATTTCGACCGGTCGGACCCATGGTCACGGCGACCGCTTTCGCCAGCGTCTCAACGCCGTGAAGCAGCTTGATACGGGCCCGATCTTCAAACAACAATTGCTTAGCCACAACGGGACTCCACAGGGAAAAATTTTAAAATATGCCAAATCCAGCCCGATCACAGGAATCCAAGGGGGACCACCGAAGGTCCCCTTGAATTCCGGCACGATACCCGGATCTTTTCAATCTTCAGGAAATAACCTTGGCCAGGATATCCGATTCTCGCAGAATCTTGATTTCCTTCTTATCGATCTCGATTTCAGTCCCGCCGTACTTGGCGAACAGAACTTCATCGCCAATCGCGACGGCGATCGGTGAACGCTCGCCACTGTCCAGCAGCCGACCTGGGCCGACCGCGATGACTTTGCCACGCTGGGGCTTTTCCTTGGCAGTGTCAGGAAGAACGATCCCGCCAGCCGTCTTTTCTTCAGCGGTCAGTGGCTCAACAACAACACGGTCATCAAGAGGTTTCAGCTTCATAATTCAGTTTTCCTATGCGTAAAATATTTGTGCAATTCGCAATGACGATCAGCGAAAGCAGTAAGCGAATCGGAATCAAACCACAGCATACTGCGGCCGGAAACTAGAATCCGCCCATGCCGCCCATTCCGCCCATGCCACCCATGCCACCCATTCCGCCCATGCCACCGCCATCATGGTGATCATCGTGATGATGGTCATCTTCTTTCGGCTTAGGAGCATCGACAACGATTGAGTCTGTTGTCAGCAAGAGACAAGCAACACTCGCCGCGTTTTGCAGAGCGGAGCGCACAACCTTAGTGGGGTCAACAACACCAAACTCGAACATGTCACCGTAACGGTCATTCAGTGCGTCGTAGCCGTAGGATTTCTCCTTCGACTTCTTCACATTGTTGGCAACCACAGCACCATCAAGCCCTGCGTTTTCGGCGATGGTCCGCAAAGGCATTTCCAAGACACTCTTAATAAGTGTCAGGCCATGTGCTTCGTCACCAGTCGCCTTCAGCTTTTCGATCGCTGGAAGACATCGCAACAAAGCCACACCACCACCAGGAACGATCCCCTCTTCGATCGCGGCACGCGTAGCGGCCAGAGCATCGTCGATCAGATCTTTACGCTCTTTCATTTCCGTCTCGGTATGAGCACCGACACTGATCTGAGCCACACCACCCGCGAGCTTAGCGAGGCGTTCTTGCAGCTTTTCACGATCGTATTCACTGTCGGTCTTTAGGATCTCGGCCCGAATCAAGGCGGCACGGCCTTCAATTTCAGCCTTTTTCCCGGAACCTTGCACCACAGTGGTATTCTCGGAATCGATCCGAATCTTCTTGGCGACACCCAGATCCGAAAGCTCAACATTTTCCAGCTTCAGACCCAAATCCTTGAAGATCGCCTTGCCGCCCGTAAGAACAGCAATATCTTCCAACATCGCCTTACGACGATCGCCGTATCCAGGAGCCTTAACAGCACAGACCTTCAAAATGCCACGCATTTTGTTGACAACCAGCGTCGCCAAGGCCTCGCCATCAACGTCTTCCGCAATAATCAACAGCGGAACACCCGCCTTGGACGTTTTTTCGAGCAGCGGAACCAGAGTCTTGGCACTGCTGATCTTTTCTTCGAAAATCAGCACGCGACAATTGTCCATCTCGACCGTCTGATGATCTTGATCGGTGACGAAATGCGGCGAGAGATAACCTCGCTCAAACTGCATCCCTTCGACCAACTCGACTTCGGTTGAGACCTGGCGGCCTTCTTCGACGGTAATGACACCATCTTTACCGACTTTCATCAGTGCCTCGGACAGAATCTTGCCGACTTCGGGATCATTATTACCCGCAATACTGGCAACTTCCGCGACAGCCTTTTTGTCGTTCGCTTTGACTTCCTTCGACAGCTTTTTCAGCTCGGCAGTCACTGCATCAACCGCTTTTTGCACACCGCGGCTCAGGGCCATTGGATCGCAGCCACTGGCAACGAAACGCAAACCATTCCGAAAAATGGCTTCCGCCAGTACGGTGGCAGTGGTGGTACCATCACCCGCCACGTCACCAGTCTTGGAAGCGGCTTCCTTAACGAGCTGGACACCCATGTTCTGGAATTTGTCTTCCAGATCGATATCCTGAGCGACGGTCACGCCGTCTTTTGTCACCTTCGGTGAACCCCAGCCCTTATCGAGAACCGCATTACGACCACGCGGGCCGAGGGTACTCTTCACAGCCCGCGACAATTTGGAAACGCCTTCAAGCAGGCTCTTCCGGGCTTCTTCATCATAACTGATCAGCTTAGCCACAGCGACTCCTCAACCATCAAGACAGACTTGGTGGGACGACTCATTAGTTCACGAAACACACTCATCGCAGCCCGCCCGCCAGCCATAACACGACTTTTGGTGCAGATGACGCCCCGAGTGAAGTGGACCGAACCATGCCAGCTCCGCCAACACGGTCGACATTTCGACACATTCCCCACCCTATGCAAGCCCTGTGCCGGGTTTGCGGAAATGATTTTAACGTAAAGCCAGTAAACAGATTGCGGAAAAAGACTGTTTCCACACGTCGCTCCCGCCCTGCCATGTTGGCAGCATTGACCCCGGTATTGATCTAGAGGCTTCGTGGCAAATCGTGTACATCGCCCAACGAGAGTCCCGACGGTCAGTCCGGGTCGCGATCTCCACTTTCGTCTGCATCACCCCTCAGATCACAGGGTTCAACATGCCCGCATTTCGTCTGGAATCGGTTTTGAGGCTGCGACAGCAAATTCGACAAGTCCAGCAGCAGGCGTTCTCTGCCGCTCAGGAGGCTTATTGCCAAACAGTCGCGGAACGAAATCAGTTGCGAGAGTCGCGATCGGCGGTCATTGCGGAATTACGGGAACTGAATCAGGATGATCAATGGGACCTGGAAAAAGTCTCACAGCGAAGTCGGTACGCCGACGAACTCGCACAACAAGCAGAAACTTCCGACGCCGCAGTTGCTGCCGCATCAATCCTGGTTGATTCGTCCCGTCAGACTCTCGTCGCAGCAGATCAATCCGCCAAATCGCTCGAGCGACTGGCTGATCGCCATCACTGGGAAGAATTCGCCCGCATCCAGAAGCAAGAGTCCGCCGAATTGGATGATTTTGTCAATTCCCGCTGGTCGTTACCAACCAATCAGCTCCTCGCAGGAACATTCGTCGCGTCACCTGCCGACGCCTCGCTCTTACGTTCCTCGTCTCCTCTGAATTTGTGAACTTGCTCAGTTACGCCCCCCCGTATTCAGGCAGTGGCTCGACGCGATCTTCCGCGTCAAGCAAATCCTGTCGCTCCAACTTCGCTATTGATACGAAACGGAAATCCAATTAGAAGACATCAGTGTGATTTGAGAAATGTGGAAGAATGTTTGTACGGAATTTTCCTGTTCTTTTACTCGGAGTGGTTTCATGTTGCCAGGTACTCGATTTCTTGCCATTGCGCTGATCGTAATCGGCCAATTTACGGCGGCTCATGCCGGTTCCATCACCAGCATTGTGTCGTTTGGCGACAGCCTCAATGACACCGGGAACCTCTATCTCGCGTCAAGTGGCACATATCCTCCTTCGCCCCCCAATTTTCCCGGTCGTTATTCGAATGGACCGATTTGGCTTGACCAATTTGCTGCGGGTCGTGGGCTGGCTGCTCCGACCCCATCCCTCCTGGGTGGAACCAATTTTGCCTTCGCAGGTTCCTGGAGCGGTGCAGGAACAACCTCAGGCCTGCCGAATCTCCTGACACAAGTCGGAATGTACGCGAGCGGTTTGGGGACGACACCGGCAGACCCTAATACGCTGCACGTGATCTGGACTGGCGGAAACGATTATGTGTTTGGTGGGCAATCGGATCCATCGGTCGTTCCCAACAACATCTCCGCGGCGGTGCAATCATTGGCGTCCGTCGGTGCCACTCAGTTCATGGTGATGAATCTGCCACCACTCGGCGATACCCCCAATGCCATCACCAACCTGACCACTGGTCAGCGAATCGCGTTTAACGGGCTGATCGACGTGAACAATCAACTGTTAAAGCAAGACTTGAATGCACTCGCCAGTTCCCTGGGGCTGACAATTTACCAGCCGGATATTCACGGCTTGTTTCTGAAAATTCAGGCCAATCCCAGTTCCTACGGATTTACGAACATTACCACCGGTGCGGTGATCGATGGAAACCCCCCGACGGGCTACCTGTTTTGGGATAGTGTTCATCCCACAAGCGCTGCCGGTACGCTGATTGCCGGAGTGGCGCTGGCAACCGTCCCCGAACCATCGACCGGCGTACTTTGTAGTGTGGCCGCAGTCTTCATCCTCATGAAGGCCCGTCGCCGTTCCTGCAAACAGCGGTGATCGCCCACTGTTGTCAGTTGTCAGTTGTCAGTTCTCAGTTGTCAGTTGTCAGAAGCTTGGGTTTCTGACGCACTGGCTTTGTGGTTGAACCGTTTTTTCAACGTGAGTCCGGGCGATCCCCTGTTTCCAATCCGCAGTAGACTTCGACCCCTTCGAGAAACGTCCCAAGCACTTTGGCCTGGTGAATCTGGTGCTTGGGAATCTTGAGCAAGTTTTTGTCCAAGACGACCAGATCCGCGAACTTACCAACTTCGATCGATCCGGTCTCTTTCTCTTGAAAATTCAGAGAGGCACCGTTGATACTTTTAATCCGTTCGATCGGTCCAGTCTGGCGAATGCGTTGAGTGCTTGTTCGCCAACGGCGGCCTCTTGAACCGAAGTGATGCCAAGTCGGTTCGCCAATTCCATGCCGCGCCTCAGTCCTTGAACGTAGTCCTCGTCCTGGTACAAGGGAATTTTTTGGTCACCAGACGACTTGCCGATTCACGCAGCGTCCCTGTCGGTTCGCCGGTCTGCGGATCACGCTCAATTCATCACGAAGCATAGGCGCGGGACCATAATTCGAACGTCAGCAAGGTGTGAATCCGCGCCGAGTGGTTCTGCCCCGCCGCATGCTCACTGAGCAATCGCTCGATCGCACCGCGCTGAAAATAACGGGGCAGAGTCACGGAATCGTCCAGCAGGCAGCTGCGTGTCCAATCACGCAGCTCACCCCGAAACCAGCGATCGACGGGCATCGAAAACCCCTTTTTACGCCGCTCGATAATGTCTGCAGGAAGGTAGCGCCGCGCAATCTCACGCAGGGCGATTTTCGTCGTTTGGGGCGAGGCCTTCAGGTTGATTGGCAAGTGGCTGGCCACCTCGGCCAACTGATGATCCAGCAAGGGAGCCCGCGCTTCCAGCCCGAATGCCATGGTTGCATAGTCCCCCTTCAGCAGTAAACGGTCAGCCAGAACCGTCCCCTGATCCAATTCTAATGCCGCATTCAGCGGTGAAAGTACTGTGGAATGCTCGCCAGATTGACCCAGCGAATCGAACTGGCAACCGATGAACTCGGACAACTCAGGACGATACAAGGCGAATCGCTCCCAACCCTCCCAGCTCTGTCGCTGATATTCGCTGCGACAGGCGGGGGCAAGCACCATCGCCAGTCGCGATTGAAGTTTTCGCCAGCCTATCCGATCTGGACCACAGGCTGCCAGACGCGAAATCGGGAAGAGACGATTGCTGAATTGGGAAAGCCAGCGAAAACGGCCAGGGATCCCGGTCGTTCGTTTGTATTTGCGGTATCCGGCGAAGAGTTCGTCGCCGCCATCTCCCGTGAGCACCACTTTGACATGCTCGGACGCAGCCTGGCTGAGTGCCATCAGCGGCAGAACCGCCAGATCCGCCAGCGGTTGGTCAAACAACGTCGCGGCAGCGGTCAGAGCTTGACGCATGTCAGCGGGGGCAAAGGGGAACTCATGGTGCCTGGTCCTAAACGTGTTCGCGACCGTTCTCGCATAAGGGGCTTCATCATGCTCACTTCCCGGAAAGGAAATGGAAAAGGTTTGCAGCGGCTCAGGATTCATGCGGCTGGCCAGTGCCGTGATCAGACTGGAATCAATTCCACCACTGAGAAAAAGCCCGATCGGGACATCCGAGACCAAGTGGCTTTGCACCGCGTCCATCAAGGCCGCTTCGACCCGAGTGAGGTGCTCTGACCGGGAAAGGGAGTCGTCTGGAGCAAACGTCGGTCGCCAATATTTTTGGATCGTAAACGTCGACCGCTCAATCGGTGACTCGGTCGGCAACGCACTCGTGTCGAATCGAATCGCCCCGGCACCGGCTGACACTGCCTGAGATTGTTGCGATTCGAGCTCATCCGTTCGATGCAAGGACGAGTTGCGGTTCGCTGTCGGCAATCGCAATTCGAACGAGCAGCCCGCTTCCAGTTTCTGGATCTGACGAAACAACGTGCGTGGCTGGGGAACAAATTGATGAAACAGGAATTGGTCCAGCCCCAGCGGATCAAGCTCTCGAGAGATCTCGGGGAGGACCAGCAACCCCTTGATTTCCGAAGCGAACGCCAGACGGTGTTGACCCTGATAATAATAGAGCGGCTTTTGTCCAAACCGGTCACGGGCTCCAAACACGATCCCCTGCCGACGATCGTACAGGATGAACGCAAACATCCCCCGCAGCAGGGCCAGCATTCCCGGACCCGATTCTTCCCACTGGTGCGCGAGAACCTCGCAATCACTCCCCGTCTGAAAGCGGTGCCCCTTGCGGATCAATTGCTCGCGCAGCTCGCGATAATTGTAGATCTCACCATTACAGACCACCGCGATCGAATGATCTTCGTTAAAGAGGGGTTGATGCCCCCCCGCCAGATCGATAATCGAAAGCCGGGCATGTCCCAGGCCGACAGGGCCATCCAAATGAACGGTTTGAGCATCCGGACCCCGGTGCTTGAGTGCCGACACCATCCGCTCGATCGAAGCCCGATCGGCGGGCGAACCATCCAAATGGAAATAGCCGGCGATACCACACATGAACATTCAACGCCAGGATTTGATCATTGCCCGAACCCGGAAACGAGGCTCAACGAGCGAGTCGTTCCAGGTCTCGGAAAAACGGGGGAAACGCAGCAATTGGGTGAAACCAACAAAACTCTTTAGTGCAGCGAGCGGGTGCGGCCCGCTGCCATCGGTCGTATTTCGGTCGACGAGTCTTCCAGGGGAATGAATTTGTACGAGTCAATGTATTCCATCGTCACCAGCCGACGATCGTCCTTCGCCAGTCGAGGAAAAGGAATGCTCTCGTGCGCAATCAGTTCATAGTTTTTTTGCATCCCCTGCAGCCACTCGTCCAGACGGGCTTGGTCAAGTTCGTAGCGGGCATCATGGTACAAGACGCACCGCAGCGGACGCGTCGCAGAAACCTGCGCGAGATCGGCAGCACGAAGTCGAGACCGCTGCATTTCGATTGCGCGATTACACCGATAGTGGGCGGACCAGCTGAGTTCACGATACTGATCCGGGACAAAATCGAGCCCCTGATCTCCCTGCAGACAAACCACTTCTTCCGCGAAATGCGTTCCGACCCAGAAGGCTTTTGCAAACGCCCGAGCCCGCTCATCGGATCGGGTTTTGTAGGGACTGATCAAATCACGCGCGATGTCACCTGCACCGATGACAAGCAGGATCGTGCAGGCCCCGAGGAAGCTGCGATGGGCGGAATAGCCCCATCGGGATCGCCAGTCCAGAAACTGCACCACCCCCACACCAATCAAACAGCAGATCATCGGGGCCACGTACTGAGAAAACTTGACGTGACCACCATACGGGTATTTTTGCAGGGCCGCAGCCAGGAAATGCAGGCTGACCGGACCCAGGATCAAACCCATCCAGAAAAAACGCCGCTGGCGACCGAGTCGCCAAGCCCCTGCCAGACACAGAATGAGTGTCGCCGTACTGGCCCAGTGCGGGCCACCAAGCGGATAAGCGAGAAAATCACTGGCATGCGTTTTCAGCAACCAGTACGGCAGCAGGCTGATCTGCTGCATCGGAGGAAAATTCTGTTTCCAGTATTCCCCCATGAATTCCCCTTCGGCACTGCTTTGAATCCGCCCAACCAGGCCAAACCAGAGCACGAAACTCGCCAGAATCATCACATTCCAGGTCGCCAATCCGATCCATTCACGGATCGTCCCCCGCTGTTTCCAAAGTGCCCCCCCTACCACCAGGCTGAGTCCCCCGGCGGCGAAGACCGCAGGATACGAGGCCCCCAATGCGAACGGCATGAACGCGGCCAGCCAATACAGGGACTGGGAAGTCCGTTTCTGCTGCCATTGAAGCACCAGCGCGAGCATCAGCAGTGCCAGGAACATGTCGGTTCCATACGGCTTTGCCTCGGCGGCATAACGAATTCCCGGATAGGAAACAGCAAACGTTGCCACTGCAAACAACAGTGCGGGGCCCGAGAGCAATTTCCCGGCGACGCGACGAAAGAGAAACAGACTGAGGATTGAACAGACAAACGGGTACAACCTCAGGCTGTATTCCGAGAAGCCCAAAAGCTGAACCGCAGCCCGTTCGATCCAGAGAAAGAGGACCGGGGCCACCTGATGATAATCCAGCGGTTGCAATAATTCGGCATAGTTGCGATGAATCAAGTTCACACACAAAAAGCTTTCGTCATCCCAGAGCGGAAAGCAAAGGTAATAACGGATCGTTCGAGCCAAAACTCCCAGCAGCAAAAACAGATTCAGCCACCGATTCAGGCTCAGCCCATTCGGAACGGAAGGGAGTGTGGTTTCGCTTGCCATCCCCGCCAAAGAGGTCCACGACCGCTCTTCAAACGACCGCTCATTCTGACTGTATGTCGCTTCTTGTCCGGCTAGCCATGAAAACCACTGGGTCATCGGCGCGTCCTTTTCGCCGTTCGTTCGTTGCGCAGGCCATGATGATCGCAAAAGATCTCGGATCATTCGACGAGTTGGCTTTTAATCGAAGTGGCGCATTCCGACAACACGGATTCTCTTACAGCAAGGCCTCGTCGATTGGCCTGCCATGATCCAGGACCGGCGACGGACGCCCCTGCCGGTCGGGAACGCGCGTTTCAGATTCAATTCCAAGACATTGATACATCGTTGCTGCGATGTCCGCTGGGCCGTAGGGTCGAGTCAGCGGATAGGCGGCCTGTTTGTCGCTGGTTCCAATGACCTGGCCCGTGCGGATCCCTCCCCCCGCAAAAAACATCGAACCACAAGCCCCCCAGTGATCACGGCCCCCCAACGAGTTAATCTTGGGGGTTCGTCCAAACTCGGTCAGATAGACGATCAAGGTCGATTCCAGTAACCCTCGTTGTTTCAGATCGGTGATCAACGCGGCGAAGGCGCGATCGATGCCAGCAACGTTGTAACCGCGCTTGCACATCTCAGAGACGTGCGGGAACTTTTGCTCGGGAACGTTATGAATGTCCCACAAGTTGCCGTAGTCCGAGTCATAACCATAATCGACCAGGACGAATCGGGCCCCCGCTTCGACCAGTCGCCGGGCCATCAGGCACCGTCCCCCGATTTTGGTTCGCCCGTACGCGTCTCGCAGAGAATCGGTTTCTTTCGTCAGGTCAAAGGCATCGCGGACCTGAGGCGACCTCAATAAATTGAATGCACCTTGAAAATGCCCTTCCATCGCGGGCAAGGCCCCCGATTTGTCGAGGTTTCGCAGCGAGTCTTCCAGATGGGAACGAAGCTGGCTGCGGCGATCCAATCGTCCGATGGTCACTTCCTGCGGGAAGCGGAGTTCGGGTGGATTCAGATCTTCGCTGGCGAGGGGCGAAGGAACCAGTTCTTTCTCGCCAATCGTAAAATCGGGTTGATCGGGCTGACCACCGACACAGAAGGGGGCATACTGGTTTCCGAGCCAGCCGCCGACAAATAAATTGTGTGGCGGGGGACCGGGTCGAGTGATGCCGGGGACTGCGATGTATCCCGGCAATCCATTCCGCGGTCCGAGCAGGTACTGCACAATGGATCCGATGTTGGGTTCGGTGAACAACTGTGCCTGGGTCACCTTTCGTCCAGACAATGTGTAGACCTGGCTCAGCAGATGATCGTCACTGTCATGCGAAAATGAGCGGACGGTACACAGGTCGTGGGCGATACGGGCCAGATTCGGACAGACTTCGGAAAAGTGAACCCCCGGCAGGCTGGTCGGGATGGCCGACAGCGTCCCCCGAATTTGCTCGGGCGCCTCGGGTTTGGGGTCGAGTGAATCAATATGGGTGACACCTCCCCCCATCCAGAGGTAAATCACCGACTTGGCCTTGGCTGCCGCAGACGGAACCAGTTCGGCCCCCGCCGCACCCGTGAATAAACCGGGCAGCACCGAAGCCGACAATGCCAGTGGGCCGACCTTCAGCAGGTCACGGCGACAAACCAGTGATTGCAGGTTTTCCAGTGCCAGGTTTCGCTGTCGCGACATGAAATCGACCTCGAACAGGGTTTGCGGGTGAGCCAGTACGATCATGGAGCCGGTTTTCGTCGCTCAATGCTGACAGCGCTCAACCTCCATCATATCCGCCGGTTCGGATGCTTCCAATGCGGTTCTTACAATTTCAGTGACCAAATTGGAGTTGCCACACAGCGGCGATGATCGAGGAGCAGGAATTTCTTGTTGAATCTTGCTGTTTTTTTCGGTACGGTTGTGCGTTGATTGCGATGGTGAGGATACCAGAACCTCTGGTGGGAATCGTATCGAAAATGACTGCTCGCTTTGACGCGTCCACTGATTTCAGTTTGCTGGGTAAGCTGGTCAAGGGAGATTCCACGTCGACTCTATGGCCCGTATTTGTCGACAAATACGGAGCGATCTTGTATCGCTGGAGCCTGAAATGGGGATCCGGGACACAAGATGCCGAGGATCTGGTACAAGAGATCCTGATCCGCGTATTTCAGAAGCTGGATCACTATCAGGTTCAAGAAGGAGCCCGGTTTCGTGGCTGGTTAAAGACCGTGGCTTATCACTGCTGGCTCGACATCCGTCAGAAGTATTTGCAAGCCCATGAGCTCGATGCCCCCTGGAGTCTGCCACCGAATCTGCAGGACCGACTGGTCTCCTGCCTGGCCTGTAGCGATCTGATCGACCAGTTTGACGAGATGGCAAATCAGGAAATTCTGGCTCTGGCGATGGAGCGAGTGAAAAAACGGGTTCAGGATTCGACCTGGACCTGCTTTGAACTTTTTTATCTCGAACATCAATCGGGTGCCGAGGTCGGCGCGCGGTTGGGGATCGATCCCCCTACCGTTTTCGCCACCATCTCCCGTGTACGCAAAGCGATTCGGGACGAGGTCTTCTTGATTGAAATGCCTGCTTAAATTGATTGACAGGTTCACGCTATGAATTTTTTGCAGACTCATGAGGCGATTGCCGCCCCCGATTGCCCCGACCAGGAAATCCTGCGACGAGCCGCATTGGGGCTCTTGGACGCAGAGGATGTCGAGCAACTTTCCCTCCACCTTTCGGATTGTCGTGAATGCTGGAAAGTCTTGGAATCAAAGGTGGAGGAACTGAACGAGTTCCCTGCGGGTCGCGGCCCCTCACATTCCGATCTCGAACAGGATTCTCCGAAAATCCCGCTGGCTTGGCAGGACCCTTCTTCCATACCGAAGTCGGGATATTTTGGTGGTGATTTTCGAGTCATCCAACACTTGGGTCGCGGTGGCGCGGGGGATGTTTACGAGTGTTTTGATCAGCGATTGAATCGCCGTGTGGCGGTGAAAATCCTTCGCTCCCAATCCTTTACGCCTCGTCAAATCGGTCGATTTCAGCAGGAAGCCCGCCTGCAGGCGACGGTCAATCACCCGAATTTCGTGCAGATCTACGAAGTGGGTGACGTGGCAGGAATCCCTTTCATTGCGATGGAACTGGTCGTCGGCGGCTCGCTGAAGCAAAAGCTGGCGGAAAAACCACTCGCACCACGCACGGCCGCGGCGTTGATGGCCACGGTGGCGCGGGCGATCGATGACCTGCATCAGCAGAAACTCGTGCATCGCGATTTGAAGCCCTCGAATATTTTACTGACCGAGGGATTGCTGGATCCGCAGCGGAAAGTGAACGCTAACAGGGGGGCGTTGCAAGAATCGCGGGCGATTCCGAAAATTGCCGATTTTGGACTGGCGAAAATCCTCGGGGAAGCCAATGAATTCAGTCAGTCCGAGATCGTGGTCGGGACTTTGGGCTATCTGGCTCCCGAACAAATTTCCCAGAAAAACAAGAGCGAAAGTCAATCCTCGGACATCTATAGCCTGGGTGTGATTTTGTACGAGACCTTGACGGGGACTCGCCCTTTTCAGGCGGAAACGGTCTCCAAGACCCTGGCGATGATTGAAACCGCGACTCCGGTCCCCCCCAGTCAACTGCAACCGGGGGTGAGTCGAAACCTGGAGACAATCTGCCTGAAATGCCTGAAAAAAGACCCTCGACAACGGTACGGGTCGGCACGAGATCTGGCTGACGATCTGCAGCGATTTCTGGAAGATCGGCCGATCATTGCCCGCCCAACACCCACGATCGTTCGGCTATTTCAATGGAGCCAAAGAAATTGGGCACTCGCCGCAGCCATCCTGGCAACGATGAGCTTGGGGGTTTTACTGGTGATGACCAGTTTGCTCTTTGCGTGGGAACAGCAGCATCTCAAACAGCTGGCGGAAGATGCGGCAACAGAGGCGAATGCAACTCGTGAAGCCGCGATCCGTTCGGCAAACGCTGCGCGCGAGTCGGAAACTCGAGCCTTGGCTTCCGAAGCAATTGCCAAGCAGTCGCAAGAGCTCGCGACAGTCAGGTATAACCAGACTGGGAATCTCTTCCTTCACCATTTTTACGCCGATGTCAAAATCTCGTTCAAGTTGGTTGAGCCGCCGCTGCGAGATCTTCATACCCCCGAATTGAACGAGTTGCGAAAGGTGATGCTGGCGAAAATGATTTCGCTGCAAGAGGAATTCTTTCAGGATCCGACTTGGGTTGAAACAGCCTCTTTTTTGGCCACGGAAATGCTATACCAAATTTCCATGGTTTTACGAAAGTATGGCGAGCGAGACCGAGCCAACGAAAACCTCGAACAAGCCATCCAAATCGGGAACCGTTATCCTGAAATGACGATCCAGTACCTCATTGTGCATATAGATGCCAGAAATACGCTGGCGGTGGAAAAGGATCTACAGGGAAAAACCGATCAAAGCATCGAATTGTTAACCCAGGCTTGGGAGACCTGCCTCAAGATCCCGGTTTCCATCTATCATCAGAATGACTTTCTCAATCAGGAAATCAACGTGGTTTCGGGGAATTTAAGCGTGTATTTGTCTAAATCAGGGCTTGAAGAATCCGCCCAACGGATTCTGGCACAGGCTGCAGAACTGCGCGACCGAGTCACGCAGAGCAAAAACAGCGAGGCGGGATTATTGCCGACCGAGAGTCGGTAAAAAATGGTTCAACCACAAACCAAGTGCGGGGTCGATGCAAACGGAAACTCGATATCTCACACCGCGCCAAAGTTGCTTCGATGAGAGAAACCGAGTTTTCACTGCCGGGCACCGAATTTATCGGTGAACCGGTTTTCGGTGAGGAATCGTTCTGCTCCTGCATACGAGTGCATCGCGGGTTGATTACTTTCACTTTTGGAGTTTTTATCGCGTGAGATGTCACCCCTGCAGAACGCGATTCGGAGGAATCCGCTGCGCACCAAACAGAGTTCCCCGCCGTCAGGCCAGGATTTCAGTCACAATCCGGGCAGGTTGCTGATCGACCAGAGAGGCGGGTTGCAAGTTGCGAGTGAAGACCAGTTTTTCGTGGTCCAGGCCGAACAGATGGAGCAGTGTCGCCTGATAGTCGTTGTGGGTCACAATGTTTTCTACCGCTTTGTGTCCAAATTCGTCCGTCTTGCCATGCACGTAACCGGATTTTACGCCACCGCCGGCGAGCCACGTGGAAAAGCCATAGGTATTGTGGTCTCGCCCCGCTTTATCAGGACCCGCGTCGTTCTGCACCACCGGTAACCGGCCCATCTCACCCCCCCAATGAACCAGCGTCGAGTCGAGCAGGCCCCGTTGCTTCAGGTCCTGTACGAGGGCTGCACTGGGGCGATCCACCTTTTGACAGGCTGCCGGCAAGGCTGTTTTGAGGTCACCATGATGGTCCCATAACTGATAGCGGGTGTAGAGCTGCACAAAGCGAACGCCCCGCTCGACCAGTCGCCGGGCAATCAGACAACGAGTCCCATAATCGCGAGTTTTCGGGTCATGAATCCCGTAGAGCTGTTGTGTCGCGGCGGTTTCCTGGCTCAGGTCGACCGCCTCTTTTGCCGCTGACTGCATCCGCGCGGCCAGTTCATAACTGGCGATCCGGGCTTCCAGATCGAGTTCACCCGGGTGACGCGTCAAATGGTCCCGATTCATCTCCGCCAGGAACTCAAGATATCGTTGTTGTGGCTTACCCCGTAACTCGACCGGGGGATCGAGATTCAAAATACGGGGTTCACGCGGACGAACTACGGTCCCCTGATACAGCGAAGGAAGCCAGCCATTGGACCAGTTTTGCATCCCTAAAACCGGCAAGCCTTCGGGATCGGTCAGGACGACAAAGGCGGGAAGATCTCGATTCTCGGAACCAAGTCCATACGCCAGCCAACTGCCGAGTGACGGACGATGCGAGATCGCTCGACCGGTGTTCAAGGCATCGATCGATTGACCATGATTGTTGACCCCTGTGAACATCGACCGAATCAAAGTCATGTCGTCCGCAATCTCGGCCGTATGTGGCAAGAGCTCAGAAATCTCGATCCCCGATTGTCCGCGCGGCTCGAATTTCCAGGGACACCCCAAAACTTTGGCACTCGCCTGCGCCGCGTTATCGTATTTGATCTCTCCCTGAAATTTCTGGCCATCCAGTCGGTTCAGTTCAGGCTTAGGATCGAACAGATCCATGTGACTCGGTCCCCCCTGCATAAACAGCGAGATCATCGCCCTCGCTTTCGGAGGGTGCAAGGTTTTTTTCGGCAGCAGATCGTAAGTGGGCCGGTTCAAATCGGGTTTGATCGTTTCGGCTCCCCATCCTTCAGATTGCATCAGGCTTGCCAACGCCAGGCTGCCGACGCCAAAGGTGGCGGACGAGAGAATTTCACGGCGAGAAAGTTGGGAATCGCGCATCAGATCATGCTCAACTCAAGGAGTTCACTCGGGGATTTCACGAGTTCGGGTTCAGTCATCACGTCGTTGCAAACCGCAGAAAAAAACGGCACGGAAACAGTCTGTTTCCGTAAGCGTCGTCAATCAATATACAGGAATTCATTCGAACCGAGCAGCGCCTGGCAGAAGGTAATCCAACTCCACAGCCGAGGATCGGGCTTTTGTTTCGGGTCGGCGATCCCCTCGGCAGCAGTCGTTAATTGCGTTTGCTGCTCTTCCAGAAAGCGTAACGCCGAGGCTTGTTCTGTCTCGTGCGGAAGTCGTCCAAACACCACCGACCAGAGAAAGCGGATCCGATCGACTGGTTGAGACCCCGCGTCGTGTTCCTGGTCCAGACGCGCGGCCAATTGACGCGCAGCGGCGAGAATAAAGTCGCTATTCATCAGCATCAGTGACTGTGGTGCCACGGTCGACGAGTTTCTGAGCGTGCAGTTTGGATCCAATGTCGGCAAATCAAATGTGTCCAGGATTGCCAGCGGACGCGACCGTCGGACCTGCACGTACAGACTGCGGCGATATTCTTCGCCATGCAGCGGAATGACAGGCCCAGGACGATTCTCGCCATTGAGGTTCTCGATCCCAATCACCACTTGACCATCTTCATCCAACATCACGGGGACCGGTTCACCTCCCAGTTTTTGATTGATCGTGCCATTGATGCTGAGGATCGCATCGCGGACCAGCTCGGCTTCCAATCTTCGCACCGGCATTCGAGCCAGATAACGATTATCCGGATCGACCGCTTCCTGGGTGGCCTGGCGGGTTGAGGTTTGACGGTAGACGCAGGAACTGACCAATAGCCGCTGTAACCGCTTCATCGACCAGCGATGTGGATTGGTTGGCGGCGCCGATTCCGTCGCCGTTCGTGGCGTGATCTCGGGTGTCGAGGGAGCAGGGCCAGTGACGAACTCGGCGGCGAGCCAGTCAAGCAGTTCAGGATGAGTCGGGCGATCACCCAGAGTCCCAAAGTCACCAGGGGTTGCGACCAATCCCTTGCCGAAATGCCCTCCCCAAAGACGATTGACGACGACGCGAGAAACCAGGGGATGCTGACCACTGGTCAAATGGCGAGCGTAGGCCAGGCGTCGTCCCGAAGTGGGCAGCGAATCCGCAGTTGCTGCAACCAGTGGGGGGAGCCAGTCCAGGACCGAGAGTTCGCCCGGCGTGACGACCTGCTTTGGTTGATCGGGATCGCCCCGGTGGAACACGACGGTTTCGGGGACCTGACCGGGAATTTCCGTCAGCGGACCAAGAAAATCTTCGACCGGCTTTTGTTTGCGAACCGCTGCCGCCCGCTCATCATCTTTCTTCAGTTCTGCGGTCGCGACCGGATCATAGAGATCGATCTGCGAGGGCTTCGGGTCTGCACTGGGGAATTCCTTGAGCAGGGCCACCTGTTCCGGTGTTCGCTCGGCATCTTTCGTATTGCGAGCCGCCTTGACCCGATCACGCTGCTCTTCGGGAACTTTGGCCAGTTCTCGCTCGAAGATCACTTCAATGGCCGCATCGAGTTTTTTCTGACGCTCGGCGAGAATCTGCTGGGCCTCGGCCTCGATCGCTGCCGACCGCGTCCGATCGGCATCCGTGTATAACGTAATCAAGCGTTCGGCAGGATTCCGCCAGGCTTTCCAGTTCAAAGCGGGTTCAAAAATCGCCCGCAAGCGATAATAGTCCGCTTGAGGAATCGGGTCATACCGATGATTGTGACATTCGGCACAGCCGACGGTGAGTCCTAACAGTGCAGTACTGGTGACTTTGATCGTCTCGGCGACCACGGCATTGCGGGCCACCTTCGGATCCGCTCCCTGCCCCGTCCCGTCGGCAACGGTCCGCAAGAAACCGGTCGCAATTAATTTGTCCTGTTGAGCCGGGGTGAGGTTGACGTAGGGTGGCTTGAGCAACTCGTCACCCGCCAGTTGCTCGATCACAAACTGATCAAAGGGGAGATCGGCATTGAACGCACGAATCACCCAGTCGCGGTATTTATACGAATACTTCCGGATCGGATCGACTTCGGTGTAGCCCTCGGAGTCGGCATAGCCGGCGACATCCAGCCACTGCCGCCCGGATCGTTCTCCGTAATGGGGCGAGGCAAGTAACCGGTCGATTAGTCTTTCGTGTGCATCCGCTGCGGTGTCCTTGAGGAAATCCTGGACTTCCGCAGGGGTAGGGGGCAAGCCGATTAGATCAAAGGTCAGACGGCGAATCATGGTCTGGCGATCGGCAGGGGGGGAAAACTCTAAGCCTTTGTCGAGCAGTTTTTCTGCGACAAACAGGTCAATAGGGGTGAATGACTGATCGATCATTCGCTCGATCATCCGCGGGGTCGCTTCTGAGAGGGGGTTGGCAACCTGACGGGTTTCGCCCGATCGCTCGATCGGTGCGCGATCGGGTCGTTGCTGATGGAGCGTTGGTATCGGCTGATGGCGAATCGGCTGAAACGACCAAAACGCCTTTTCCTCGGCAGTGATGTCACCGACCTGTGAGACATCGACCGGTTCGTCTCGCTGGGTCAGGGCCCCTTCCGCGATCCAGCGTTCAATCAGTTCAAGCTCTTTGGCCGAAACCGCTTTTCCTTTGGGAGGCATCTCCCCCGCCCGGATTCGCTTGAGGAGGGGGCTGGTTTCTGGATTGTTGGGGACGAGTGCCGGCCCGGACTCACCACCGGCGATGATCAGCCGCCGAAGTCGCAGGTCGAGCTTTCCTTCGCGATGATCTTCTTCACCATGACATTGAAAACAGTGGGTTTTCAGAATGGGTCGAATGTGCTGTTCGTAGGTGAGCGTTGTGACTGCGGGGGTTGGGGTGGGATTGGGTGCATCACTGTCAGCGGCGAGAGTCCAAGCACCGACCGCAAACGGCATCCCCAGCATCCAGAGAAAAAGCAACAGCCAGGATTGAGGTCGCATGGGGAGGGTCTCGGCAAGAGAGAGCAGGCAGCGTGACCCATCGCGGTCACAAAGATCAAGGTAACACTTGAGGTGTTCGGGTCTCAAGCCCAAACGAGGCAATTGTGCCGGTGATCAATTGTGCCGGTGATATCGCTGTCTGAGAAAAAAGAGGAGGATCAAGTATCGAGCCGGCGATTTGACGCTCGTTCGGCTATCGGAATGGCTGGGGATGAGATGGGATTCGATTGTCAAAGTTTCACTGACCGCTTTTTT
>CAMBQP010000006.1 GCA_945869955.1 Schlesneria paludicola DSM 18645
CTCACCTCTCCCCCCCTCACCTCCATAGATCAGAAAAAAAAACGTCTCATCGAGATTCTGGCCAGCTATGGTCGCGTCGCCGTCGCTTTTTCCGCAGGAGTCGACAGTACCGTGGTGGCAAAAGCGGCCCAGATCGCCTGTCAACATAACGCTGTGGCGGTGACTGCGGTCAGCTTGAGTCTCGCGATGGGAGAAAAGGAAGAGGCCGAACAAATTGCCAGACAGATCGGAATTCGGCATCTGTTGGTTCAGACTCAAGAATTCTCAGACCCGCAATACACTCAAAATCCACACAACCGCTGCTATTTTTGCAAATCCGAACTGTATACCCGACTGATCGAATTGGCTCCGACGCTCGGTGTTGACGTTTTGGTCAACGGAGCCAATCTGGATGATCGAGGCGACTACCGCCCTGGCATGCAAGCCGCAACGGAATTCCAGGTTCGCTCACCCCTGATTGAAGCCGAGTTCACAAAAACAGATGTTCGCGAACTCGCCCGGTTCTGGGACCTTCCCGTCTGGAACAAACCTGCCACCCCGTGTTTGTCGAGCCGAATTGCCTACGGTATCGAAGTCACTCCAGAACGAGTCCGTCGGATCGATCTCGCCGAACAATTCCTCAAACAACTCCTTGAGATCCGCGAATTGCGAGTCCGCTGCGAAGCGAATGAACTGGCACGAATTGAAGTTCCGTTGGAAATCATCCCCCGCCTGCTCGCCCCTGTCGTTCGCGATCAAATTCGGAACGAACTCCATGCCTTTGGCTTCCGATTTGTCACCATCGACCTTGATGGATTTCGATCGGGAAGCCTGAACAATGTGATCTCCATCGAACAACTGCTCACCGCAAATCCCCGCTGACACGATCCACTGACACGATCCACAAAAAAGTTCATGGGGAAATCTGAGTCATTCCCCCGCCAACACGCGCGGCCCACCTTCCCACTCTCCCAACAAAACCGACTCAAACGCGGCTCAAACGCGGCTCACCTCGAACAAACCATTTTCCTAGTAACTCTCTCCCCCGGAATCTGGTATTCTCTCGGCGAGAGAGATACAAGTTCAGTGTCTCAACTGGCAGAGGTCCTTTTCAAACAATGGAGAACTGACGTGGGCGAAACAGGCAAGAAAGACAAGGGCAGGAAGGAAGTCCAGAAGAAACCTGCACTGACGCTGAAGGAAAAACGAAAAGTCAAAAATGAAAAGAAGGGGAAGTAGTCCTCTCGATTTTCCGCAAAAAGTCGATCAAGGAACCCCTCGTTCCTCTCGCGGCTTCCAGGCAAAAACCAAGAGCGTGACAGAAACTCGATTTCTGCCACGCTCTTTTTGTCGCCGGACTGTTACCGATAAATCTCACAATCAGGGCAACGGCCCAAGGTTGACTGGATGGCAGTGGCGACGCCGATTTTGCGGCCCCCCCCTGCCGAGCGACCACGAAACTCAGCCAATACCTGGAACGGGAAACGCTTTGGTAAACTCGCGAATTTCACCCTTCACCGTATCCAATACGGTCTGTTCTTCGGGTGACTTCAAGACTCGCAAAATCCAAGCCCCCACCTTTTTCATTTCGTCCTGTCGCATGCCGCGCGTCGTCAACGCCGCAGTTCCAATCCGAATTCCACTCGGATCCATCGCTTTGCGTTGATCGTAAGGAATCATGTTCTTGTTCACGGTGATGCCGGCATGATCCAACCCCTTCTCGGCGATCTTTCCAGTCAATCCAATCGAAGTGACATCACACAGCATCAGATGATTATCCGTTCCACCGCTGGCCAGCTTGATTCCTCCCGCCATCAGTGTTTCCGCCAGCGCTCTCGCGTTTTCCACAATTTGCTTGCCGTACATCTTAAATGATGGCTGCATGGCTTCTTCAAAGCAAATGGCCTTGGCGGCGATGATATGCATCAATGGCCCCCCCTGTAGACCTGGGAAAACCGCTTTGTCAATCTCTTTACCGTATTGTTCCTTACACAAGACGAAGCCAGACCGTGGTCCACGAAGCGTCTTATGCGAGGTGCTGGTCACAAAATCGGCGACCGGAACCGGGCTATTATGAACTCCCGCAGCGACCAAACCTGCATAGTGCGCCATGTCAACCCATAATTTGGCTCCCACCTCATTCGCGATTTCGGCAAACTTTGCATGATCGATTTCCCGTGGATAGGCACTGGCGCCGGCAATGATCAATTTCGGCTTGTGCTCTCGCGCCAATTTCGCCACCTGATCAAAATCAATTCGATGATCGGATTCACGCACTCCGTACGAAATAGGCTGGTAAAGCTGACCAGAAAAATTCAGATTCATTCCGTGAGTCAGATGCCCCCCCATGGCCAGATTCATGGCGAGAAACACATCGCCGGGCTTGAGTGTCGCCTGATAAACGGCCATATTCGCCTGAGAACCGGCGTGCGGCTGTACATTCGCATATTGCGCTCCGAACAGGCGTTTGGCCCGTTCAATCGCGAGGATTTCCACCACATCCACGTACTCGCAGCCGCCATAATACCGTCGTCCTGGGTACCCTTCTGCATATTTGTTAGTGAGCACTGTTCCGGCGGCTTCCAGAATCGCAGCACTGGTGTAGTTTTCGGATGCAATCAGCTCCAGGCCGTCGTGCTGTCGCATTCGTTCATGTTGGATCGCCGACCCGAGAACAGGATCAGCGGTTTGCAAAGCAGACATCGTTCACACGCTCCGAGGAAAAAAGTCGATTCGATTTGTCTATTCGGGATTTTTACGGGTTATCCAAATCATGTCTACACGCATGCTCATGCTCATGCTCATGAAAAAACCGTTACGAGAACCTCACCAGATTGTAGTCACATCGCAAACCCCGTGGTATTGACGAAAACTGAGCACTGTTGACGAAACAAAAGCCCCCCGCCCTTTTGTCTTTGCAGGTTTTTTGGAAGCCAATTCCATCAGGGTTGAATCTCGCCCCCCCCTGCCCCGTCCACGTCACAGAGGACAGGATCGGGGGTGGTAGGTTATAATCACTTTCGCCCCGAACTCGCCACTCCTCACACCCGGACACCTGCGACCTGTGATCTCTGACAAGCCCTCGGAACTGAGCTGCGAATTACAGAGTACCCCCGTTTTGCTTGGGGAACGAGTTGCCTTTACGGGGACTCTGGCCTCGATGACACACCGTCAGGCCATGGATCTGGTTGAGCAGCAAGGGGGCCAGGCCATGCAGCATGTCGGACAACAAACCTCAATCCTCGTTGTGGGCGAAGAGGGTTGGCCGCTGGAGCAGGATGGTCAGCCATCGGTAAAGCTGGAATTGGCTCGACAACTCCATGATAAAGGGGAGCCGATTCGGATTGTTTCCGAATCGGAATGGTTGAAACTGATGGGGATTGAGCCCCTCGAACGGAAATCACAACAACTTTATACCCCTGCCATGCTGTGCCAGTTGCTGAATGTTTCGGTGAATGACATTCGGCGCTGGGAACGAGCGGGACTGATTAAAGCGGTCAAAAAGGTCTACCGACTTCCCTATTTCCATTTTGAAGAGGTGGCCAGCGCCCGACGCTTATGCGAATTGGCGGCCTCGGGCGTGCGTGCGGAACTCATCACCGCCAGTCTGCAGCGGTTGCACTCGCTCCTTCCGCACGTTTCTCACCCCCTTGCTCAACTCGAAGTCCTCGCTCGGGGAGCAAGTGGCCTGGTCTTTCGAGATGATTCCGGTTTGATTGAAACGACCGGTCAGCGACTTTTCGATTTCGCTTTACCCGAATCGTCGAGTCCGGCGGACGAAGAACCAACCATAATTCCCATTCGTCCCTCCCTGCCCTTGACGCTCGAAGATCAAAACCGCTGGTCAACGGAAGATTGGTTTCACGAAGGCTGCCGGTTAGCCGAATTGAATGAAATCGGCTCTGCCATCGAAGCCTTTCGCTTGGCGACACTCGGTGACCCGCTGAATCCCGCTTATCACTTCCACCTTGCCGAGGCACTGTACCGCCACCAAAAGCCGCACGGGGCGATTGAGCGTTACCATGTCGCCGTAGAACTCGATCACAACTTCCTCGAAGCCTGGACGCAACTCGGCTGTGTGCTGTCAGAAATTCATGACCTAACGGGTGCTCAAGCCGCATTCCAGATCGCGCTGGATCTGCACCCCGATTACCCGGAAGTCCATTTTCATCTGGCGGGAGTCCTCGAGCAACTGGGACAAAAACCAGAAGCCGCCACTCACTGGCTCAAATACCTCGATTTTGACCAGCGAGGCCCATGGGCAGAAATTGCCCGCGAACGTCTGGATTGAAATTGAAGTGAAGCTCGGCACAGATCGGGAACAGATGAGGAATGCTGTTGACGAACCGGCTTCGTTTTTAGGATTACCCCCATTGTTGTCCCTCGTTTGGAATAAAGCCATGCAACATCAGGCGAAATCGATTCGAGCATTCATCGGCGCCAAGAACTTTCCTGTGTCACAGAAGTTTTACCGGGATTTGGGATTTACCGAACATCTCGTGTCGCCGGACATGTCATATTTTGAAACAGAGGGGATGGGGTTTTACCTTCAGGACGCCTACGTGAGGGACTGGGTCGACAACACCATGCTATTCATGGAGGTTGACGGTCTCGAACGCCACTGGAACGAATTGAACGGATTGGAATTACCCGCGAAATACGAAAACGTCAGGCTATCCCCGATTCGCACGGAACACTGGGGCAAAGAATATTTCCTGCACGATCCATCGGGAATGCTCTGGCATTTTGGTGAGTTCAGAAAATGATGTCGTGTTCGGAGTGGGTCCGCTCAAACCGCCAAGAAACCGATTATTCCAAGTAAGACCTCTCCGCCACGAACGGATTGAACCGCTTCGTACGAATGTCTCATGATTTCAATCGACACTACTGACACCCACAAAGCATTTTTCAGTCGAACCACGTTCCACTCGCCTGGCAGAGAGCCGGTGAAGATTTTTGCAAGAGCAACCCAAAGTCAGTGTAGCCCACCGTCTGTAATCCTGCTTAAAAACTCCATCTTAACATGTATTGCCCGATTATCAGGCTTACGATAAAAGTCCCTTGCGTGTTTCCCATCCGGACTCATCTGTGCTGTGCCAAAGCGTTTTGTGTTCGAAGGAGTCGATCATGCCGTATTGCCGGAATCTGTTTTTCAATGATTTCGATCAGTTACGAGCAGATTCTTGTGTTCTCAAGATTACGGTCAATTCCCTGCGTACGTTTGGGATGATTGGATTGTTCCTAGCTGGCCTGCTGTTCGTTCCTTCTTTGGGAGCTGCGAACGAATTGTCACCAGTCGAGCAATTGGGAAAGCAACTCTTTTTTGATACGAACCTCTCGACGCCAGCGGGTCAATCCTGTGCAAGTTGCCATGCACCCGAGGCGGGATTCTCAGGCCCAAATTCGCAGGTGAATCTGCGAACGGGTGTCTATCCCGGTGCCGCGGCGGGGCGTTTTGGGAACCGAAAACCACCGACAGTTGCCTATGCGTCGTTCAGTCCCAAACGAACCTTTCAAGACGATAATGAGACTTGGGTCGGAGGACAGTTCTGGGATGGTCGAGCGGATGATCTGATTGCACAAGCGAAGGGGCCACTCCTGAACCCATTAGAGATGAACAATGCCTCGGCTGAGGAGGTTGTGAACAAGGTTCGAAAAGGGGGATATCAGAGATTATTTGAACAAGTTTTTGGACCACGATCTTTGGTCCCTGGCGAAGAGGAGAAGGGATTCGATCAGATCGCCCAAGCGATTGTGGCCTATGAATCCTCACGCGAAGTCAATGCATTCCGCTCGAAGTACGACGCATATCTCGCGAAACGGGCCACGCTGACTTCACAAGAAATGCGTGGCCTCGAGTTATTCGCCGGTCGCGCAAACTGCTCTGCATGTCACCCTCACGAACCCGGGGCAGATGGATCCCCACCTCTCTTTACGGATTTCACCTACGACAACCTCGGTGTACCCCGTAACGAAGCCAATCCATTTTATGAGGCTCCAGCGAACATTAACCCTCATGGCAGACAGTACAAAGACTTAGGGCTTGGCGGCGTGCTGAAACAAGAGTCCCAATTCGGCAAGGTGAAAGTTCCCACGCTCCGCAATGTGGCAAAAAAGCCAAACCGCGAATTTGTGAAGTCTTATCTGCACAACGGGAAATTCAAGAGTCTGAAGGAAGTTGTCCATTTCTATAACAAACGGGACCAGGAACCGAATCAATTTCCTCCAGCCGATATTCCGGCGACAGTTAATCATACTGAACTTGGAAATCTGGGGCTGACTGATGACGAAGAAGACGATCTGATCTCTTTTCTCGAAACTCTGTCTGATGAATTTGGACCGACTGCGCTTCCGCAACCACTTTGGACGAACCCGTCTAAGAACTCGCTTCGTGGAATCAGCGATCTCTTGCGGGTCGAGCGTTTCCGGCATCATGTCATTCAGGCATCAGCCAAAAGCGATCAATCAAGACGCTGAGGACGCGATTCAGTGACCGGCAAGAAAAATGATCCACGCCAGGTGATGAGTGCAAGCCGTTGCAGAGATTGGCTGGAGCTTGAGGGATCGACCTGCTGGGATTTGCCATCCGGTCGAATCATTTTCATTGAATTTGATTCGGGGGTCTCGTTCCGATGTTGTCGCGGTTTGGGATGATACCTTGGGATGAGACCGAGGTCGCTTCGCGGTGGTTGTGGATTTGCTCGATGCGGAAGAATCGAATGAATTGAAACTCCATTCCATCCGGAATCGCCCACAAAAATTGGAAACCGTCCGTTTGCGTTTGAGTAAACTGGGCTGGTGGATACGGGAGTGATGTCAACACATCCCGGTTGGGGCCAATCAAGAAGTCAATGAACTGTGCAAGTTCCGGCCGAGTCGCTGTCGGACCGTCCGTTATTTTTCATATTTGGCTGCGAAATCGCGACTCGCGTTCTGCTCCTTCTGAGATTCTTGAGCGAATACGGAATGGCGCGAAGTCTTGATGGCAATCTCAGCTCGATGGTCAAAACCGTGAGTCGGCCCGCCTTGACTGCGATCACTCCGGCGCGAAGTCCTCGCAGTCGTGAGGAACAAGGCTAAGGTGATTGAATTTATGGACTCAAAGCCTCGCTCGAAGTCACTTTTTCACAAGCCTCGACACATAGGGCGCGGTAGTTCCCGCACCACGGCTCACAGTTGCAACGGACCCGTTACGCGTTTCCCGGATCAGGGTTACAAAGGGATCTCCGTTGTAGCAGACTTCGTTGAAGAACGTGAAGACGGATGAATTATCGGTGACAAACATCGGTGCCAGCTTGCCAGCGGTGGTTGTGTAGCTGAATCCGCCGAGGATTTCGCTGTGTCCGTTGCCCCGTGTTTCCAAGAGTGTGCCGCCGCGCTCTGTTTTATAGCCGACGACCCACAAGTGTCCGCTGTCGTTGACGATGTGTGTTCCTTCATTCTCGACATTGAGTTGACGTCCCCAGGCTCGTTGATTCTTAAGGTGCAGATGGTGTGTAACGAAGTCTTCGAAAAAGAGCTCGCCCCCTTCGGCCTCATGCGTGAAAGTCAGGTCGCAGTCGGAGACGCTGCGGAAAACGACCGTGCGTTGGGTGTCGATTTCGATGCCCCCTTGGATGGAGGAGAAGTGCTCGAACGCGACGACCGGTGATGATCCGGCGCCGATTCGGAAATCGGGTTTGACTTTGCTGAAGAAGTCGACCCAGCCACCAACGCCTACGACGCGCTGGACATTCCCACGGATCACCACCGTAGACTGGGAGGCGTAAGAACCGGGCAGAAAAACGGTGGTCGCACCCGAGTCCATCGCCTTCTGGATGGCAGCGGACGAATCCGCTTGTCCGGTTGGGTCGGCACCGAAGTGGTCCACGTTGGCCCAGGTCTGCGGATCGTCAGCAGGAGTTTCGGGCGGCTCTTTTACGGGCAGGCGCAGTGACCTCGACTCTGAGGGGAACGGACTCGTTGGCGGATGTGAACAATACTCGGCGATGATCGGTCCGGCACTGCCGGGTTTGTCGTCGCCAGTGATCCGCACGGCTGCGTACCAATCCGCTGTCGAGACGTCGCCGACGGCGCGACGGTATCCGCTCGTCTCGATGTCACGCAAAAGGATGCGGCCACCATTATAGTTAATGATGGCGGGCCACTGGTTGGCTCCTTCCTGTCCCACCTGCTCTGCATCAACTAGGCAGAGTGTTCCGTAACTGCGAATCGCAGGAACGGCGTTCTCGCTGCGGAATCCTCGAATGCTGATCGCCTGACCCTCGTTATCAAAACCGAATTGGGCCTGCCCTCGCAGTGTGATGTGTTCGAATGTCTGCCCGTTGACCGCTCGGGATGTGCAAATACCGCGTTGAAAGCCGATCACCTCGCAATTTTGCACGAGCAGCGGACCGTTCATATCCTGGTGACCGAGATCAAGGCCGACGAGTCCACTCCCTTCGGTCGCCATGAATCGGCAGTTCCTCACCGCACCAGAATTGTTCGAGTAGAACTGCAGGCCGATCGCGGCGGGATTGTTTTTGCCGACGTCGAACGTGATGTCCTGGACGTAATTGTGAAACCAGTCGGCGGATCCAAACCCGCCACAGCACATGATGCTCGCGGGCTGCTTCGGGTCGGTGAAGGTTCCGTCTTTCAGTCGAATGACCGTCTTCGCAGCGCTCTGTCCCTGCAGGAAGTTGTGGCCCCAGGCCTCTTTGCCCGCCGAGTTCTTTTTTGACCAGTGAAGTGACTTGGTGATCAGATACGTTCCATTCGGAAAATAGAGAAGCTTATGTTGGCCCATCACGTCGAAGATCGCCCGCTGGATCGCATCGGTGTCATCTGTGGTTCCGTCGCCCTTGGCCAGATACGGTCCCTTGGTGACATCGACAACCGCGTGAGTCGCCGGGTAGGCGATGTTCGCGCGTTCATTGAGTGTGGCCCCGATGACGGGGACATCCGCTGCGAATAGGGCAGACCATGAAAGGCAGGCCATGCCGAGAACGAGGCAGACGACGTGGCAATTCCATGGTGAAGAGTCTTGACAATGTGACATCAGTCGAACCCGTGAAAGCGTGTGAACGATCTCGTTTCAGCTTTGGAAGAAAGACGTAATAGAGAGTGCAACATAAATGGCACCGAAGGGGAAGGCGCTCGCCCTTGCCATCAAATTTTTGGCCTGAAAACGATCGATCGCTTTCAGGCGTATTGTCGTCGGCTTCGGGCAAGGCGGCTTTGATCACTCGGATCGTTTCACCGTCATCGGAGAGCCGCAGCTTTCGTGAAGCACCGCGTTTGACGTCGGCGAACTGTGCGCAGCGACAATACTGTGCAAAGCGATAATCAGGGGATCAAGTGCGCCACGGGAGGCCCGAGGAGAGCAGCGAATGAACGTTTTGCACGCGGTAAGATCTCGCCAATCACCTTGGCCTCGAGTGATGCGTCTGTATCGGCAACCATCCAGTCGAAACGTTTACAGGGGAAGATCTGGGCCATGTATTGAGCTCCGAAATCAATTTTCTGCAGAGCGGACTTTATCTCTGGGGAAGTCAACAAAGGCGTCGAACGTCAATGTTGACTTCGATGTCACTCTCACGGAGTCAGAGGCCACACGCACGTTCGAATACTTTTTTCGAAGAAGCTGTCGCCACGAACACGAGATCAGTTCAATGAACGATTGACACGAAAATCGTGTAATGTCTTACCCGATCTCCAAAATGTTTCTTGCTGAGTTCAAATGAACTTGTCATGCTGATCATCGGCCGCTTTGCCGAGAAATACCTTGAATTTTGATCTTACCAAAAGATTGTACGGAGGGCGTCTTGAACGTTACCCATCTGATGATGATCGCTTTGCTGACCAGTCTCTTACATTCGACTGCCAGTGCCCAAATGTGGGCTCAGCCAAAAGAACTTCGGGGGAAAAAGCTGATCGATACTGGAATCTACACGATGGATTCCTCGCCGATCCCCTTAAATTCGAGAACGCTGCCTGATCATCCGGAATTCACGAAGACGCATCCCTTCGACGGAATTGCTCTGCGTGCGGCTCTTGACCCCATCTGGTGCGAAGAGATTCAGCGGCCTTATCAAGGCCGCCCAGACATCAATGCGGAAACGCATCTGGATGGGTGGATCTGGTCAAAGCAGGCCGTCCCCTGGGACGCGATCAAGCCCGCTGTGGACGATTTAAAGCGAGTACAATGGGGGTCGCTCACAGACAATTTTCTCTGGTGTAATGCTCGTGGCGGCGACACGGTGTTTCGCGCAGACCTCACCAACGATGAGGACTGGCAGGGTGTGGAACATAACGCAAAAATGATGGGCCGACTGTGCAAACAAGCGGGTCTCAAAGGCCTGCTGCTGGATACGGAACAATACAGTCGATACGAAAAAACGGGTGAACCCTTTCCCTGGGGCCGGGGAAGTTCTGAACTCATGCGCGACCGCGGTCGACGCTGGATGCAAGCCTTGCAGAGTGAGGCACCCGACATTCGGATCATCATCTTCTTCGCTTGGTCACCCGATCTGGATGCGGCCGATTTTTTGAAAGGGGTGAAGGATTTTCTCGATGGAATGCTCGCAGGGATCGAATCGCCGGCACGGCTGATTCATGGTTATGAAAATACGTTCTATTACGGACAGTCTGCGGGAACTCGCCATACGGCCGAAGGCTTTCGCGGCGATCGGGCTCGATACATCGAGTCGCGAGACACGATGCGTGGCTGGCGATCATTGAGCAACAACCCGGAAAAGTTCGATCGCGTTGTCGCGGTCGGAATGGCCGCGTGGCTGGAAGGTGATCCGTGGAATTTGTGGGGGGGCTGGCCCAGCGGGAGTCGTGACAATATCTGGTCAAATGTGCCGATGGCCCTGGTTGCCAGCGATGAATACGTCTGGTGCTGGTCCGAGCACTCGAACTACTTTCATCAGCGGTCTGGTGATTCGGTGAATCTCCCAACCGAACAGTGGCTGAATCCGTATCTGGCTTCGCTCACAAACCAGACTTTCAATCGAGGTGACGAACAAGTCGCATCACTCGCCGAAGACTTTTTCACCGACCCGCTCTTGAAGGGCTGGTATTTCGACTATGACATGCTGGCCGTCCCCAGAAAACAACATATCGATCATGCAATCCCGATTTTTTCGCGGGACGCCGTCCCCTATCGCTGGTCGGAAAAAAAACGCTCACTTCTGGTTGAAGGGACATGGCTTACGGGTTCGGACGGTCGTCAGCTTGCCCAATACAGCCGCGAACGTCGACGGTTTGTGCATCCCGTGCAGACGGTGACGACGCAATCCCAGCTGGAGTGTCTGATCGATTTCACCATCGACGACTTTGGGGGGAACCCAGAGAATCCCATTGTGCTGGGACTGTTCAACAGCGATTTCCCCACAATCAAGGAATCTCTCACTCTTCGAATTCGGAGCGCCGACTCAGTGCATCTCGTGCTCACAGGCAATCAGGCGGTCAGGAAGTCCGCACCCGGTCGTTCACTGACAACCGATCGAATGTACCGAGCATCGTTCATCAGTGGGCCCAACGCGGATCTGCAAGTCACCTTGATCGATTTGACCGACAATTCGTCCCTGTGTGAGCTCAACGGGTCCATGGATCACGCCGGTGAATTTCAATTGAATGAGGTCGGCATCGCATTCTGGGGAGGCGAAAAAGCGGTGACACCGACCGAGAAGGCTTACCAATATCGCGTACAATCGATCCAATTCACAACGAAAAAAAAGGTTGATTGACGAACCAAAATCGATGATTTCGGGATCATGCCTCAATGTTGCGGCAGTGTGAACTGGTCGCAATTTGGCGGGGCGTTGGCTCTGGCCTGCCCGATGCAGGAGACTTGCATGAATGGGAAATCGATTCCCCCGAGAACGATCGGGGTCAATGCGAAACATCGTGTTTGTCACCGAGTCAGCTCGGTAACTCCCATGGTTGCTGAGCCACAGGCGAACGACGTGATGACGAGGATTCATTCGGAATTTTTTGTCAATGTTTGCGCAAACCTGGTCATCGCCAGCACGGCGGGATGTTTGATTCGCTTTTCTACAGAGATCGCGTAAAAACGCTCGCGTAAACGAGCATCATGGCCCACCTCCGAGACGCGATACATCCGTTTGACTTCGCCTGCGACAATGTCGTGTGCGGCAAAGATTCCATCACCGCATTGACCGAACGCCTTTAACAAGGCGCTGTCCGAGAATTCGCCGCGAATCTGCGGGCGAATTCCAAGTTGGTCAAACCATTGATCCAGCGTCCGGCGCAGGTTATTTTGAGCCGTAGGGAGCAAAAACGGCGCACCATCCAAAGACTGAGGAAATCCTTCGCGATAGCGCTTGGCTAATTCTTCGGTACCAAAAAACGTGATGCCGCATTCCCCCAAGAGATGATTGTAAGCCTTGACGCCAAGACGTGGATTCGCCGGGACATCGCTCAAGACAAGATCCAGTTCATGCAGAGCCAGTTGTGCCATCAACCGATCAGGTTCACCATCGTAGCAGGTGACTTGAATCTCTTCCGGCAGTGTCAATGCCGGTTGCAGCAACCGGTGGGTAATCAGCTTTGGCAAGGCGTCGGTAATCCCAACCACAAACCGGATAAGCCGACCCGTGGGGCGATGATGCAAGGTATCTTGTAATTCTCGTCCCAGCAAAAAGATTTCCTCGGCATACTGGTAGACTGTCCGCCCCGTTTCCGTCAGCACGAGATTACGACCTGACTTGGCAAAAAGATTGGCTTTGAGCGCCTTTTCGAACGCCCGAATCTGCCCGCTGATGGTTGGCTGAGCCAAATGGAGCTTCTCACAGGCTTTCGCCACGCTCCCTTCTTTGGCCACGACCCAGAAGTACATCAAGTGGTGGTAATTCAGCCACTCCATCAGAGTTCAACCTCCTCGATTCGTGTTTTTCATCGCATCGCGGTATCGCATCGCGGCAACGAATCGATTTCTAAAAATCGACGGATCCCAGATTTTTGAGACAACCGACCAACGTCTCGAAGTATCGAAAAAACCGATGGATCGTCATCAAACAATCTATTTGTACCGAATCTTGCTGCTGAGTACAAATGTTCGCGGGGAGATGCAGTCGATGGAGTGAATGAGCTCCTCACCGGAAACGGCGAATTGGACGACTGCTGTCAATTCATGGATGAGGAGCGATGGCGATGTTGTTAGTCACCAGGAAAGTCGGAGAGAAAATCTCGATTGGGCCTCAGTTAGAGATTTTGCTCACAATCGTAGGGATCAAAGGCGGACAGGCTCGAGTCGGAATCGAGGCGGATGCTTCAATCATCGTGCAACGTGGCACTTCTCTCGTGCAATGCGGCACTTCGGAGTTGGCAACCGTTCCCGCAGGAACATCGGGCGTCGAGGGAGATTTCACATGATTTGGAACTTGCACAGTAGTAGTCTGGAATGGAATGCGGAGCTCAGGGATCATCTGGAACGGCGGCTGTTGTTCGCCTTATCCCGATTCGACCCAAAGATTTCCAAGGTCAATATTTATATCGCGGATCACGATGGTCCGAGGGGTGGGATCGAAAAGTCGTGTCAGATTATTGTTCAGATGCTGGGTTTCTCGAACTTGGTGGTAAAGACTGTTGATGTCGAGTGGCTGGCCTGTATTGATCGGGCGACAGCCCGGATGGGGCAGAATGTGCAGCGAGCCCTTGCTTGGCGGCAACAACATCAGCGTCGGCTCGCTTAGAGTCGAATCCCTGCTCGTTTCAAGATCTCGTCATGATGGCGCGATGAAATCCTCGTGAAGGGCTTGCTTGTTTAACGTCCCGTCGTTTTACTTGGCGTTAAAAAAAGTATCGCATTTGGTCTCGGTTTTGCTATACTGCTCTTGCAGTTTACACCACCAAAGCCAGCACGTTTTGATTGCCCCTGTTATGAAGGAATCACCAATCTCAAACGATCCTTTGAACTCAGAAATACCGGATGTCGACCTCTCGAGCCTGTCATGTGCCCTTGTATTTCTCGCTCAGAAGTTAAATCGTCCTTGCGAAGAGGGGCAGGTACGGCGACTCTTGTCTGAGTTGATCCGGTCACATCCGGGAACAGTGGAGGACTCGTGGTGGAGTTGGCTGCTCTCAGCCGGTCGATCATTGGGGCTGGCCTTACGGATTTCAGACGTGCCGGTCCGGGATTTATCCCCCATCTTGCGATCAGGGGGGTACGTTGTGGCAGCACGGGCCGCCGCTGAGGATCACAAACGGATTTTTCAAGAGTTGGATGCGAAACGAATCGTGCTCGTCGGTTCGGTTTCCTCCACATTTGCCGCGAACCTTGAACAGCCAGACGCGAGGACTCTGCTGCGAGTGATCATTGCAACCGACGCGACGACTTTATACCCCCTGCATCACGGACACAAGCCGCCATGGGTGCTGCTTTGGAGGTTGCTCGCTCCAGATCGCAGGGATCTCTGGGCCTTGGTCGCGTTTTCGGGCGTCGCGGGGCTTTTGATGCTATCGGTCCCCGTCGCGGCTCAGCAACTTGTCAGAACGGTGACATTCGCCACATTATATCAGCCAGTCGTGGTGCTCTCGCTCATGCTGTTGGGATTACTGGGCTTCGTGGCCACGCTGCAGGCCTTGCAAATCTATGTAGCAGAAATCATCCAACGACGATTGTTCATTCGGATTGCCGGCCAGGTGACACGACGTTTGACTGAAGCGGACGCATCCGCGTATCGACAGATCGCGATGCCAGAGTTAGTCAATCGTTTTCTCGAAGTGGCGATCGTCCAGAAGGTCACGGCTGCGCTCTTCGTCGACGGCATTGCGATTGTGTTGACCACTTTGATCGGTATGAGCGTAATGGCCTTTTATCATCCATTCCTGCTGGGATACGACGTTCTGCTGCTGGTCCTTTTGGTGACAATTGTTTTTGGCTTTGGGCGCGGCGGCGTGAAGACGGCAATTCAAGAGTCTCAAACGAAGTACGGAGTGCTCAGCTGGTTGGAAGACTTAGCCCGTTGTCCCTGCCTCTTTCGGACGGGCGGCGTCGAACTCTTGGCAATGCAGCGTACCGATGTGCTGTGTGCCGATTACCTGCGGGCTCGCCGCTCACATTTTTTAATTTTGATACGGCAGATCGTCATGGTCTTGATCTTACAGGTGATTGCCACGACGACACTGCTGGGCTTGGGTGGATTTCTGGTCTTGAACGAGCAGTTAACGGTTGGCCAATTAGTCGCGGCGGAATTGATCGTGGCGATGATCGTCGCCTCGTTTGCCAAACTGGGAAAACACTTGGAAGGATGGTACGACCTGCTGGCCTCGATCGATAAACTTTCTCATCTGGTTGACCTCCCGGTTGAACCGCATGACGGCCTGATCGGGCTGTCGCATCAGGGACCAGCGCAGGTGATCGTTCAGAATGGGGAATCCTCACAGACCGAGTCCCGATTGGATTCTTCATCCCGAGGTGAACTGTTGCGGGTCGCGCCCGGCAGAACCGTGGCGCTAATCAACTGGAATGCCTCACTCACCCTTGCTGTGGCTGATGCCTTACGCGGCCAGCGAGGTTTGTGGGAACTGTCTGTCTTCATGGATGGCGTGCAAACCGAGGACATCCGCCCTGATATTCTCCGTCAACATGTCGCGGTGGCGAGTGACCTCGAGTTCTTGCCGGGAACGATCGCAGAGAATATCCACCTTTCGCGACCAAAGGTCACTGAATCAGATCTTCGCAAGGCGTGTGAGGCGGTCGGCTTAACTGACGAACTCGGCAAGCGTGGGCTGAGCCTTTCGATGCAAGTCTTGCAGAATGGCTGGCCACTCAATCCCCAGCAACAACGGCGGCTAATCCTCGCGCGGGCCCTGGCAGGACATCCGCGAGTCCTGTTCATTGATCATCTTTTGGATGTCTTTGCTCAGGTGGAAATCCAGCAAATGTGGCAACAACTGTCGCGCTATCAGCCGCAAACAACGATCCTCGTGGCGACCGTGCGCGAGGAGATCGCTCAATTGGCCGACGAGATTTCGATCGGTCCGCTACACAATCACGTCCATAACCAAGGACTCGATAATGCTCACGCCCACCCCGTTACCGCTCCCAACTCAACCGATGGAATTCTCCTCCCTTGGTGATTTGGCTCGTGCCACGATTTGGGCAAGACGGGTTGCCGTTTGGCTTTTCTCGGGGCTTTTGTTAAGCGTGATTGCTGGGATGGCCGTCCCTTGGCAGCAATCCGTGGCGGGGAAAGGCCGCGTGATCACCTACGACCCAAACCATCGATTGCAAGAGGTTGATGCCCCCATTTCCGGCCGCCTGGTCGATATTTTGCCGAATCTGGTGGAAGGGATGCACGTCGCGAAGGGGGAGATCCTGATGAAGATTGAATTGGTTGATCCGATTTTGATGGAACGGTTTTCCGAGCAGTTTGAAGCGCAAAAACGAAAAATGATCGCCGAAGAGACGATCGTCTTCGCCTATCAGGAGCAGGTTCTGGCGTTTGAGGATGTTCGAGAACAGACTGAATTGGCGCAAGATGAGTACGTAAAGGTGGCCGGGCAAAAGTTGCTGGCCGAAGAAGAAAATCTCAAGGCGATGGAGGCGGGTTACGATCAGGCCGAGAAGGACAGCGTAAGACGCAAAGAATTATTGGAGAAAAAAGTTGAATCCAAGTTTGAGTGGGAGCTGGCCGTTCGCAAGGCGGCCGAAGCAAAATCAAAGCTTGAGCAGGCAAAGGCTTACGTCAAAGCCGCTCAGAGTGAACTGATCGCAAAAAAGGCCGAGCGTGAGCATAAACTGCGCGAGGCGGACGCAAAAATTAAATCGGCGAATGCCGTCTACAGAAAATCCGAGTCAAATGTCGAAAGTAATAAGAAAGAGTTGGCCGATATACAGAATAAGCAATCTCTGCAAGTTCAACCGGTTATCGCACCACTCGATGGATATGTTTTGAAATTAAGGACTTTTCAGGGTGGACAAATCGTCTCCGCAGGACAGCCGCTGTTGGAATTGGTCCCTGCGACAGCCGACCGGGCAGTAGAAGTGAAAGTAGATGGCAACGACGCACCTCTCGTGGCCAGTCACTCAGTCGGAGACCGACCTCGCAAAGTCCGTCTCCAGTTTGAAGGTTGGCCAGCGGTTCAATTTGCGGGTTGGCCGGCGGTTGCTGTGGGTACATTCGGCGGCATCGTGGCTTCGGTCGATCGCACGGACGACGGTCAGGGAAAGTTCCGAGTCGTCGTGATCCCTGATCCCGACGATCGCGATTGGCCCGATGCCGAGTACCTGCGGCAAGGAATTCGCGTGAATGGCTGGGTGTTATTGAACAATGTACCGATTGGACAAGAGCTATGGCGTCAAGTGAACGGATTCCCTCCGATTGTGTCGATGCCGTCACCCTTAAAGCAAGATGCTTTATTGCGAGGCAAAAAGTAGCAGGATCGCTTACGCTCGTTTACCTCATTTGCTTGGGATTGAACTGTGGCTGTCAAGTGCCTCGCAGCGATGTCCGCCAGAAAAGTTTGATGGGTGGATCTGGGGGTTTGCATCGCGTCGGCAAAAAATCCGAGCCTCAAGCCTCGATTGTGGCCTCCCCGAATCGCGAGCAGGAACGAGCAATTCAGCAAGTCAGTGGCATCGACGAGGATCGGTTAACGCTGCCAGAATTCCCCGACCTCCCTTCCCCGATCGGAAACGAAGAACGGATCGAAGGTGAAGAACGGATCGAAGGTGAAGAACGGATCGAAGGCGAAGAACGGATCGAAGGCGAAGAACGGCCAAACTCAACCCCCGTCGGGCCGACTCAACCGATTGTGCTGGAACAGGTGATTGACGCGATCTATCAGTCATATCCGCTCTTACGGATCGCCATTGCCGGCCGCGATATCGCTGCGGGAGACAACGTTTCGGCCCAAGGGGAATTTGACCTCAAGCTGAAAGCAGATACGCTCAATCAACCTCGCGGCTTTTATCAGACCTATCGCCAAGGTATCGGCTTTGATCAACCGCTTTACAGCGGGGGCAATGTGTTTGGAGCCTATCGCCTTGGACAGGGATATTTTGAGCCTTGGTACGGCAACCGCGAAACCAACGGCGGCGGCGAGTTCCAGTTGGGGTTGTCTGTTCCACTCTGGCAGAATCGTGCGGTGGACGAACGCCGCGCGCAGTTGTGGCGAACCGCATACGGGCAATCACTGGTTGAACCGGAAATTCGTAGCCAGCTATTGGAATTTGTCTGCGACGGTTCGATCGCCTACTGGGAATGGGTCGCTGCGGGGCAAAACTTTCGATATGCCGAGCAACTTCTGCAGTTGGCCGAGGACCGGGATCAGCAACTCCGCAGTCAGGTGGAAGAAGGGGATCGGGCGGAAGCGGATTTAACGGATAATCAGCGATTGATTGTCGGCCGACGCGTCAAACGCCTCGCCACGCTCCAGAAACTGCAGACGACGGCCGTCAAACTGTCCCTGTATCTCCGCATGCCCGGCGGCACTCCCTTTGTGCCTGAGCCCCAATTACTGCCGGTTGCATTCCCCGAACCGTTCCCCGTCGAACGCGACGCACTGCCACAGGACATCCAGTTCGCGCAGGCGCGCCGACCGGAACTCATGGCATTAGATATCACCCGACAACAGTTGGCCGTTGATTACCAGCAGGCCGTGAATCTGCTGCAACCTACGCTCGATGGACAAATGCTCAACAGCAAAGACGTCGGATTGCCAACACAGAAAGGGGACAAAACCCCTTATCAGTTAGAAGCCGGGTTACTTTTCTCGGTCCCTTTGCAAAGACGCAAAGCGAAAGGAAAAATCACGTCGGTGGAAGGGAAGATCGCCCAGTGGCGCGCGAAGCGTCAATATGCGTCTGATAAGATCTCGATCGAAGTTCAGGCAGCCGTAATTGCGTTGGACATGGCATTCCAGGCGATCATCCAAGCACGCGAGGCGATTCGCCTCAACGAAGAGATGCAACGATTCGAGACAATCAAGCTGGAGAAGGGTGACAGCGATTTTCTGCGGCTCAACTTGCGGGAAACAGCCACCTTCGACGCGCGCGTTGCCGAAGTCGAGTCGCTGCTTCGGTACTTCGAATCGCAATCCGAGTACCGCGCTGCGATTGCGGTGGATCTCCCTGATGTGATTGAAATGGGACCATAGCGAGTTCTGTTGACGGGAACCATTCACGAGCCGAATGTTGATTTTTCCGAGAATTTCAAATCCAAAAACAAATGTCTAGGATGTGGGCAGGTCGCGCCAGGCAAAAGAGAGGGGCGAATCCGCCGTCGACGCGTCCCGTTTTCAGCGGTTGAGCGGACGACTTCCGACACCAGCAGCCGGGGCCGAGTTGGTGGCGGATTTCGAAAAATGATTCGCAACGGTTGGCGGCCATTCTCAGCGACGGAATGGCCCGATCGTCGAAATTCCGTCGCAGTTTCATTTTTAAGCGATGAATGGCTTCACGGAGTTAATTCTGTTTGACAATCGATGGAATTCGCCGCATCAACTGTCGTGCATCAGGGTCCTGGGAATTCACTTGTAGGACGACTTCCAAGTGCATAAGTGCTTCATCATAATTCTTTAATCGAACCAAGAGTTCACTCAGATTAATTCGGGCACTGACACTGTCTGGCTGTAGCCGAACAGCCTCTTCCAATTGTGTCTGAGCATCCGTGATCCGGTCTAATTCCAGCAGGACGATCCCCATGTTGGTCCTCAATTCGGAGTTATCAGGAGCCAGCTTCACGGCGCGCTCATATTCTTCCAATGACTTTTTAAAATCTTTACTTTTCTTCAGCAGCTGACCTAATGCGAGAGACATTTTTACATCGAGGGGGCGGCGCCGTGTATACCGTTCAAGAAACTGACGCCCGCGCGGTGAGTTGTTTTGCTGGTCTAATACCACCAGCAGATTGTGCATCGAAAGCTCATCGGCCGCGTCCATCAACAGGGCTCTTTCATATTGCTCAGCGGCCAGTTTCCATTCCAGTTTCATTTGATGAATCTGACCAAGATACGCCCAGCCTTCCGGCCGATCGGGGTTATATTTGGCCACCGCTTGAAAATGTTCCGTCGCTTCCGTCAATTTCCGCTGATCCAGTAACAAGGCTCCCAGTCGTTGATGGGCACTCCAATTTTCTCCGGAAGCAGTAATGGCTCGATTCCACACGGTTTCCGTCTGTTTCCAATAACCAATTTGGAGAATGGTCCCCAAACTGAACCCAATCAAGGCAATCGATACCAAGCTTTGTCCTGCGAGCCGGCCCCACGATTTCCTTCGTAGCCAGCGTTCGGCTTGCCAGACAATGCCAATCAACAGCCCAATCTGTGGAAGATAGCTGTAACGATCTGCATAGGCCTGGTCCCCCACTTGAAGAATCCCGATGACGGGTAACAACGTGAGCAGAAACCAGCACCAGCCAAAGGCCACAAAAGGGCGTCTGTCAATGACAGAGATGACCAATACCGAAATCAATGTGATGCAGATTGCCGATGCCGCAGTAACGTGCCAAGCCAGGTGTCGCATCGGATGCGAATAGATCGCACACAATCCTGTGGGGACCAAGGTCTTGAAAAAATACCACGCGTAGGCATTCAGCGCATTCCCCGCGCGGGCCCAAATTGGGATTTCCTCGAGTGTGGCCAAGGTGGTTTTGATACCAGTCCCTTGTGCAAGAATTGTCACCACGCCCACAATCAGTGCGAGGAAAACGAAGGGAATTTTTTCATACATTCGCCATTTCCACCGGCGAGTCGGACGCTTTGACTCTTCTTTCAATTTCCCGTGGTCCCAACCAGAACCGGGCCATTGATCCAGCAACCACAGCACAACTGGTGTCATCACCAGCATCGAGTTCGAAAGCAAGCCCAAAATGAATGGAACAAAAGTCAGCAGATACGTTGCCCATCCCGGCCTTTGGCAATACTTATGGTAGGCGATCAGTGTCAATAAAAAAAACAACATGCTTAATACATCTTTTCGTTCACTCACCCAAGCGACCGACTCGACGTGCAATGGATGGACGGCAAAGAGTAACGCGACGACCAAACTTCGCCAAAATGCGCCCGAGATTTGATTGAGCCAAAGAAATAACAACACCCCATTCACGGCATGCAGAAACACATTCGTCGCATGGAAGGCCATGGGACTGACGCCAAAACAGGTGGCATCAATCATGAATGACAGCCAGGTAATCGGAATCCAATGGCCCGACTCGAACGTGGTGAATGCATAAGTCACGCTGCCTGGATTCAACCCCGATTTGACGTGTTCATTCTGAGAAACGTAAACCGGATCCTGAAAATCGATAAATCCCAACTGGACTGCGGGGAGATAGACCGCAATCGCTAAAAAAAAGAGTGTTAAGATGACCGGAAGTTGACGAATCGGACTCATGTGGACCTCAACGGGAATTTCTTATTCAGGCTCAACGAAAAAATTTTCGGCGATTTGCAGTTATCTTTTTCCAACCAGCGGATAATCGAACAATACTACGAAAAACCTGATGATCGTTGAAAGACCATTCAAGAACAACAGGAGTCAGGATTTCTTTCCGGTTTTCAGTAAATGAGGAAAATCAACGCGGGTCAAATCCAAGTCATTGCAGTCAATCCTGACATTTGCGACAGTATCCTGACGGAGGATTGTCAAGAATTCAATCTCAGGCCATGGATCTGACTTCAGCGACGGGGATCATCACCGATGATGCCCATGACGGTCGGTTGCTTCCTGGTCGTCCGACTTCATACGTTAGAGGGATTGGCATGCGTATTGAATCAGCATTGGAATCATCATGACCACACCTCAGAGAGCTCAGTCGATCGCTTTAATTCCCGTCGTTGCCGCATTATTGCTGGTCGGATTCTGGTTTGCGATGCTGCCTGGAACGGATGGCGAGGTGTCGACCCTCATCGTGTATTGCGCGCAGGATCGTATTTTTGCTGAGCAGATTCTGGCCGAATTCTCGCGAGAAACGGGGATTCGGCTTCAGATTCGCTACGATACCGAGGCGACCAAGTCGCTGGGGCTGATCAACCTGATCGTTCAAGAACGAGCATCGCCTCGCTGTGATGTCTTCTGGAACAATGAACTGTTGGGGATGGTTGAGTTACAACAGCGGGGGTTATTGGAACCGCATCAAGGTTCTGGCTGGCAACGAATCCCTGAACGGTATCGCGACGCAAACGGGCATTGGGTCGGATTTGCGGCTCGATTGCGAGTTGCCATCGTGAACACGCAACAGGCTGCGGCCACAGAAGAAACGTTGAACACCCTGTTTTTACTGGAACCCGCTCGAATCTCGCTGGCGAAACCCCTTTTTGGAACCACACTGACGCACTACACGGTATTATGGCACGTGTGGGGTGCGGATCGATTACGGCAGTGGCATCGAGATCTTCGGCTGCGAGGTTTGCGCGAGGTGGATGGAAACGCTGCGGTCAAGGAAATCGTGGCTCAAGGAACATGTGTGGCAGGTTGGACCGATACCGACGACGTTTTTGTCGCCCTGGATGATGGCTTGGCGGTTGAGATGCTGCCTGTGCGTGTGGTGGCAGAAGCAAAAGTGGTGGAACCCGTTTCCGTCGGGAGAAACGCCGTCGGTGTCACGATCTGCATTCCGAATACGGCAGGAATTATCCAGGGGAGCCGGCACCGAAAGGCCGCCGAACGACTCGTCGATTTTCTGGCCTCTTCGCAAACAGAAATGGCTTTGGCTAAGTCGAAATCAAGGCAGATTCCTCTGGGGCCTTTTGAGCCCGCTGAATTACCCACAGACGTGCGAAACTTGGTGGAATGGTCTCAAGACGGAATTGATCTACGCCCATTATTACCAGCTCGACGTGAATGCCTCTCTTGGCTGAAAAGCGAATACCTGAAGTGAGGAATGATTTCCGTTCACATCCAGTTCCAGGGACCAGAACCCTTTTTCCAGAATCATCGACTGGCACCCCCGCATCGACATTGTATTGACCCGTAGACGCGACTTTATTGCATGACACCAAAAACAACCCCTTTCCCGATTCCTGCACAACTCTCACGGAAGACTGGCATCCTGCTGAGCATCAGGGGGCAGATTGCTGACGGGTTCTTGAGGAGTTGTCCATGAATCTCGCATCCGCTTGCTGCTGGACGTTAGCCCGGTCGTTTCTGCTCTGTTTGATCGCCTGGCCGATTTGCCAGTTATTAGAACGGTGGCTGCGCGCTGTTTCTGACCGTCACGGTCCGTTGGCGTTCAGTCTGTTGCTGGCTCCCTTTTTGTTTCCCGAGTTGCTGGTTGGGTATGCCTATCGTCACCGTGCTCTCACCTCGCCTTTGCTCGCCGAATTGCTCTGTGCGGGACTCTTACTGATCCGCATGATACCGGTGGGAGTTGTGGCATTGATGGCCTCGCCTGTGTCACTGATCAGTGGCGCAGCGATCCACTGCCGCCGGTTATTGCTCCAGGCTAATCCGGGTTCGATGCGGGAACGATACCATTTTTATTCGTGTCTGTGGCATGGGGGAATTCGGCGTGAGCTCCCTGCGCTCGTGCTCATGGGACTGGTTGCATTCCAGGAATTTGAACTGGCGGCACTGTTGCAGACAGCGAGCTGGACTGACTGGTTTATCGCCGCTCAACGAGTCGGGCTCGATCGGGGCGAGACGCTCAGGCAGTCGCTGTGGCCAATGCTGATGCAGTGGCCGCTGCTGTGGTGCGTGGTCTGCTGGGCCGTTCAAGCGCAGGATGTCCACTCGACTTCCGATCCAACCGAATCCCGGACGTTGTCGATTCTGGAACAGGCGTTTGCCGGGCTCTATCTCAGCCTCGCGCTCATTGGCGGGTGTGCTGTCCCGCTCAGTTTCCTGGCGTGGAACCTGCCAAGCGGCTTGAAAATGATGCTGAGACAACCGATGTCAATGTCAGGGCTGCTGCAGGAAATTTTCATTGCAACGGTCGTTAGTCTTTGTGCGGGTCTCGCCGCGTGGTCACTGACCGGTTTTGTGCAGCGGTCAACGGAGGGACGCCCTGCTCTTCGCCGATGGTGGCCGTTGTGGCTCATTCCCGGTTTGTCGGGTTCGCTGTTGCTGAGCATGGGGGTCGTGGCCCTCTTTCAACAGGCGGGGCTGCGCTGGTTGTATGATACACCCGCTCCGTGGGTGCTGGCACTGATGATCTGGTTGTTGCCACGAGCGGTATTGGTCCAGCTTTGGCTTGATACCACCCGGTCAACGGAATCGCTTTATCTCGCAGAGATGCTCAGCCGCGAAACACCACAGGCTGCTTCAGGTGCAAACCTCCCACAGCCGAAATCGTCGCGGAATTCCCGTCAAGCCTCGGCTCTGCTGTTCCGACTTCGGGACCAGCCTCAGTTGATGGGAATGGGACTGCTTTGTTACTGGGCCTATTTAGATCTTTCCACATCGTATCTGTTGGCCCCTTCGGCGATGCCGTCGGGTCTTGTCCGTCTGTACAATTTCATGCATTTCGGGCGTTCGTCAGCCCTTTCGGCCGAGGCTTTTTTGTTTTTTGGAATCCCCGTACTGGGGGGCTTGTTGGTGGTACTGATCAGGCGAGTCCTGCACCGCTGAGAGTTCAGCATCCGGACATCTCTGCGTCAACGCGTTACCCGATTTTTACCGGACGGCGGGGAATAATTGGAATTCCTCGCCATGAAAGGTTATACTCATGTCATTCCGTCTTTTTTAGTCTCTCTCCTTTGGAATCAGGGTTCATGGTGCTGTGGTCGCTCGAAGCCGTATCGCTTTGGGGTCGTCGTTCACCACGACTGAATGAGATTTCGTTGACGATTTCTGCGGGAACCACCGCAGTATTGGGGGAATCTGGGGTCGGGAAAACGTCCCTCTTGAATCTGCTGGTTGAGTTCGAAAGGCCCGCTGCGGGAAGGATTGTTTTCCATCAACCGGCCTCCCCAGAACGGTTATCTCGATTTTGGGCTCCCCCTCAACAAGGACTTTGGCCCCATTTGTCCGTTCGCGAACACCTGACATCGGTCATGGGGATCCCTCATCAGGAACAAACGTCCGTGGCCGAAAAATTGCTGGCGATGTTTGATCTGCAAGAACTGGCTGATGTCAAGCCGGGCTCGCTTTCGCTGGGCGAGCGGTCGCGACTGAATGTCGCTCGTGCGCTCGCTTCGGATGCCCGCATTCTTGTGATGGATGAACCGCTGGCTCACGTCGATACGGCACGGAGTGGTCGATATTGGAAAGCGATTCGCGAACATTTGAAAACCCGAAGTGTGTCGTTGGTGTTTGCGACCCATTCGCCCGAGGTGGTTTTGCGTGAGGCAAGCGAGGTGATTTGTTTATCGGGAGGGCGAGTGGCCTATTCCGGCACGGTTTCGTCCCTGTATCAACGCCCTGCCTCGCGCGAACTGGCGGAATTGTTGGGGCCCTGTAACTGGATTTCCGGTGATGAGGCGAAGTCCTGGTTTGCAGAGGATGTTGCGGTGATCCAGGAAAAAAAAACCGATTCCGATCACCATACGTGCATTCGGCCCGAGCAGCTCATCGTAGCACCGTCAGCCAAGAGTCCGCTGATTGTCGACGAAATCTTATTCGCGGGCGCCTCGACCGAGGTGACTTTGCGTGATGAGCGGTCAGGTGCGGTGCAGCCATTCGTCTATCGCCCCTCGCAGGCCGCAATCCTCGCGCGGGGTGAGCGGGTGGTGCTCAAGGTGTTATTAATGTTGCTGCTGATGCTGGGGTTGAGCGGCTGTTTCAGTGAGTCCTCGCGGCCACTCGCCGTCCTTCACGAGTCCACCTGGTCGATGCCTCCCGAGGGATCCCGAGTCCCGGCACCGCGCGGAATGACCGTTTCCCCGAACGACGAGTATCTGGTGCTCGATAATGTGGGTCGAGTGCTCGTCTTCAACGAGAATGGCGATTTGCAAAAATCGTGGTGGATGCCTGAATACTCGGTCGGCCGAGCCGAGGGGATCTGTGTGCTGAAGGATGGGCGGATCGTCGTCGCAGACACTCACTATCATCGCATCATTTTCTTCGACCACGAGGGGGCGGTGACTGGGATGTTTGGACAGCGGGGAAGTGCACCGGGTGACTTCGTCTATCCGGTGGCGATTACCCAGGATCCGGATGAAAATCTGTATATTTGTGAGTATGGACAGAATGATCGGGTGCAGAAGTTTCGCCCCGACGGAACCTTTTTGTTGCAATTCGGCGGACCGGGGATCGAACCAGGATTCTTCCAGCGCCCGAGCGGAATAGTTTGGTATGACCATCGTTTGTACGTTGTCGATGCGTTCAACAATCGGATCCAGGTTTTTACCGAAGAGGGAAAGCTGGTTGCAATTCTGGGCGAGTCAGACAGAATAGCTGAAGTTCATTATCCGTACGACATCACCGTCGATCAGCATGGAAACTTGTTCGTGGTGGAATATGGTGCCGGACGGGTGTCGAAGTTCAGTCGCACGGGGCGGTTACTGGGACGTTATGGCCATTCAGGGCCTGGACAAACAGCGGCTCAGTTCTCGACTCCGTGGGGGCTGGCCTTTGATCGGCGTGGTCGATTATATGTATGCGATACCGGAAATCGACGAATCGTGGAGTTGGAGCTTTGAAGATGACCAAACAACTACGTCGCATCCTCACGAGCTTCTTTCCGCGTTTGCGTCGGGAATTTCGTTGGCAGGATCTTTGGCCACTGGTCGCTTTCCTGGCGGTTTTTTGCGGAGTCTGTGCGTGGCTGGAAAGTGCGCATCATCTGATGTTTTCCCGCCCGCTGATGCTCGGTTTGATCGTGTTTGCCCCCTGGATCTGGTGGATGCATCTGGCGGGCTACGCGGGATTGCCGAAGAGTCGCAGTCAACTTGCGTTGCTCATGCGACTCTGTCTGCTCGGTTTGCTGGTGATGGTGCTGGCCGAACCTCGTGCGGTCCGATCTCGGGATGTGATGTCGGTGGTCTTTGCCCTTGATGTGAGTGACTCGATTTACAATTCGGACGAAGCGCTGAAATACATCGTCGACACCGCTCAAAAACATCGCCCCAAAGGAAAGTCCGATCAGGCGGGGCTGATCATTTTTGGCAAGACTCCTGCCTGCGAGCTCTCTCCCAGCATGAGCTTTCCGTTCGAGGCGTTTAACTCGCAGGTCGACCGTGGGGCCACAAATATCGAGCAAACCTTATCGTACGCCGGTGCACTGCTGCCAGAAGATAGTCAGGGAAAAGTAGTCCTGATCAGTGATGGGGTTCAAACCGAGGGGAACCTGTCTCGCATCCTGGATGATTTAAAGGGGCGTGGGGTCGCGGTGGATGTCCTGCCGATTGATTACTCGTATCGAAACGAAGTCTGGCTCGAACGACTCGATCTCCCTCAAGCGGTTAAACTCGGCGAGACCTACGAAGCAGGCATGCTGGTGAAGTCGTTAAGCGAGGGGAAAGGAAAGCTCGTTCTGCGGGAAAACGGGGTCGTTATTGCCGAACAAGAGATTGATTACAAAACAGGAACAAACCGCTATACGGTTCCGATTACGCTCAGATCTACAGGATACTATGAATATACGGCCAGCATTGAAGTCCCCAAGGTGCAAGATAGCCTGTCACAAAATAATACCGTACTGAATTACATCTTCGTCGAAGGGGAAGGAAAAGTCTTATTGGTCACAGATAGCTCGGGAGATCGTCGTGACTGGGAACTTCTCCAAAAGGGAATACAGGCTGGCGATCGGGTTGTCGAGCATATCGAAGGAGCCGATCTTCCTCGCGACGCAACCTCATTGATGCCCTATGATTGCATTGTCTTCGCGAATGTTCCCCATGATGAATTCGACGTTCAACAACTGCAGGCTGTGCGGGATGCCGTTTATAATTTGGGCGTCGGATTTCTGATGGTCGGCGGGTCGAACAGCTTCGGGCCCGGTGGTTATCATCGCACCGTGATTGAAGAGATTCTGCCGGTTTCCATGGATGTTTCGCAAAAGAAGGTTCTGCCAAAAGGGGCGCTGGCGATCATTTTGCACTCGTGTGAATTTCCCGAAGGAAATACCTGGGGCAAGCGAATCACCAAACAGGCGATCAAAGTTCTTGGTGCCCAGGATGAAGTGGGGGTACTGGCTTATACCGAATTCGGTGAGAAGTGGTTATTTGAACTGACGCCCGCTGGTGAGTACGAGTCGCTGATCCCGATTATCAACGGGGCGACCATCGGTGACATGCCCAGCTTTCAGAACACGATGCAAATGGGGCTGAGGGGATTAATGAAGAGTAACGCGGCGACGCGGCACATGATTATCCTTTCGGATGGTGATCCGCAACCGCCAACACCCACCTTGATTAAGGAATTCATCGACGCAAAAATCAGCGTTTCGATGGTGGCGGTCTTCCCACATGGAGGACTGGAAATCTCGAAAATGCAAGGGGTCGCCGAAGTAACAGGGGGAAGATACTACTTCCCCGAAAACCCCGAACAGCTTCCGGCCATCTTCATTAAAGAATCAAAAACGCTGAAACGGAGCATGCTACAAAATAAAGTGTTTACACCGGAAATCGCCTTTCCTTCCCCCGTCTTAAAAGGGATCGAGGGACTGCCAGAACTCAAGGGCTACGTCATCACGACAGCCAAGGGGCATCCCGCCATGACGATCCTGACCGCGCCACCTGATGAGGAAGACCCCGATTCGCAAGATCCGGTTCTTTCCGTCTGGCAGCACGGACTGGGCAAGACGGCCGCATTCACGTCAGATTTCAGTTCGAACTGGGGTGAATACTGGCAGCAGTGGAATCGATTCCAGCCGTTTATTAAACAACTGTTAACGGAAGTCAGTCGCGTCAAGAAAGACGGCCATCTGCGGATGTCGACGCATACCTCGGGTGGCGATGCGGTGATTGTCGTCGAAGACTTTCACCCGGAGGAAGGGTTTTTAGAGCTGACTGCGAAACTCGCCGGCCCCAATCAGAAGTCGGAAAACATTCAGTTAAAGCAGGTTGCTCCTCGACGCTATCAGGCTACGGTTCCGCTTTGGGGACATGGCCGCTATCACGCCATCGCTCAGGGAGTCGGTACGGTGGCGGGAATCGGCAAAGCAGGGGTTGGCGAGTCGGGAGAATCGGGAGGTGAGCGAAGAGACCTCGCGTTCGGCGGATTGATTGTGCCGTATTCACCCGAGTACCTGCGGTTCCGTTCGAATCGTCAGACATTACAAGATGTCGCCGATCGAACAGGGGGCCGTGTCCTGACAGGTGATCCCGTCAAGGATGATATCTATCAGTATGGCCGAGCCCCTAAACGGAGCTCAAAACCGATTTTTGACTGGTTTTTGATCGCGTTGGCCATCCTCCTCCCGCTGGATGTGGCTCTGCGGCGCATTCAAATTGATTTTGCGGCCATGAAGGCCGCGCTCGGACTAGGGCGAAGGGCAACGACCACCGCCACGATGGGGGCGTTATTGCAAGCAAAACAAACGGCATCTGCGGCGATGCAGACGCGTCGAGCGGAACAACCACTTCCTCGCTCAATGTCGAGTTCGCCGCCGACTCGTTCTTCGACCACGGCGAACACCTCACCGAATGTCGTTCGCCAACCACCCGTTGAGTCTCCGCCCGAGGGATCCGGCGACAAACCGACATCGACGACAGAACGCCTGCTGGCGCTCAAACGTAAACGTGACGAAGACAACTAGTATCGTATTCCTGATTCAATCGTATTCCCGATTCAATCGTATTCCCGACTAAACGCCGTTAACGAAACCGCCTGTTTTCAATAGAAAGTTCCTCAGATGAGTGCTGTTGAAGTCACTGGACTGGCCTCCCTGGAAGCGGAAGCGTCGCATTTTCAGCATCAATTTGCCGAGGCTCGAGCGGCGATTGGTCGAGTCATCGTCGGACAGACGCGAACGGTCGAAGCGGCGCTGACCGCCATTATGTGTGGTGGAAATGTGCTGCTGGAAGGGGTACCCGGTTTGGGAAAAACCGAGCTGGTCAAAGCCCTGTCCCGCGTGCTGGATCTCGATTTTCGACGCATCCAGTTCACCCCCGACCTGATGCCCGCAGACATCGTCGGTACCAATGTCATGATGAGTGACGAGAACGGGCAGTATCGGTTTGAATTTCGTAAAGGACCGATCTTCACGCAATTGCTACTCGCGGACGAAATCAATCGGGCATCCCCCAAGACCCAGTCCGCATTACTCGAAACGATGCAAGAACATTCAGTAACGACCGGCGGAAACGTCTTTCAATTGAAAGAACCCTTCTTCGTCCTCGCGACCCAGAACCCAATCGAACAAGAGGGGACCTATCCTCTGCCTGAAGCGCAACTCGACCGGTTTATGTTCAAGGTGGTTGTCCCGTTTTTAAACCGGGAGGAATTGAATGAAGTTGTCAGCCGAACGATTCTCAAAACTCCTGTCGAGATCCCCAAACTGCTCGACTCGGAGCGAATCATGTCGCTCAGATCCATCCTGGAAAAAGTGGTGGTCACCGATGTCTTGCGTGATTATGCCGTCCGGCTGGTCCTCGCAACGCACCCCATCAGTGAATTTGCGACCCCTCGAGTTCGTCAATTCATCAAGTGGGGGGCAAGTCCCCGAGCCGCCCAGGCATTGATCCGTGCGGCACGAGTTCGCGCATTGGCCGAAGGACGGGTTCATGTCGCCTTTGAAGACATTCGATATTTTGCCTGCGAGGTCCTCGGTCATCGAATGCTGCTGAATTACGATGGTCAGGCTGAAAATCTGGATATGAATGAGATCGTACAAGAGTGCGTGAAGTCCTTATCCGAAACGATGTGATTCAAGTCATTTTACAGGGATTTAGGGATATCATGTCAGCCTGCCCTCTCTGCCAAACCGAATTCGATCCGCTTCAATCGGGACAGTTGTGTCCCCAATGTCGCGATGAAGTCCTCGCAAAGGACGCGTATACTCCGCAGGATTTCCGCTTCGTCGGCTTTCTGGCAGGCGTCCTTATCGCCGCAGTCAGCTCGATGCCGGGTGCTTTTTTGGGTGATCTGATCGGACGAAGTGTGGGAAACCCGCTGCGTGGCTGCACGATCGGCGTGGTCGTTTTTTCCCTGTTGGGTTTTGTTGCTGGTTTCTTTGTCGGACCCGCGATGGTTCGCAGGATTGAGGCCGCAAAACGATCGGCGTGAGGACTTCAAGCCGATCGATGGAAATGGTGTGATCAACCGGGAAATGGTTTGATGAAATTGTGTGAGTAGTAAGACGGTGTGAGTAGTAAGAGTGTGTGAGTAGTGCGACTATGGATTCGACAAAGCAGTTTTCATCGCTTCTGGAAAACTCGACTCTTTCACGTGTCGAGCGGATGCGGTTGTTGCCGATGCGGCGGATGACGAACCGCAGCCGTGGTGAACATCTCGCCGGTAAAGGGGGAACCAGTACCGAATTCAACGACTACCGAGATTACTCGGCTGGCGATGATATGCGGTACGTCGACTGGAACATCTTTTCCCGGCTCAATCGCCCTTACGTCAAACAGTATCGTCATGAAGAAGAAATGCATGTCATGATTCTGATCGATGCTTCGGCATCGATGCGGTTTGGTGACAAGTTCGAAAAGGCAAGGCAATTGGCCGCCTGCTTTGCCGTGATGGGGCTAATGAACATGGAAAAAGTGAGCCTGTTCGCCTGTCAGCATGCCGGACAAACACCGCAGATACTCTCCCCCTGCACCGGTCGGATGAGTATCAAGCGCGTGCTGTCGTTTCTGGAAAACCTGCCGGCAGGTGGTGACTTTCCGATCGATATGGCCGTCGAGGCGGTCCTGAAGCAACATCGAGGACGAGGTGTTTGTGTGCTGCTGTCAGACTTTCTGACGTTTGGAGCGATGGAACGCCCGATGAATCAGTTGTTCAGCGCGGGGCTTGAAGTCTTTGGGATTCAGATATTGTGTGGATTAGAGCTCAACCCGGAATTGACAGGGGACCTGCGGTTTGTCGATTCGGAAACGGGGATGACGCTGGATGTCTCGTCCGTCGGGGATTTGATTGGTTTTTATCATGAACATCTGCACGGCTTACAGGAGCATCTGGCGGGACTATGTCGCCAGCGAAGTGGACGATTCGTTTGTCTGGATTCGGGATTGCCGCTGGAAACGTTGGTTTTTGACACCTTGAAGCGGAAAGGTTGGGTCCAGTGATGCGGAGCGATTCGCACGAGCAGTTTTCGCTCGATTCCGTAACGAGAAAGAGGTCAACATGAGCCTGCCTGGCTTCTCGGCACTCATTAACGCCTGGTGGTTTCTACTGCTGGTGCCGTTGATCATTTTTTATTTTCTGAAACTGCAACGACCTCGGATGGAGATCCCTTCGCTCGCTTTGTGGCGACAGGTGATCACTGATCAGCGGGTGAATTCCCCGTTCCAGAAATTCAAGCGTAACCTGCTGCTGCTGCTCCAGGTCCTGCTGTTATGTGCGTTGATTCTGGGGGCCATGCAGCCTTATCTGTCGCGTGGGACCGAGCAGGCGCAGTACCTTCCCGTTTTGATCGACAATTCCGCTAGCATGGCGGCTCTGGATGGTCCTGGCGGGAAGTCACGGCTGGACGAAGCAAAAGAAAAGGTTTCTCAGCTCATCGATGATCTGCTGGCAGATCAACGTCTCTGCCTGATTTCGATCAATTCCACGGCAAGGAAGTTGACCGATTTCACCGACAATAAACGGCTGTTGAAAGAGGCACTGTCCCGCCTGGAAGTGAGTCAGGTTCCCAGCCGCCTCGAGGATGGACTCCGTCTGGCTCAGGCGATGTCACGCGTCCAGCAGATCGATACGGTTGTACTCATTTCCGATGGGAATGTTCCTCAGGAAATTGATTTCGAACTCCCCTTCAAATTAAATTTTCAGAAACTGACCTCCGGTGGCGCGAATGTGGGAATTGTCGATTTCAACGCTCGTCGATCACGCACCGGATGGGACGTTTTTGCCCGAATCGAGGGGACTTTAAAAGCGGAGGGAAGCAGCGGCGGACCACCGACCGCAAAAACGATGTGTGAGTATGAATTGCTGCAAAATGGGAATTCGATCAAACAAGAGAGCGTTTCGATCGAAGGAGGTAAAGCCGAACGCCTGGTTTTCAAAGTCTCGACCACGATCGCAATCTCGCTGGAACTCCGGATTAAACCGGATAGTTTCGACTCGCTGCCAGCTGATAATGTCGCCTACCTTGAGCTTCCGGCGCCCCGTCCTCTGACGGTCTATTGCCCCCGGCAAATGGAAACTTACCGCAACGCTCTCGCCAATATCCCTGACGTCAATCTCTATCCCGGAACCGAAAACGAACCGAAAACGGTCGATTTGAAGTTTGCTGAAGGACCGATTTCCCTCGGACCACAATCCAGTGTGGTCATGAATGTCGGTTTCGTTCCCGAGGATCTGTCGAGTCTGGTGGAACTGGTTGCAGGTGAGTCCGAGATTATTGACTGGCGAAGCACCTCACCATTACTCCAGCATGTGCAGCTGCTGGATATTCAAATTGCGGATGACCCCAAGTTGGCCAAAGGGGTTGCCGAGCGTGATTTTGAATTGGCCGGTTACGAAATTCTGGCACAGAGTCGTTCGGGTCCGCTGATCCTGGAACGAGATTTGAGTGGGCGATTGGACTACCAACTGCTGTTCCATACCGACCGGTCCTCGCTGGTTTACCGAGTTGGGTTTCCGATCCTGGTTCAAAATCTCACCCAGATTGCCGCGCAACGAGCGCATCTGCTGGATGCCAAAGCTCAGGCGACGGGAGTGTTACCCATTCAGAAGATCACTCCCGATACGGAAGTTCAAATTTCCGGCCCCAATGGTCAGCGCGAAACCGCGACGAGTGACTCGAACGGTTTGCTGTCCGGGGTCGGTGCACAGTCGGTTGGCGGGTATGAGATCACGGGAAGTGGGGACCCCATTAAAATCGGGGTTAGTCTGATTTCTTCCAGTGAAACAGGATTGCGTGTGGCAGAAACATTGACCTTCCCCGAAGTTTCGATTTCGGCAGCAACCACCGCATTAAAGACAGATCAACCGCTGTGGCATTGGTTTGCCGTGGCGGGACTCGTATTGCTCTTAGTGGAATGGTGGTACTTTCAAAAACGGCCATTCGGAGCACCGGGATAAGATGTCCGGTAATATTACTGCAACCGCTTTCCCTCAAATGACCGATTTCCCTCGACGGGAAGTCATGACAGACGAATGGCACCGTTGAACGAGTCCCCCCTTGCCTGCCACGATGGATCGACCCAGAATGGTTGGTGAGTGTGGCCCCTTCCCAATCGACTTTCCCCATGAGTCGAATTGCTCAGGAAAACTCAACCTATGTTTTCAGCGATGACTCGATACTACCGTTTGCTTGCCCATGGGCGCACCACACTTCTGGTCGTGTTCAGCCTTTCGGGGTTTGCACTCAACGCCTTGGCTCAGTCGTCCCAAGCACCGCAAAAGTCACTTACGATCGAGTCTTCAAACATTCAGCCACCGGTGGCACTTGGCCGACCGATGCTGACCTGGTGGGATGTGAAAATTCCGGGATCAGCGCTGGTCGTTGGCAAGTTTCAGTTTGCAATCAAATCGGATAATTTTTTATTTGCAACACTGGAAACAGAAGAACTGACGTTGAATGGTCCCGAGCAGCGTATCCGCGTCTTGCTCCCCCCCGTCGACTGTGCTCAATCTGTGGATCGGCTGTATGTCGATATTTCGTTTCAGGGGAAAAAATACTCCGGGCCACTCGGACAGCAAATCTTGCGTGTCCCCTTTACTACGAAGACCGTATTCATGGGTTTGATTGGAGAATCCAGACTCGGTAAGAAGCGTTCTGTGCGACGCGAAAAAATCATGGAGCGACTTCGATTTGAAAGCCTGATTCCGGAGACCACCAATTTGGCCGGCGAGACAAAAGAATTGGTCAAAACGATTTTTGCCTCGATCGATCCGAACGATTTTCCTACTGAGCCTCTGGCTTACTGTGGCTATGATGTTGTGATTCTCTTGGATGTGGAATTCCGTAATCTCCGCAAGCCGCAACTGGAAGGGTTGCTGTCGTGGGTTCAGGGAGGGGGTAGCCTGTTCATCGAACCAAACGGTGTGCTCGAACCTTATCATCTGGACTTTCTGAGAAAATTGACGGAGGAGGATCGTTCCGGGTTGGTCATCCAAGTTGATCCCGCAGGAAAATTGCCTCTCGATAGTACTCCATCGGGAACCGCTCCCGTTGCAATCGACTCGGGCTTAGGAAGTGTCGTGATGCGGATCGTAGATCCGCATGAACCGATCGACGATTCGCCCGAGGCGTGGCAAACGGTGATCAAGGCCTTGTGGAAGTTTCGGTTTCAATCGGCGGATAGAAAAGTAATCTCTTTCATCGAAGGGGGATTGGATGGTTTACCTGTACAAAAAACGGTCGACAGCCCTGATCCCTATGGTTTTGATCAAACCCTGTATAATGCGGAATCGCTGAAGGGAGATCTGCTCTTAAATCACTTGACTCCCACAGGGGTCCAAATTGTTCCCCTTTGGCTGCTGGCGATGATTCTGATCGCCTTCGTCTGCCTGATTGGTCCTGGCGAGTATTTTGGTCTCGGTTTGTTGCGTGCTCGAAAACTGACCTGGATCACATTTCCACTGGCGACCATCGGTGTCACTTCGCTGACAGTCTGGTTGTCAAACCGTTATATGACGGCAGGGGAAACTCGCCAATCCATTGAAATTTGTGATCTGGGCTCGCGTGGGGAATTGATCCGCACAAATCGCTTTGAATTGCTTTTCGTCGCATCGACACATTCGGTCCTCACGGAAGTGGAAAAGGGAGTATTCGTACCGCTCCGGACCAATCAACGCCAACAGTCCAACGTTAATCTCCCGGTTGCTGCCACGTTTGGCAATCCGGGAATGGGTGGCGTGGGGACAAACGAGGATGGGCAAGTTCGACCGATGCCCAATCAGGCACAGGGGAGAATTCCAACGCAATTTGTCGCGCGGCAGAACCTGGTCAAGTGGACTCCACAAATCAACCGGATCATGTCGATTCCCGGTGCGGCGAGCGTTCCTCAGATTGACTGGACCCAATTCGAGCTCGGTAAAAATGAAGTGCAATTTCTGGAGTCGCACGTCATCCCCCCCGAATTTGTGCGCCGTATTCAGGCACAACTTGGCCTAGAGGCCCTGGTGGCTTGTTTCATGGGTCATCACCGCTGGGCTGCGGATGGTTCTCCCGCATGGCGTTCAGCACGCGAGGCAAGCAACTCGCAGGACAACCTATGGATCATGCAGCAACAAATGATACAAATGCAGCAACAAGCGAACTGGGCACAGCAGATGCAGTCTGGGAATTCTCGCCGACCAGTCGATGTGTCGCTGGCGTATCAACCCGATCTGTTTCGCTGGATTCACCAAGCCTCAATCCCCAGCGCCGAACTCGGTCAATTTGCCTTGTCCAGGCAGACCACACCGAAAGGGGGGCGTCGTGGCGATGACCTCGTGCTGCTGGATCCGAGCGATGCCAATACATGGCTACTGGCGATTGTTGTTCCGAAAAACGATGGCTGGATTCTCTATCGCAAGCGGATGCGATTTCGAGACCTCGCCGGCAACTAGGCTCAATGAGCCCCCGCCCTCCCCTGCCTCATTTCGTGAATCACGCGATCGCAGATCACGGATCGCAGTCGCTAACCCTGTGCAACCAATTGCGAGATGCGGGTCCGGATCTCGGCGGGATCAGCATACAGGAACCACTTAGCAGGATCGGTCCCTGCGAATGCCGCACGAATCCGTTCCGTCTGGCGAGACTCGCCTCGAATGGCACGGATAAAAACACCAATGATCTGATCAGGCATTTCCCGCAGGAAACTAGCGTAGATATCAGGGTCCTGCTCACCAGAGTCGCCAATCAGCACAAAGCGGCGGTGAGGAAACGCGGCGAGGATCGGTTCAATCGCCGTTCGTTTATAGGCTTTTTGCGGTGATTTTCTGAGCTTACGAGCCGCTTCCCGAAAGCGAAATCGCTTGAGATGAAATGAGCCCGCTGGGTATCCTTCGGCACGGCAGAATTCTTGCAAGGGTTCATACAATTGCCAGGGACTCCCCGAGACAAAATGGAAGACCGCTCCGGCAATTGTACAGGACTGGTAAAGCTCGGGCATACCGCTAACGGGGACAAAGCGGCGTGCAAACGTGTTCTGGAACAAGTCACGTCGATTCCCCACATTACTGTGTTTAATCGTATCGTCGACATCCGAAATGATCGAAATCCCACTCGGTTCGACTAATTGCAGTTTACCGGTGAACTGACGTGGGTCCGCAGGACTGAGAACCGCTTGGCAGCCGATCCAGCGAGTCTGGTGTTCGGTCGCTTGTGCCAACTGACAAACCCTCTCGTCGCTCAGTTCAATCGTCCCACGAAACAGTCCCATATAGTCCGATTCGGCAACGGGATACTCGCGATCACCGATCGCAACGGTGACAGCCCGCCCTTTCAGACCGGACATCATGAACTGCCGCATCCGCGTGCGGAAGTACTCGTCCGCCGACCGATCGACTCGCATCGCCCGTTTAATGAGTCCCATTACCGGGGACCGACGCAACCAGGGGATGCGGGGATCAAACACACATCCCTGAACAATGAGCGACCAAGCGCGCTGGCCTGAGATCCGTGAGGCAAACGAAGGATAGAACACAATCTGTTCTTCCCGCCCCACGGTCTTGCGATGACGTCGAAAATTGTGAAACAGCGTCACGATTGGTAGCCTCGAGCAGACGTCATCGTCAGCGTTTCAATAAGGAAATCTGTCCCGAAACGATTCGCCGCTTTTCGACGGCGAGTCATCTCGCAATTTTACAGGACCTTCTCGATGGTTTCACGCAGGATACTGCCAGACTTTTGTAATGCCATCTTTTCTTTAGGCCACAGATCGACTTCGATCACCCCTAAAACCCCTTTTCGACCGATGACCGTCGGCACCGAAATCGCCACATCGCGCAGCCCGTACGCCCCCGACTGCAGCGAAGAAACCGGCAGGATACGTCGTTGGTCCAGGGTGATCGCATGGACGACATCCGCGATCGAGACCCCCACCGCAAATCCGGCTCCTCCCTTTTTCTTGATCACTTCCGCTCCGCTGCCCCGCGTTTTCTTTTCCACTTCGGCAATCAGTTGCGCATTGACCCCAGGATATTTTTCCAACGGCAAACCGGCAATTTGAGCGGCAGACCAGATCGGCACCATGCTGTCGCCATGCTCACCATAAATCGTCACATCGACCTGTGTCGGCGGGACATCAAGCCGTTGGGCCAGCATGCTACGCAGTCGGGTCGTATCCAGCACGGTCCCCAGGCCGATCACCTGCGAAGCGGGAAGTCCCAGTTCTTTGATGGCGAGATAGGTCAATACATCGACCGGATTCGAGACGACGAAAACGATGGCATCTTTCCGCAAACCACTCGTTTTTAACTCGCTCAGAATCCCCCGAAATAAAATCACATTTCGGTTGATCAGGTCCAGGCGGCTCTCTTCCGGTTTTCGTCTGAGTCCTGCGGTAATCACGATACAGTCGCTGTCAGAGCAGGATTTCATATCACCCGACGTGATTTTCTGATCCGCCAGAATACTGGCCCCGTGCAGCAAATCGAGAGCCTGACCTTCACAGGCCTCCTGATTCACGTCAACCAGATGGATATGTCGGACGATCTTACCCGCCTGCAGAGCGAATCCTGCACAGGATCCGACCAGACCACCACCGCCGATGATACTGACTTTCATGCTGATCTCCCTCGTGATCATGGGCGAACCCAGAATCAATCTCTCGAATGGTTTGATGCTTTCCCTCAACGAATCCCGCCATATTCTCGTGATTCAGGCGAGTCGTGTGTCACCTGAATTCGGGGTGGATCGTTCCTACTGGTATTACTTGTTCATCGCCGCCAGCACCTGCTCCGTGATCAATTTTATCAGGGATTCGGTATCCACTTCGGCAGCCGCTGCGGCGACCGGCTTGACCTCTGGAACTGACTTCGCCCCCTTCTGTCGTTCGAGATACCCTGCGTACTGTGGAGGTGCTTCGAATGCATAAGGTTCCAGCTGATTTTCTTTGTAACCTTCTCGAAAAGCGCTGTTTCCACAAAGATCGCAATCTTCGACGTGGAAGCGTGGATCATCAAAGCCCAACTTTTTCTTCAGGTCCAGTAGTTCGACGGACTCGCGTTCGTTGAGGTACGAAACCTTGCCAAGCTGTTTCGAAAGCAGCAGGATCCGGCAGTATGCGTCCAGAATCTCGGTTTTCCAATACGCTTCTTCGATTGTCTTGCCGAATGTCACGGTACCGTGGTTCGTCAGAATGATTGTGTTGGTTCCATTCCCCAGAAACGGAACCACCGTGTTCGCGAAAGCGTGACCACCCGGGGTTTCATAAGGGGCAATCGGGACTTCCCCCATGAAAACTTCAATTTCCGGCAGAATACATTGCGGAATTGGCTCGCGGGCGACTGCAAACGCGGTCGCATGCGGGGGATGACAGTGAACCACGGCCTTCACGTCAGGACGGTGTTTCATGATCGCCAGATGCAACAGGACTTCACTGGTTCGCTTCCGCTTACCGGCGATTTGTACTCCTTCCATATCAACGGCACAGATGTCATCCGGAGTCATGAACCCTTTGCAGATCATCGTCGGGGAACAGAGGACTTCGTTCTCGCCGACACGGATAGAAATATTCCCATCGTTTGCGGCGGCAAAACCTTTGTTGTAAACCCGGCGTCCGATTTCACAAATGTCTTCTTTTAACTTCCGGTCGTTGATTCCAGAATTCCATTGGCTAGCCATACTGGTCTGTTCCCTTCCCCGTCGTTTGACGGTTACTCCACTTCGATCGTATCTAATATGCAGGCATTGTAGGCGTCGAGCGGTTTGTAGTCGGGGGCAAACGGATTGGCCGCTTCACCCCCTTCGCTAAATCCGATCTTCGAGCCCGGTGCTGCACCAAGTTCGTCATACACAATTACGGCTTCATCGCGTCCCAGTGGATCACCCCTCAGCCCCGCGGCACTCAGGGGGACGACAACCAGCCATGTGCCACCCAATACCATCGGGTTGCATTTGGATAATGTCACCTTGCCGATCACGTCGCCGACTCGCATTGAAGCTCCACTTTCCTTCGATCCGGTTCTCTGTCGTGTCCTGTTCTCTGATCTTCCAGCCTGGTCTCGGCCTCGCGGATCTCTGCCTTTCAGGGCTTTTGACGAGTTGATTTTCCTATCATATTGATTTTCGCATTACATCCCCGGTGGAGGCTGCGGCGGATTCCCCGCACACTCTTTCAACAGGTTTCTCAATTCCATAAACGATCGTCCGATTGGGCTGATACAAACCACATTCGCACCCAGCGATCGCAAGACTTGTTCCCATTGCTTACTATTTTGCATCACGGCGGCACGAACACGCTCACTCCGATTGGCCTGACACGCTACTAAGTCTGCCTGCTCTGTAAAAATCACCACCCCATCACACTCGGCCGTATTCACCAAACTCATCGCCAGTTGGGCCGCCTCGATCGGTTGGCCGACGATCTCGATCGTCCATTCCTCGGCCAGTCGCCGCAAACTCTCGTGCAGCGCTTGGACCGTTGGAGTCATCGTTTGCAGGATCATTCGCCACTTCGGACGGGGGATGCTGCTGGCCGGCCCCATTTTGTTCTGACGACTCCACACCGTTCGCTTGGAATTCAACCAATCGCGAGCGGACGGAGTGAGAATCGAACCTCGCCCGATTCGCAGCATCTCGCCCGCTTTCAGCGATTGATTCAGCAACTCTGCGGTGATGATGGGGGCCAGTAATTCGACGGTATTGGTTTTGGTTGTCGTGGCGGCGGCGGTGGCGGTTATTGGTGCTGCCGACACCTTGGGAACAACGCCAGCAGTCATCACGAGGGACCTGCCAGCCGGTCTGGCTGTTAGTGGAGCCGTTACGGTCCCCGGTGGGGGAGAAACCGATTTGATCGGTCCCTTCTCCAGATCAGACGAAGCGGAAACCTGCGGATTGACGGGACGTGCCGGGGCCGACTGGAGCCTTGCCAGAATCCCCGATACGATTTCATCAATCAGCGACTGATTCACAATCCATTCCCAAGGGCCTCTTCAACATTTGCGATGTTGATCTCAGCCGATTTCCTTGATTTCTTATTACCCTCAGGCCCGTCTTCAAAACGCCCATCTTGAATACGCCACAGCCCTTTAATCCACGATCCCCAGCACATGCCACCGTGCCGGAGAATTGTCTGACCCCACCATCTCTTTCGCCGTCTTGCCATCGGACGAGATAATCACCGTGTCCCCTTTGCCACCCCCCTGATTATCGATCACCAGTTGTGGAGCCCCATCGGGCTCGCCGCCCGGACCGATCGGTTGGACGATCAGCAGTCGCCAACCCTTTAGCGTGGGATGCTTCACGGTCGAAGTCGCTCGACCGATGACGTTTCCGAGTTGCATCGTGTTGCGTCCTCAAATCACTCGCAGGTCGTCCACCAGCACACACCGTCGCTGCCGAGTGAAGGTCATCGGATTGGTGACCCCTTCTCCCGTAGGCGTGGCAATGCTGAAACTCAAATACCCTTCACCACCCAATCCTAAACCGGCCATCGAAGGCCCATTTTTCACAAACAATGTCGTATCCATTTCACGCCCCATCCGCGTCATATGCCGGACATTTCGCGAATGGATCAGGCTCGTGTGACGGAAGCCGTGTTCAAATTCGAGTGCCAGTTCCACGCCGTGCGAGAAATTTCGACAACGCACAAAGGGAACGAAAGGCATCATCTGCTCTTCCGGAACAAACGGATTCGAGGTGTCGGTTTCGCCGTATAGCAATTCGGTGCTGGCGGGAACTCGCAACCCGATCAGCTCGGCCAACTTCGTCGCATCGAGTCCAACCAGATCGCGATTGAGGTGATAATGATCATCAGGTTTCGTCGGGGGAGAAAAGGCCAGTTTTGTCAGCTGGTCGATCTGCGAAGCATTCAAACGGTAGGCTCCATGACGACTCATGGTCTCCATCAATGCGTCGAAGATCTCTTCCACGGCGAAGACTTCTTTCTCCCCAATACACAACAGATTGTTATCGTACGCGGCCCCCTTCACGATCGACTTGGATGTGTTTTCCAGGCAGGCGGTTTCATCGACGACAACCGGGGGATTTCCCGGACCTGCCACGATCGCTTTCTTCCGGCTTTCCATCGCCGCCCTGGCAACCGCAGGGCCGCCGGTGACGCACAACAGCCGCACACCCCGATGCGCGAAGATCGCCGCAGCGGTCTCAAGCGTCGGTTTTTCGATGATCGTTACCAGATTTTCCAGTCCCGTTGCCTTATAGATTGCACGATTAAAGCGGCGGACCCCCTCACAGGCAATCCGAGCACCACTCGGGTGGGGATTCACGATCATCGTGTTCCCACCCGCGATCATATTAATGATGTTCCCCGCCAGCGTCGGCAACGAATGGGTCACGGGAGTAATCGCACCAATCACACCAAACGGAGCGTACTCGGTAATCGAAAGCCCATGGTCGCCGCTCACGGCATCGGTCCGCATGAACTCAACTCCAGGGACCAGCTTGATGATTTTCAGCTTTTCGATCTTGTGATCCAGCCGTCCAATTCGGGTCTCTTCAAATTCCAGCCGACCGAGTTCCTCGGCTTGAGTATCGCAGATTTGACGGACAAGTTCGATCACCGTCTTGCGTGCAGCCAGCGGTGATTCGCTGAGTTTTTTGAACCCCTCGTTCGCGGCTGCGACCGCCTGATCGACGGATTGAAACACGCCCATGTCGCCATCTCGCTGAGGGGCGTTCGACTTCGGTGACTTCCCCAGCTGGGCGAGGACTTCCTGAACCACGCTGCGAATTGTTTCGGGGTTGGCTTGCATTGATTCTATCCTCGAAATCATGGATTTGCGACGCACTCGCCGCAGCAACAAATCGAAATATCAGCTTAATATTACCAGCCCGCATCAGGGCCCTGCCGGAACCGTTTCAAGGTATTTTTTGCCCAGGACTCGTACTTCCGCACAGTCGGAAATTGAGCGATCAGCATCGGAAAAACGGTCGCAGTCGCTACTGCTGACAACGTTTGTCCTTCTTTCCATAACGCATATAAGTTGACGAGGGCAATAACTCCCAGCATCGCATAAACAATCGTCGTCTTTTCTTCGAATACCCCAGGAAGCTTTTGCAAGGCCCCCTGGAGGTTCCCCGGTTCCACACTCTTTAACCGGATCTGAGTCCACAGCTGTGGAAGAAAATAGACCAGCAAGATCCCCTGCACTGCAAAAAAACCGCAAACGTACACCAGTACCGAAGCTTCAGGTTTGACCGTTCTCGCCATCCAGGCGGGTACGGCAAACACGATCACGGCGATCAGGAACAGCAACCCTGTGAACAAGGCACTTCGAATCTGGCCCCGTGGAATCGGAATGTTTTGCAAATCGGCTGTCATTCACTTCCCCTCTTGGATTGATCCCCCTTCGCATCAAAAATCGAACGGGGGCCAAGATGAACCGAGTCGATAATTCCAATGATCGCGCAATCAATCGGCAAGGGTTTTGTCTGCGGGGTAAATCGGGCACTGGATCCCTGAACGATCAGGACGACTTCCCCTTCCCCCGCGCCAACGGTGTCAACACAAATAAATGTTCGGCCGGTCGAAACCAAGCCTGCTTGATCCTTCTCGTTTACACGCAACGGCTCAACGACCAGCAGCTTTTGACCGACCATCGCGTCGACCTTCTGCGTTGAGACCACACTTCCTGTTACACGTGCGAGAAACATGATTCGTCCTTAATCCTCAACGTGATCCAATCGCTTCGACCGTCTGCCGTGCCACAACGATCTCTTCATTCGTCGGCACAACCCAGACTTGCACTCGACTGCTCTCGGTCGAAATCCGACTTTCGCTGCCGCGTGGCAGTGACTGATTCTTGGCGTGATCCAGTTCGATTCCGGCCCATTCCATGTTCCGACAGACACCCGCTCGAATGATCGACGAGTTCTCACCGATCCCGGCACTGAACACGATCGCATCCGCACCACCCAAAACGGTCAGGTAGGATCCAAGGTATTGGCGAATCGAGGCGATAAACACATCCAGTGCCAGCTGAGCTCGCACATGCCCTTTCGCCGCCGCTTCTTCAATGTCTCGCGCGTCCTGACTGAGGCCGCTCAGCCCCAGTAACCCACCCTTGCTCGAGAGATCTTCCAGAATCTGCTCGAGCGTTTTGCCGGTCTTGCGCAACAAAATCGGCAACGCAAAGGGATCGAAGTCACCAACCCGGTTGTTGTGAAGCAACCCCGTCTGGGGACTCATTCCCATACTGGTCGCTTGTGACTTGCCATCACGTGCGGCACACAGCGAATTACTACCACCCAAGTGGCAAGTAATAATCCGCAGATCCCCACGACCGAGCAATTGTTCCATCCGAGTGTTCAAGTACCGGTGGCTCGCCCCATGAAAACCCCAACGCTGGATTTCAAACTCCTGTGACCATTCGTAAGGGATTGCATAGAGGCGATTGGCGGCAGGAATCGTATCGTGAAAGGCCGTCTCTAAGGCCGCAACCAGCGGAATCTGAGGAAACGCCGAACGAAGCTGTCGCATCGCTTTGGCATACATCGGATTGTGAGCGGGAGCGATATCTGCCAGATCTTCCATCCGCTGCAGTAACGCATCATCGACAACGCGCACACCACTCAGGTTTCCGGCAAAAACCGCCTTGAAACCGATCGCAGCGACTTCGCTCACCGAATGCAAACAACCGTGCTCAGGATCGGTCAGCTGCGCCAGACACATTCCGACCGCAGCAGCATGATCACCGACAGGAAGGGTCGATTCTTGACGTTTGCCATGAATTTCGACAAAGCACGCACTCGCCGATTGCCCAATCCGGTCAATGCCCCCACGGGCCAGTTGAACTTCACTGGGTAAATCGTAAAGACGGTACTTGAAACTGGTTGAACCCAGATTCGCGACGAGTACTTTCATGGCGTCCCTTGAGGATCTCGATGAGCCCTTAATCGCGAGCTCGTAACAACCCGACTATTGCCAGCCGAGCAACGTCACCCCCCAGATGGACCATCAATCCACCTACGGGGTTGTTCCACCCAACTCGCCGGTCGCGGACAAATCGCAGCGTCTGATCAGATGAAGAACTCAAGGAGAGCCTTATCCGGACGGGCAATAATATGAGCACTGACCAGCTCGCCAATTCGCGAGGCCGCAGCGGATCCGGCGTCAACCGCCGCACGAACCGAGCCCACATCGCCACGAATGACCGTCGTGACGTAAGCGCCGCCAATCTGAATCTGCTTAACCAGATTCACGTTGGCCGCTTTCAGCATGGCATCAGCCGCTTCGATCTGGGCCACAAGACCCTTTGTTTCAATCAAACCAATTGCTTCGTTCATGGAAAAAATTCCGTTTTGCGGGAGAAAATTAACAATCACCGACGGTGGCGAATTCGCCGCGACGGTGGTGGATGCGGAACTCGTTGATGCAGTGGACTGAGGGACCACTGTCCCCTGGCGTACGGGACCCGATTCCGGTTGGGGGGCCGAAACCTTTTTGGTTGCAGACTTCGTGGTCAATGACTCTTTTGTCACTGACAATTTTGTCGTAGACCCCTTGGTTGCAGACCGTGTGGTTGCCTGACTTGTGCGAGTACTCGATTTTTTGGCCATCGTTGCGGTACGGTTGTTCCGCTCCCAAAAGACGGATGATCGAGTGATGCCAGCCCGGAAACAACGTTGCTTCAAGACCTCGCGGGTACCACTCCCGCCGACATCGCAGACGGAAACTCACTTCAGCTGGCCGAACTGGTTGAGCCACCCTTAGACTTTGGCAGGACGGCGGCGAGTTCTTCATGAGGACGAGGAATCACCTGGACGCTCACGACTTCGCCAATCTTGCTGGCAGCACTCGCTCCGGCGTCGATCGCTGCCTTGACTGCGGCAACATCACCCACCACGAAGGCGGTGACCAAACCGCTTCCCACCTTTTCCCAGCCAACCATCTGCACGTTGGCCGACTTCAACATCGCATCGACCCCTTCAATCAAGCAGACCAAACCCTTACATTCCAACATTCCGAGCGCTTCCATTGCTTTGGCCATTGTCTGTTACCTTTACTGTTTCAGGGAGAAAAACGGATCACGCGTGTTCGTCGTGATCTTCGCGCAACTTGGTTATCCGAGACTTCTTTATTCGAAACTCTGTTATCCGAGACTAATGCGTCTGACATCCACACGAGTGTGGCTTGATTAATTCCACCGATGTCGCTGCCGGAAGATTGATGGCGTTCCCCTCATCGGTGTCGAGGTGAACTTCCAGCTTGACCTTCGGGTCGCCACGTACGACCAGATCTTCGAGTGTGGTCGTACAACCGGCGGACACCACGCGTAAGTGCATCGCGTCTCCATTGTTGACACCGTAATACTGCATGTCGGCAGGACTCATGTGAACATGCCGCATGGCACGAATCACACCCGACTTCAACTCCACCACACCAACTGGACCAACCAGCACACACCCGGGGGTGTCGTGATGATCGCCACTGACCCGGACAGGAGTCTCAATGCCGAGCGAAATCGAGTCGGTAAACGCCAACTCGACCTGCGAAGGACGACAGGGACCCAGCACACGCACTTCCGGAAGCATTCGTTTGCGTGGCCCGACCACCATCACCGTCTGCTTGGCCGCATAGTAGCCATCCTGGTAAAGCCACTTCATCGGCTCAAGCTGAGCCCCAGGGCCAAATAGAATTTCCACATGCTCTTGCGTGAGATGGACGTGACGAGCCGAAATATTCACGAGCAACGGATTCCGGGCGACAGCAGCCACCGACTTCGGTGCGGCAACCGGCCCCAATTGCTTTTCGAGCACCGAGCGAACCACCTGTTCGATCTCGGCACGACTCAACTCTGTCGCCATCTCAATTTCTCCCTGACACTAGACGTCAATGACCGTCAATTCGACTCCGGCCTTCAAGACAATTTCACGCCATGAATCGCTCAGCCCCGAATCCACGATCATTCTCGTCACACTCGATAACTCACACAAAAATGTCAGCGCCGACCGACCAAACTTGCTGCTGTCCGCAACCACCCAAACCTCTTCAGCCGCCTTGATCATCCGCCGCTCACACTCAACCAGCAGGGAATTGCTGTTAAATAACCCCTTCTCGGTGATTCCGCCCGCACTCATAATCACCCGCGGTACATTCAGTTCCGCCAGCGAAGCCTCTGCCAAAGGACCCAACGCTACCCCGGTTCGAGGGTAAAGATACCCCCCAATCAAGATCAGCTCGATACTCGCTTGCTGCGCCAATAGATTGGCAATCGGCAGCGAGTTGGTCACAACTTGCAATCTCTTGCCGACCAGCGACCTGGCCACTTCGAGCGTTGTTGTTCCCCCATCCAGCAAAATCGTTTCACCCGGCTGGATTAACTCGGCAACCGCCTTTCCAATCTTCTCTTTCTCCGTCGTTTCTCGAACCCGTCGCTCTTCGAACGGTGTCAGAGACTCACCTGTATAGGCAGCTCCACCACGCGTTCGTCGAATTTGACCGATCCCGTCAAGAAACTCCAAATCCCGCCGCACCGTAGATTCACTCGCCCCCAGCCTCGTAACAAGCTCTTGCAGTGACACAAATCCATGCTGCTCAATCAGTTGCAGTATTTCTTCGCGTCGCTGATCGAGAATCATAACCAAAGACTTTTCTCTGCGAGGTGCCAGCTGAATCCCGTGAAATCAAATGCACTTTGCCTATTCTATCAATTGCGTGACGGATTTCAATCAAAATCCGTCAAAATCATTTATCATGTGGCGTCAAGGGACCACCAACGTTTTTGTGCGGACCTCGAGCCTTCTTTTTTCCGTCCCCGCGCATCCTGTCGACAGAAGCGGCACCCATCGATGAGAGGAAGCTCAACGATTTCACGTTTTTTCCTGCAATCATCGACCAGGATGACGTTACATCTTCACTAGTCTTCCTATTTTTATTGGCAGACAGGCAGTGAATGGCCGGCAGCGGCCAGAGGGATTCCGCAGGGCACCAGCCTGAAACCTGTCAGACGGTCCGCACGCGTGAGCCATCGATTTCCAGTGATCCTGATGCAAACATCCGAATCGCCTCCGGCAAGGCTTCGCACTCGGCCTCAAACACCCGCGCGGCCAGATCGGCGGGGGAATCATCATCCAGCACGGGAACCGTTCGCTGCACAATAATCGGCCCATGGTCGTACTCGTCGTCCACAAAATGAACGGTACAACCACTCACTTTCGCCCCCCGTGCCAAAGCCGCCTCGTGAACGCGGCTGCCGTGGTATCCCTGACCACTGAAGGCGGGAATGAGTGACGGGTGGATATTCATCACCCGCCCGGAAAAATCGGCGGGAATCATCAGTAGCGCCAGAAATCCCCCGCAAATCACCAGATCGATGTTTTCTTCGCGGCAACGAGCGAAGATCGCGGCACTAAACTTGTCGACGCTGACGAAATCCCGGCGCTGAAGTACCTCGCACGGAAACCCCAATCCGTTGGCGCGAGCGATTCCGCCACAATCGGCTCGACTGGCGATCACCATCTGGATTTCGGCATTCAGTGAGTGATTGCCAATCCGGGTGGCGAGATTGGCGAGGGTTGTGCCTCCCCCCGAAATCAGCACAGCCAGACGAATGGGGCGATTTAAGGGAGCCAAGAGCGGGCGATAGCAAGCCAAAATCAGGAATCCTCAGTTTCAGTCATTGAGCGGGGAAGGAGCGGACTTGGAGCGGGATGTTCCATCGGCGGAAAATGCCGAAAGTCAGGTTCAATCTCCAGCGGTGGACGGCGCGGCAGCTCTTTGCGGTTGGCTTGCCAGACCAAGTATCCCGTCAGCAGAAATCCCAAAGTCGCCAAAAAATACCACATGAACCCCAAGGGCTTGTAGGCCGATTTATAGGGATGAGGAATCCATTTGACCTCGCCCGCCAGCAACATCGGTGCTTTTCTTGTCACATCCTGTGCATCGTAGCCATACATTTTGAAGTAATAGCCCGTGAATTCGACCTCTTCCTGAATGTCACCATTGACCGGCAACTGATCGTCTTTACTCGTAAAAATCACGACCGCCGGGTTTCCCTGCGAGTCACTCGTATAGACCCAGCCTTCATACGCTTCATCCAGCCCAAGCTTGTTTTTTCCCAGTTCAAACTTAGTCAGTTTTCGCATCACCCCTCGCAGTGTCACCGGCCGACCGCGATAGAATTCCGGATGAGTAAACAAATCCGCGAACTGAGGAAATTCATCGGGGCGTCGGCGTTTGTAGCTGGGGTTCAAGGTTCGACGTTCCGTACGAATCTCGGCAGCAAACTGTTCCTGACGACGCAGCGGCACCTCCGAGGCGAGTCTCAGCACACGCAAATACGCTTCCCGCTCTTCATATCGCACGCCGATGGTGTTGTCCTTCACCGTCTGCATCAATCGTGGATGAACCGATTCACCATGATCCAGACTCGGGGGATCATTAAAATCGAGTAGCAATTCCTGCCGTCGTTGTTCAACCATTTCGTCTTCAGTGAGCGGACGGCGCATTCCCCCCGACCCCTCTTGCCGATTTTCATCGGCCGGATCATCGGCCTGATCTCTGGCGAAAGTCGACGAGGGTTGTAGGGCGTTGATCACAGAAAGTTCCCAGGCCAGAATCAACGCACCTACGGCGCAGAGGATCCGAATCGGTCTGTTTCCCATGACAACTCCTTCAATCAGGTAAATCAACGTCGACAAAGTCAATGAAATCGACAAAGTCAACAACTCCCCCGCATTCTCGTGAGAACGCCAACGAATGTCGAGACGTCTCATCCTCCCCAGAACCACACATCACCCCAAAACCAGACGCTGGCCTCGTGACGCACGCCAGAAGTCCCCTCAGTCCGATTCTTCAGTCCGATTTCTTCCCGCAAGCAAAACCCCAAAACCTCAACGCTATCACACCGAACTAACCCATTCCCACCCTGCCCCGCCCATTTTCAGGGGTTCTCTCGTTGGCTTCCGGCGTCAAGATTCCAGCGTTCATTCAGTCGCTGCGACAGGTTTTTTACCTCGGCAGGGTGTGATTCTGCGAGGTTCTGTTTTTCGTGCGGGTCGTTGCTGACGCGATACAGTTCCGGATTCATTCCCGGTTTGGTCGGGACGATCAATTTCCAATCGTCCTGCCGAATCCAGCGATGAGTCACACTCAGTTTGGGTTTGCCAAGTTCCACGCAATCGTGAAAGTAAATCTCGCCATGCACGTCGTGGCGATCGATCGCTCGGTTTTCCCGAACGGGGGGAAGCAGGTCGATTCCCGGCAAGGGCTTGGGTGAACGTGCCTGACAGGCCGCCAGAATGGTCGGGGCGAGGTCGATGGTCGAGACGAGGTCGGTCCGTCGACCGGGGGGAATCGAACCGGGACGTCGCAGGATGATCGGGGTCCGGACGCCAGCTTCGTACGGAGTATTCTTACTGCGGGTTAAAAACTGGTCCCCCTGTCGGACGGGGCCATTCGTTTGCAGCCAACCATTATCGACGACGTACACAATCATCGTGTTCTCGCGATACCCATGTTGGTCGAGCCAATCGATCAGTTCGCCACAGGTTTCATCGAACCACTCGCACATTGCCCAGTACCTCGCCTGTCGCAAGTCGTGCCCCGCATCCCGATATCTGGCGAAAATCCGTTCCGGGGGATCGTGAGGTTCATGCGGCAGCAAGGGGGCATACCAGACGAAGAACGGTGTTTGCTGGCAGGACACGACAAAGTCGTAGATCGGTTGCATGGTTTTTCGACCGATGACCAAACCGTCATCGCCATGCCGTCCTTTAGTCGTCATTCCTGCCGTAAAACCACCATTGGAAAAATGCCCTTCCCAAAATTTCCCCGTCTGCAGGCTGAGGTAGCCGTGATCTTGAAGTACCCGTGGAATCGTCGGGGCATCCCGCAGAAATGGCAGCATCTCGGCGCGGTCAATTCCCAGCGGAGGATCGTTACAGCAGATTTTGTGCTGACTGGCATACAGTCCCGTCAAGAGTGTGGCCAGGCTGGCTCGACAAAGGGACGTTGGGACATACCCATGGGAAAACAACACTCCCTCACTCGCCAAACGATCGAGATGCGGCGTCTTCACCACCTCGTGCCCCATGAAGCCGTAGTCGGTCCAGCCCATATCATCCCCCACGATCATGACGATATTCGGGGGCTGCTCGGCGGATAACGCCTCGGCGGTATAAACTTCCATCAGCATCAGCAGCACGAGGCCGGGAATGACCAATCCGCTCTGCCAAAGGGCGAACATCCCTCCAGAACCGGGGAAAACAGGGGAATTGCTGGCAGCGGTAGCGGGATGTTTGCATGCGAAATTCATGGGATGTTCTCTTCGTCGTTTGTCTCGTTTGTCAATTTCACGATCTTCGTTCTCGTCCCGCCGCAACGAATTCCTGCTGGGATGCTGCCGCTTGACGATCATACCATCCTCAGCGCAAAATCGCCCGAGTTTAAAATCGGTCATGACAAACTGCGTCAATGTCGCTGGATTCGCCCGGGAAAGGACCCGTTGGCCAATCAGCATGGTCAGGTGGTACCGGCGATCACTGGGGATAATAAGGTTTCGACATGATGATTTCCGAAGAACTCGGCCGGGCGACGCAATATCATACTGCGGGGGATTTCCGTCTTGCCGAACAAGCGTATCAACGAATTTTAGCGATTGTTCCGGGTCATCCCGTCGCAACGCACAGACTCGGTTTGATCGCGATGCAAACCGGAAATACCGCCAAAGCGCTGGAATTATGCCAGCGAGCAGCCCAAACTGACCCGCTTTACGCCGACGTGCAGACCGATCTCGGATGTATTCTGAGAGACGCTGGCAAGATCGCCGAGGCGATTGCGTCGTTCGAGCGTGCCGTGTCCCTCGATCCGAACTCGGTGATTGCCCTCCACAACTTGGGAGACATCTTCACCGAACAGGGGCAATACGAGCAAGCGCTCACGTTTTTCCAGCGGACTCTGGCGCTGCGGCCGGATCTGGCGGAAACGCATTGCAGCCTGGGGAATCTCTGGAAAAAAACGAACAAGACCGAGGCAGCGATCGCGTCGTATCGGCGTGCCATCGAGCTGAAGCCGGGTTATGTCGCCTCTTACAATAACCTCGGCGTGATGATGAGCGAAAAAGGGGATCAGGAAGAGGCGATTGCGTATTTCCAGAAAACCTTGCAAATCGCCCCCGACCATGCCGATGCCTGCAACAATTTGGGCCGGATCTTCTATGATCAGGAAAAACTCCCTCAGGCGGAAGCTTGGTGCCGACGCGCCATGGGACTGAAGCCGGGCTTCTCGATGGCCATTTATAACCTGGGAAGAATCCTGCAGGGGCAGCGGAAATTCGAGGAGGCCGCTGCGGTTTTCCGAACCGCCATGGGAATCACCCCTACGGATCCCGAGATTCACTTGAACCTCGGCAATATCTTGATGGAGCTGAATCAGCCCGCCGCCGCAGCAGCGTGCTATCAGCAAGTTTTGAAGTTTGTCCCCGATACCGCGGATGGGGAGACCAATCTTGGCATGGCTCTCGCCGAGATGGATGATTACCCCGGTGCAATCCAGTGCTTTGAGCGGGTCCTGAAACGTCATCCCGAGGACGTCAATGCCCATTTTTCGCTAAGTGTTGATCTGCTAATGCTGGGGGATTATCCCCGCGGATTTCGGGAATTCGAATATCGATTAAAGCGTAAAGACTCGACGAAGTTTGATCTGACACAGCCAAAGTGGACGGGTGAATCCCTCGTCGGGAAAACGTTGCTGCTGGTCACGGAGCAAGGACTGGGGGATATGATCCAGTTCATCCGGTTTGTGGCCAAGGTCAAGACACTGGGAGGCACCGTCTTATTCGGCTGCATCAAGCCGCTCGTCAAACTGCTCGCGAATGTTCCGGGGATCGACAGGATCATCCCCAATGGCGACCCCATGCCGGAATACGATTACTACGCTCCACTGATGAGCCTTCCAGGGATACTCGGCACAACACTGGAAGAAATCCCGTCTCTGCTTCCGGTCCCTTACCTCAAGCCAGACCCCGATCTGGTGGCCTACTGGACAGAGCGTCTCGGGGAGCGAAAGCCGGGGGAATTGCGTGTCGGCCTGGCATGGCAGGGGAATCCGGATCATGAATCCGATCGTTACCGTTCGATCCCGCTCAAGACGTTCGTTGGTCTGTCACAGGTCCCCGGTCTCCGGCTGGTCAGCTTCCAGCGAAATCAGGGTGTTGAACAAATCCCCTCCCTGATGGAACAACTGCCACTCACCTGTTTCACGAACGAACCGGGGCGCGAGGTCGATTCCTTTCTCGATTCGGCGGCCCTCATGTCGCTCATGGATGTGATGATTTCCGTCGATTCCGCACCCGTCCATCTCGCCGGGGCGCTCGGGGTGCGCACCTGGTTACTTTGTCGTAAACAGTCCGAATGGCGATGGATGTTAGACCGAGAAGATTCCCCCTGGTATCCCAGCATCCGTCTCTTTCGCCAGGCCGTGATCAGTCAATGGGATGATGTGATCGAGAGGGTGACTCAAGAACTTAATCAACTGGCGGCGGCGTTGGATTAACCCCAGTTGACAACCAGAAACAAAATCATCACGCGGACCCTACGTATGTCGAGTCCCATGGTGATTACCGGATACAACGAGGCTCCGACATGGTGATTTCCGAAGAACTCGGCCGCGCAACACACTATCACAGTGCGGGGGACTTTCGTCGCGCCGAGCAAGCATATCAACGGATTTTAGCGGTGGTCCCAGATCATCCCATCGCAATGCACCAACTCGGTTTGATTGCGATGCAAACGGGAGATGCCACCAAGGCGCTGGAATGGTTCCAACGGGCCGCCCAAACCGACCCGCTCAACGCCGACGTACAGACCGATCTGGGTTGTATTCTGAAAGATGCTGGCAAGATCACCGAGGCGATTGCCTCGTTCGAGCGTGCCGTGTCCCTTGATCCGAACTCGATTATTGCCCTCCATAACTTAGGAGACATCCTCATAGAGCAGGGTGAATACCAGCAAGCCCAGACTTTTTTCCAGCGGGTGCTGAAGCTACGCCCGGATCTGGCAGAAACGCATTGTAGTCTGGGGAATCTCTGGAAAAAAACGAATAAGACTGAAGCAGCGATTACGTCGTATCGACGAGCGATTGAGCTGAAGCCGGGTTATGTTGCTTCTTACAATAACCTCGGCGTGATCATGAACGAAAAGGGGGATCAGGATCAGGCAATTGCGTATTTCGAGAAAACCTTGCAACTCGCACCCGATCATGCCGACGCCTGCAACAATTTGGGCAGGATCTTCTACGATCAGGAAAAATTCCTTCAGGCCGAGGTCTGGTGCCGGCGCGCCATTGAACTGAAGCCGGGATTATCGATGGCTATTTATAATCTGGGTAGAATCCTGCAGGGGCAACAGAAATTCGAGGAAGCCGCTGCGGTTCTCAGAACCGCACTGACGATCTTCCCCACGGACCCAGACCTCCACTTAAATCTCGGCAATATCTTGATGGAACTGGATCAGCCGACAGCCGCAGCGGCTTGCTTTCAGCAGGTTTTGAAGTTTGTCCCTGATAGTGCTGAGGGGGAGACCAATCTCGGGATGACACTTGCTGCGATGGATGATTACCAAGGTGCCATCCAATGTTATGAGAGCGTCCTGAAACGCCATCCCGAGGAGATCAATGCCCATTTTTACCTGAGTCTTGATCTCTTAATACTGGGAGATTACCCCCGAGGATTTCGGGAATTTGAATACCGGTTACAGCTGAAAGACTCGGCAAAGTTTGATCCGTCCCAGCCCAAGTGGACGGGTGAACCCCTCGTGGGAAAAACGTTGTTTTTAGTCAGTGAGCAAGGACTGGGCGATATGATCCAGTTCGTCCGGTTCGCGGCCAAGGTCAAGCACTTAGGAGCCACCATCCTGTTTTGCTGCATTCCGCCGCTCGTTAAACTACTCTCGAATATCCCGGGGATCGACAGGATCGTTCCCTACGGCGACCCCATGCCGGAATACGATTATTACGCTCCACTGATGAGCGTTCCGGGGATCATCGGCACAACACTGGAAGAGATTCCCTCCCTGCTTTCGGTTCCATACCTCAAGCCAGACCCCGATCTGGCGGCCTACTGGACAGAGCGTCTGGGGCCGCGAAAGCGGGGGGAACTGCGTGTCGGTCTGGCGTGGCAGGGGAACCCTGACAATACCATGGATCGCTATCGTTCAATTCCACTTAAATCGTTCGTTGGACTGTCTCAGGTTCCTGGTCTCCGGCTGGTTAGCTTCCAGCGAAATCAGGGCGTTGAACAAATCCCTCCCATGATGGCACAACTACCGCTCACCTGTTTCATGGACGAACCGGGGCGCGAGGTCGATTCCTTGCTCGATTCGGCGGCCCTGATGTCATTGATGGATGTCATGATTTCCGTCGATTCCGCACCCGTCCATCTGGCCGGGGCGCTCGGAGTCCGCACCTGGTTACTTTGTCGTAAGCAGTCCGAATGGCGATGGATGTTAGACCGAGAAGATTCCCCCTGGTATCCCAGCATCCGTATCTTTCGCCAGACCGTGATCGGTCAATGGGATGATGTGATCGAGAAGGTCACTCAAGAGCTCAAACAACTGGTGGCGCTAGCGGATTGAGCCCGTTGGCAACCAGAAATCAAAACATCATGCAGACCCAATGTCTGCCGAGAGACGTAGTGATGACTGGATAGAACAAGGTTTTGACATGATGATCTCCGCCGAACTCGCCCGCGCAACCCACTATCACAGTGCGGGAGACTTCCGCCTGGCCGAACAAGCCTATCAACGGGTTTTAGCGATGGTTCCGGCTCATCCCGTCGCCACGCACCGACTCGGTTTGATCGCGATACAAACCGGAAATACCGCCAAGGCGCTGGAATTGTGCCAGCGGGCCGCTCAAACCGACCCACTCTACGCCGACGTGCAAACTGATCTGGGTTGTATCCTGAGGGATACTGGCAAGATCGCCGAGGCGATTGCCTCGTTCGAGCGTGCTGTGTCCCTTGATTCCAACTCGGTCATTGCCCTTCATAATTTAGGAGACATCCTCACGGAACAGGGTGAATATGAGCGAGCGCTCGCTTTTTTCCAGCGGACTCTGGCGCTGCGGCCGGATCTAGCGGAAACGCATTGCAGTCTGGGAAATCTCTGGAAAAAAACGAACAAAACCGCAGCAGCGATCGCGTCGTATCGACGAGCGATTGAGCTGAAGCCGGGTTATGTTGCCTCTTACAATAACCTCGGCGTGATCATGAGCGAAAAGGGGGATCAGGAACAGGCGATTGCGTGTTTCCAGAAAACCTTGCAACTGGCACCCGACCATGCCGACGCCTGCAATAATTTGGGCAGGATCTTCTACGATCAAGAAAAACTTCCTCAGGCCGAGCTCTGGTGCCGGCGTGCTACTGAGCTGAAGCCTCGATTTTCAACCGCCATTTACAATTTGGGAAAAATCCTTCAGCGGCAGCGGAAATTCGAGGAAGCAGCCGTAGTTTTTCGAACCGCCCTGCCGATCACCCCCACGGCTCCTGAGATTCACCTTGACCTCGGCAACATCTTGTTGGAACTGGATCAGCCCGCAGCAGCAGTGGCCTGTTTTCGCAGAGTTTTAGAGCTAAACCCTGATTCCACGGAAACCGAGATTGACCTGGGTTTGGCACTTGAAGCCGTGGATGATTACCCGGGCGCAATCCACTGTTTTGAACGCGTCTTGAAACGACATCCCGCAGAGATTCATGCCCATTTTTCGCTGGGTTTGGGCCTGTTGATGCTGGGAGATTATCCACGAGGCTTCAAGGAATTCGAATATCGCTTGCAGCAAAAAGACGCAGTAAAGTACCCATTCGCCCAACCCAAGTGGACAGGCGAATCGCTGGTGGGTAAAACGCTGCTTTTAGTCTGTGAGCAAGGGCTGGGCGATATCATCCAGTTCGTCCGGTTCGCAGCCAAGGTCAAACAACTCGGCGGTACCATCTTGTTCGGCTGCATTAAGCCGCTGGAGAAATTGCTATCGAATATCCCGGGAATTGACGGCATGATTTCCAGTCCTGATCACTTGCCGGACCACGATTATTATCTCCCCATCATGAGCCTGCCGGGGATACTCGGCACAACACTGGAAGAGATTCCCTCGGTGCTGCCGGTCCCCTACCTCAAGCCCGACCCCGATCTGGTCGCCTATTGGACAGAGCGTCTGGGGGAGCGAAAGCCGGGGGAGTTGCGTGTCGGTCTGGCGTGGCAGGGGAGTCCTACCAACACCATGGATCGCTACCGTTCAATTCCCCTTGAGTCGTTCGTTGGTCTGTCGCAGGTTCCCGGCCTCCGGCTAGTCAGCTTCCAGCGAAACCAGGGTGTTGAACAAATCACCCCCCTGATGGGCCGACTACCGCTCACCTGTTTCACGGACGAACCGGGGCGCGAGGTCGATTCCTTTCTCGATTCGGCGGCCCTGATGTCATTAATGGATGTCCTGATTTCTGTCGATTCCGCACCCATCCATCTGGCCGGGGCGCTCGGAGTACGAACCTGGTTACTTTGCCGTAAGCAGTCCGAATGGCGCTGGATGTTAGACCGAGAAGATTCCCCCTGGTATCCAAGTCTCCGTATTTTCCGCCAGAGTGTTGTCGGTCAATGGGAGGATGTGCTCAAGCGGATTACGCACGAGCTCAATCAACTGGCGTCGAAGTCCGCTTGAGCAACGATCACGTCGGCAAATACTGTCATGATTGTGATGAGGAAATCCAGAACGTCAAATGGATGAATTTGAGCAGACAACCTCGCCACGAAGATCGAGACACACGCGTCCGAGTTGACTCAGAAACGGGATATTCACGGCACCAACAACACCGCAAAGATCAAACGAACTCAGGACAACGCAGGTTGAGCAGCGGTGCCGATTGACGCGATTCTCTTCGAGTCGTCGTCAAACTGCGCTGTTTCACCATCAGGTACAAGCCGTCATCATGAATTCGATCACTTCGCTTGAACGTGTGGCTCAGCGAATCCAGTTGTCGACTTGCTGTTCCAGCAGATCGAGCGGGAGAGCTCCGTTGCGGAGGATGACGTCGTGAAACTCGCGCAGATCAAAACGTGATCCGAGTTTTTTC
>CAMBQP010000007.1 GCA_945869955.1 Schlesneria paludicola DSM 18645
GCGCGCGGAAGCTGGGCCGTCGAATTCTTAAACTCGACGGTTTTCGATTCCCCGCCCGCTGCGATCCCCTGCAACTCTGCTACCGCAATTCCCATCACTCGTTACCGTCCTCGCGAATCAGACCGCCAGATCCCTCGGTATTGATGACCAACCGTAATTTACCCACTTCCTTACCCTGCGTCAGCTTTTGTAGAAAACTGTCGAATCGTTCTCGAATCTGATCGATTGTGCAGGGCGCACCTTTGTCGCTCAGTGCTTCGACAAGCTCCGAGGGCTTGATGTTCACGGCGGTCAGCCCCGACAGCGTTTCCTGCAACCCCTGAATCAGATCGTTGCTCAGGCTTGCTGGCAGGTTTCGGTCCTTTAAAAATGCTTGCACTTGCTTCTTCTGGGCCGCTGGCAACAGGCTGATACTTTGCCTGGCCGTCGGATCCTCCACATTTTCGAGCAGTGTTTTGGTCCAACTTTCCAATATGGTGTCAAGCTGGTTGTCGATCTGCCCCAGCACGACTCCGCCGCCGACACCCTGACCTTCCTCCTGCGGCCGGAAGCTGCAATGCGGACAAATGGGGGATGCGTCCAACTCGTCCTTGACGAGTGTGAAGCAGGTTTTGACCTTGGTCAACCGCCCCTGCAGCTCGGTCAGCGTGGCTTGCGGCAGTAACGATACGCCTTTGGCCAGCTTGTCCAGACTGGCGAGCCGAGGATCCTTCAGCAGTTCTTTTTTCTTGGTGTCCTCATTGACGCCGAGTCGGGCTTTCTTGTGCAGGTTGCAGTAGGCCGTCCGGTAATCGTCCTTCGCTTTCTGGAGCGCCCGATTGATTTTCTGACGGAAATCAGCGGCGTTGCGAGTCGTCGGGTCCATCAGCTTCGCCCGCCAATCGCTGCGAATCGTTTCCATCTGCGTTCGCCAGGGGTCTTGCGGTGGCAAGACGGCCGCAGCGGTCCCCAGATAGCTGGTCAGCACGGTCAATTCCAACACCAATCCATTCAAGTCTTCAATCTGCTTGATCAGGTCGAGCGTCGGTTCCTGCCCCTGGATTTCCGCGAGACTCTTGGAAAAATTCCGCAACTTGCCGGGTGTATTGAACGCTTGCAGTCCTTCCAGAAAACTCTTCAGGCCGTCGAGTTTCTGCCGCGGACTGTCTCGTTCTTCTGCCGGGATCAATTCGCTCCCCCAGCAGGGCAAACCGGCCTGGACGTGCTGGGTGACTGTGACGACCCGCTCGGTCAGTTGGTTGGCTTTCGAGCGAAGTTGCTTGATCGCTTCTTCGTGTGTGTTTTCGTTGCGGATCAACCCTTCGGCCAAACCGAACATCTCGAACAAGGCGACCCATTCGGCCAGCGGCAGCCCCTTGGGCTTTTCGACATGCTTGAACGCCAACAGTTGATCCAGCGGCGTCTTGACCGCGTCGTTCAGATTGGCAGCGTCGAACTTGTTGCCTGCCACGCTGAGAGTGATATTGCCGCTTTGCACCAGCGCGGCCAGCACAATCAGCAAGAACTCTGGCTCAAGCTGATAGCGGCTCTCTCGTTCGATATCGTTCTTAAAGGTGATCAGTTCCTTACGATTGACCACTTGTCCTGACGGCTTCGCTGCCAACGTTTCCAGCACCACTTTGGCGTACCGCGAGAGATGCGGCTTCAACTTTTCGCCATCAAGTAATTCCAAACCGTCGAGCACCGCCGTTGCCAGAGTGTTCTTCACCCCCCCTGCCAGCCAACGAATCACATCCTCGGTCGGTTGCTTCAAGTTGCTGGTGGTGAGCTCGGCGGTGAACTTGGGGTATTCCGGGTAGCGATCCTCGAACGAAGCGGCCAGACAGATCGACCCGGTCAGTTCCAAAAGATCTCGAACTGCGGCATCGCCGGTCTTGTGTCCCTTCAGCCATTCGACCAGTTTCTTCGGGACCCCCTGGTAGACGACCTCGAACGAAGTCAGCATGTTGGTCCGCAGCCATGCCACCAGCGTCTTGAGGAAACCGTCTGCCTTGTCCTCGTAGACCTTCTTCGTACCGGTACTGGCCGAGGCTCCCATCTCACGCGCCCCTGCATACTTCGCCAGCGCGTCCTCAAAGTTTTTGTCTCGATGTGCGAGCTTAAAAAAGACTTCGTCCGCAAGTTTCTGGTCCACGAACTGCGGCGGCTCGAAGGGTTGCAGGAAATACAGGTAAAAGTCTCGTGGTGGCTGTGCCGTGGATCGCTCGTTCGGTGCACCGAAGAACAGATAACCGAGGCGGGTGATCTTGTGCTCTCGCCAGACAATCTCGTGTTGCCAAATCTTGTAGCCCCGAACATAGGGGGACTGATCTTCCACGACCACACGGGTCAAGGCATCGAAGTAGTATTGATCCAATTGGGATTGTGAGAGCGTGCTGGCTTTGTCGTCGATCTTGGCGTCGTAGTCGATCGTCTTCTGGAGATCGAGGTAATACTGATCGTTATCGGTATTGTGCGTGATGAACTGGCCGCTCATCGTCCGCATGATCTGCGTCAGGCACAATTCCACGGTAGTTCGCAGAAAATCGCTGGTCATCTCGGGGATCGTGGCGAACAGACATAGGCCGTTTTGAAGTTCCTCGGCGGTCGGTCCGATCTTCGCTCGGATGTCGTCTGTGGCGAGGCGTTTGACTGACAGGCCGTGAACGATCCGCAAGGCCATCGGTTTGAGATTGGGGCGGGTGAAGGCATTTTGGATTTGCCCTTCGACCACTTTACTGACGTCGATCACTTCCCGGATTTCGGGAACCGACCGCTGCACGGCGTTGGCTTGCAGGAATTCCCAATATGAGTCGTAACTGACCAGACCGGGCTGGTCCGTCGGGACGTCGGTGTGATAGCAGCGTTTGATTTCGGCACTGAGGGTCTTGAGCACTTCTCGCTTTTCCGCGATCGAGATTGCCTCGAAGACTTCCAGGTACGTCGGATGAACGGGGAATAGCCGGACGAATTCTTCGAGACGTTCTGCCATGCCGCCATAGAGGGGTGTGAACTGCTGCAGATGTTCACGAATTTTCGCTCGTTGCTCATTCGTCTTGGAAAGAAGTCTCTCGGAGACAACGAAGGCCACGTCCTGACGAACAATACGTGCCTGCTCGAAGCGGTCTTTGACCCGGCGCAGGCTTTCCGCGATGAACTGGAACTTCGGGTTGTCAAACAGGCTTTCCTGCAAGCCTGCGATCAGGCGAAAACGGATGAGCTTGCAGACTTCACCCATCTCTCGCAGGAATCCCAGGTCGAGAATGATCGCCTGGTTGTCGCGTGATCGAAGGTAATCAAGGAGTTCGTCCACGACGAGCAGCAACCCGTGATCGGGGTACTTTTCGTTGAACTGCGCCATCATGTTCGACAGGTCGTCTTTGTTACTATCCACCTGTTCTTCAGCGGGGAACGTGAACGATAAACCTGCTTGCGACATAAAGTCTTCGAGTTTGCCGCAGATGATGTTGCGCAGACTCTTTTTGGTGGAGGGGAGTTCCAGTCGAACGACCTTGAATTTTCCGGAGATCCGCTTCGCCGACTTTGCCACTTCGTCGTGCTTGACGATCTTCGCCATCTCAGGATGTTCGGCCAGCCCGGAAATGAGCGACATCAAGTGACTTTTCCCGGTGCCATAATTGCCGACGATGAGCACACCCTTGTTGTCGGCGGGGGTCTCGAATTGCAAATTCGGGATCACGATGTCGCACAACTGGTCAGCCATCCCCTGCGAGATGACAAAGGTCTGAACGAGTTGACGAAGGGCGTCGGCCGAGTTGGCCTGCTCAAGCTGGATGACCGATTCGATGGGCTCGAACTGAACCAGATCGCTGTATTTCATGGCGAGGGAATCTCTTTCAATGGTTGACGCTTTTACCGACCGTGACGACGACCGCTTCCGGCTGTTTGAACTGCAGGAATTCGGGATGACCGGGTTCCGCGTAGATTAATGTCTCACCCTCAAAGCTGCCGTTCCACGAGGCGACGATGGTACGATTGCGGCTTAGCACCTGCAGCACCCGAAGTGGATGAAGTTCCAAAGCGGTGTCGAACAGAATTTCAAGGTTGTCCAGCAGGACCACGTCGCCGGGTGCTGCGGCGATCACTTCCCTGAGTAAATGCTCAACCTGCCTGGATCGTTGCGAGCGCGTCAATTCGAGCAGCTTCTTGCTCAATTCGAGGTTCACGTTGACGATTTGGCCATCGAGTATCTTGGCGACGGCCTGCAGGGTGGTCGTCTTTCGAGACGCAGGGGGGCCGACCAGGATGACGAGCCGGTAATACTGGCTCGTGACCTGTTGTAGAGCGTGCTGAAGCTGGGCGACCGTCGCTGTCATAAATCCAGAAATTTTGTTAAGACGCATTAAATTCGATCGCCTGCGCCGGATTTGCACGAATACGGTGGTGGACGCGAACGGTTATTTTTCAAACAGTATCGTGATCGGGTCGTAACATCCATCCAGTACGGAAGGGGTCAGTTGGAGAGTCATGGATGGCCGGTACGACGGTTCCCAGTGAATACCGCAGGAAGAGGAAATTCTGCGTGTTTGTCGGGAAATTTTCCAGCAGGTCATGACCATCTGATGTCAGGGCTTGATTTTTTTTATTTAGAGATAACATTTTTTATTTTGGATAACTCTCGTAGTGGTACAGCTTTGGATTCTTCGGAAAAGCAGTGGTCTTCGTCGTTTGCGGCGACGCGAGATCGTCAAGCGGGGGTCGTCGAGTTTGTGGTGGCGGGGAAAGATTCGTGTGACGGGTTGTCCCAAGGCGGACAACCCGTCGCACGAAGTTTAAGAAAAAATCTGTCGTGGGTCGGTGGTAGTAGCTGCCAGTCGTGGCTTCCACCGACACGTGGTCGATGGAGAGCGAATTTGCGATCGATATCAACCTACGTTCGAAGAGGTCGGCTGAACACCGACCCGCCTGCGCCTGTGGCTACGGGTCAAACGGTGAAGGCTTGTACCACAGGGTGTAACCGCAGGGTTTCACTGCATGGTTTCACCGCGCCTCGAAGAGCAGCCCGTCGATCGGTGCTGATGATACACCCGAGGTGTCATCGCGCGTGGTGTCATTGCCGAGTGTGGGACCGAGTGCTTGATTCGTGGTATTCAGGCGGGGTGGCACGGCTTCGGAGTCCGCAGAAAAGCAGTGCGCTTTGTCTATCTCGTTCGTTCCAGCGACGCTATTTCGGCAGTCCGGCTTTTGCTCAGTGGTGACTATCGATGTCACGGAGGGAATTGGCGTGTGTCCCCTCGCCCCGGTACTCCGGGGAGAGGGTTAGGGTGAGGGGTCTTTTTTTCGCTACCGTTCAACGTAAACATCTGGTCGAATTCTTGGTGATTCACCAGAAAATGAATGGCGAAATGATCGCTAACTACCGCGGGTGATTTTGACGTTCGAAGAGCCCCTCACCCAGTTCCCTCTCCCCGGAGTACCGGGGCGAGGGAACTGGTACCGCGAACGCACCCAGTCCCCTTTCCGCCACCTGTCGAATTTTTCTCGCAAATCCGTTGCTGAGATTTCGATGACTTTTCCGTGGATGTCCGGTATCATGGCCGCATGAGGAGTACTGAACCGTATGAACGACAGCATCAACTTTTCCGCCGATATCGAAACCAACTTGCGTCGCAGGGCGGCTGCCGTCGGTACGGATGGAAGAAAGGGGACAGGCACCGAGTACGGAGCCAGTCCCCTTTCTTCCACCTGTCGCGAGACCATCGGATCGGGTTCCGGCTAGTCCTTCAGACTTGCCGAGTCGGTCTGGGGAGCGAATAAGATGATGATCATACCGGCGGCGTAAATCATTCCCGTCCACAATCCAATGCGGGAATAGTCGCCGCCAAACAATTTCATCAGACCCCCTGTCCCCAACGCCACAACCGCCGCAACGGTGCGACCCGTGTTGAAGGAGATTCCCGTCCCGGTTGCACGAACATGCGTGGGAAATAGTTCCGGCAGATACAGCGGCAACCAGCCGAAGTAGATGGTGCCGACCAGACCGAATCCAAACGCACTCCACAAAAACCACGGATGGAGCGGATTGAGCCAGCCGAAAATCCAGGTGCTGGCACCGAGCGTCAGCAGACTAATCAGAAAGTAGGTCGTTCTGCGTCCCAGCAGCGTGGCCAGCAGACCCCCCAACAGGCTGCCAAAAACCGCGCCACCCGATCTCGAAATCATCGTCCGCGCCTTCGATCGCGGGTCCCCCTTGGGACGGGGGGCCGCTTCACCCGATGAGACGGCAGCGGATTTTGGAGCGACCTCATGCTGCTGTTGTGATTGCACCTGATCAGTCCAGGGGACGATCCATTGTGCATTGGCCGCAGTTCCAATCACGGGGACCGCTCCGAGTAAAATCCCGATCAGAATCCGCTTGCGCAGAGGAGAACTGAAGAGTTCCCGAACGGGTCCGATGGAATCCGCCGTACGCTTCGAGCGAGTCGCCTTCCAACGTAACGATTCAGGAACACTTGTGAGACAGAAAATTCCCACCACGGCGGGTGCCGCCCCGGCCAAAAATGTCCATCGCCAGGACGAGGCCGTAATGTCGAATCCTAAACCCAACAGCCCCATCAGCACCTGACCAATGTTGGCCGCAGTCCCCAACAGGCCTGCAAGAAACGGCCGGGATGCGCCGGGCCATGCTTCGGCCACCAGGGCGACCGTATTCGGCCATGCACCGCCGACTCCCTGACACGCGAGAAATCGGAGAACCAAAAGTTCCATCGGTGAAGTGGCAAAATAGCAGGCCCCCGTAAAGAACGAGTAGCACAGCACGCTAAGGCCCAGGGACCGCGTTCTTCCAAATCGGTCTCCCAAAATTCCGAAGATCCAACCCCCCGAGGCCGCACCCAACAGAAATGCCGCCTGATACCAGGCAAACCATTGGGCAACCAGTTGTTCATCGATCACCGGAGCCGCTCCGTTCGACGACGGCGATGCCAGCAAGCTGATCATGGCTGGACGATGAATCAACACAAACAAGGCAATTTGCAGACCCGCGAACATCCATCCCAGGAACGCGACGATGAGCACCGTCGATTTCTGCCATGTGGATAATTCTGGCGAGGGCTCGGCGGGATGACTCATGTTGTTCGCCTGACGTACGCGTTAATCACGGCACTATTGTCGAGTTCACCAAAACCCAACCTCTCTGCTCGTTCCAAAATTTCGGCGTGCGTCTGCGCGAGGGGCAGATCCAAACCGGCGGACGACGCAGCCGCCAACATCAGACGAATATCCTTCAAATGCTGAGAGAGTTTCGCCTGAACGGTGAAGTCACGTTTGAGCATCTTTTGGCCCTTGATATCCATCGCTTTGGAATACGCGGGACTTGCTTGAAGGACCTCCAATGCCGCAGCAGGGAGTACACCGATAGCATCGGCAAACGCCAAGCCCTCCGCCAAAGCGGCTCGATTCAAACCCAGAACCAGATTCGTCACCAGCTTCATTTTCGAAGCACTGCCACATTCGCCGACATGGAAGACATTCTTGCCCAGAATGGGCCACAAATCCTGACAGGCGTGGAAGGCATGGGGTGTCCCCCCCACCATCACTGTCGCTTCGCCGCGACGTGTTTGTTCGCTCGATCCCGAAATCGGAGCATCAATATAGGTCACCCCCAGTTCCCCGAGTCGTTGACCCATGGCGATCATCGCGGCAGGTTCGCCGGTGGTCGTATCGACCAGCGTTTGTTCGAATCGCAGTCCAGACTGCATTTGTTCGATGACTTGGGCCACAATGTCGCTGGAATACAAACTGATAATCACGCGACGACAATCCTGGATCGGATTGTCGCTCCAGTGAGCCCCCCGTTTCAGGAAGGGCTCCGCTTTTTCGCGGGTGCGATTCCACACGGTCACCTCGTAACCATGTTCTAACAGTCGTTCGGTGATGGCGGTTCCCATCAGCCCCAAGCCGATGACCCCCACGGCCTTGTCATCGCTCATGCTCACCCTTCCACAACGACTTAATCGAGTTCACGGTCTCACGCTCTGGCATCGCCTTGTAGAACGGATCCAGGGGATAGCAGCCGGAAACCATGCCATTTCGCGGCGCGGTCGTGCAGTCGCTGAAGGTGCGGCATAACCGTTTCCTGGCTAACGATCTGCCGGCCAGGACATCTGCCGGAAGATCGGGGTACGACAGCACCATTCGTCCCAAGCCGACGAAGTCCGCCTTCCCTTCACGAACGACACATTGACCGACATTGGGGAGCCAATCCTGCAAGTACGAATATCCCGTTCCCACGATCACTAGGCCGGGAAATCGGGCTTTGATCGTGGCGGTGGCATCGATCTGCCGCGCGACACCCAGCAGCGGATCTTCCGGCGGCAAATACCCGTCAGAAGGAGGAAACATCGCGGGTCGCTGCAGATGGGGATTGTAATAGGGGCTGCCCGCGGTACTGCAGACCAGCTCGATCCCAAGTTCCTCGAGCTGCTGCAGAAACTCGAAAGGCTCGGCAAAATCGATTCCCTGTCCTGATCCATCTCCACCAAACGCGAATCGGTAAGGGGCGTTCGGCACTGCGGGGAGACCAACACCAGACGTTCCCGGTTGGAAGGGAACAAAATCAAAGATGCTGACCCGCACACCCACCTCAAGACCGGGTGCTTCCGCTCGGATCCCCGATACGATCTGACGCAGGAATCGTGACCGGTTTTCTAAACTTCCTCCAAATCGCCCGGGCCGGTCGAAGGAGGAGAGGAATTCATGTCCGAGATATCCATGACAGTGCTTGATGTCGACGAAGTGAAAGCCGGCTTTTTGCGAGAGGACCGCCGCCCGAACGAAATCCTCGATCAACCGTTCAATCTCGTCATCGGTGAAAATGGCGGAATCGTCATTCATGCCGAATTTCGGATCGAGAATCGGATGGCGATACAGGACGCGTGGTTCAAGTCGCTTCCCATGGGGGCGGGCGAATCGACCCGAATGAGTCAGCTGCAAACCAATCAGCAGATCGTCGGTCTGTTGAAAGTGTGTGCGATGCGTCTCGACAAGCAATTCGCGGAGACCGGCGATTTCGGCGAGTGTTGTTTCGTTGATCACCAATTGATTTGGGTTAGCGCGTCCGTCATGACGCACGGCCACCGCTTCACCACCCCAAATCAATTTCGCGCCACTCAGTCCGAAATTCTGCCATCGACGTCGAGTCAGATCGGTCGGCTTACCGTCAGTCGTCCCATCCCAGCCTTCCATCGGCAAGATACAAAATCGGTTCCCAATCGTGTCCCGCTTTCGAACGAACGGCTGTCCCAAGGGAGACGAAGGCCCCAAGGTCAACGTTTCATCGAAGGGAAGCGGAATTTTCAATCCACGCAGATGCCTTTGGAATTCATCGACGGTCTTGAGCGAGGCCAAACGAGGGAACGACATCGCTTACTCCTTAATCCATCGTTGCAGGCGTTGGGCGATCTCGCGCAGAATCTCTCGATCGCTGTCAGGCCGTGTCGAGCTGGCGGGATGGGCGCGGTCGCTCGTCAGCCAGCCGCGCAATTTCAAAAACTGAGCCGCCGAATGTTTATAGGCAGGTACCGGTGACCGGAACGCGAAATGGCCCAAATACTGCAGCGCATCGTTCAATTCGTAGAAATCCGGGTCGCCCGATTGCCACAGGTGATCTCGCGTCGCGAACAAATCCGGGGCAAACGTGCTGAGTCCCAGCAGGTAATCGCTACCGTACATGACCATGTCAATCGCCAGGTCGTTTCCCGTGAAGAGATGAAAATCGGGTCGAACCTCGTCCCGCAATCGCAGCCGCTGCCATTCGAGGTCTCGTTCGAGTGACGAATGTTTCGCACCGATGCATTGCGGGATACCGAGCCAGCCTCGAATCGTTTTCAGTGAGTAGATCCGACCAAAGGGAGCAAACATGCGGCCGAGTTCGAAGGCAATAAACCGGTCACAGCGTTGACCGATCTGAGCATGGGCCTCAATGACTTGATCATCGGATAAGGACGTTAAGCCAAAGGAAGGGAAAATGACGGGTGTCCCTCCTAATCGTTGAATCGGGTCCAGTTGCTGAAAGTACGCATCGCAGTTGAATGCGGAATCGGGTGTGTCTAAAACGAATGTGCCCGCGACGAAAGGTCGCCCACTCAAAACGGTCTTTGTCCGTTTCAGCACCGCGACGCGAAATGCGTCATCGAGAAGATTGACGTATCCGGTGTCCATATTCACCGCGGGTGTCAGCCCCGCATCCGACGTACGCAGGACGTGAGCGTCAAAAGAGGGCCAGTCCACATCGCCAGCAGGCGTAAACGGCAAGAGAATGGCCGAGATGCCGGTAATTTTCCGGCGCGGCACAATCATCGTTAAGGGATCGATGGTCGAGGGCATAGTCTGCGGTAACGAAAAAACTTCGGGAAAAGAACTGAGAACGAACTCACCATTGTGCGTCTCGGCCTGCAGTCTTGGCAACCCATCGGACCATGCTTTTGCCTTGAATCAGACGGTTTCGCCTTTTTCGTCAGCCATTTGGTACAATTCGCGATACCAACTGATGCGTTTGAAGTTGATGTTGCTTTCATGGACGCAAGGTGCGCGGATCGTTGTTCGTGCCAGGCTTGAGTCGTCTTCGTCAATTGTTGGAAAGTCAACGACATGCACGGTGCCTCTCTGCAAATGCGGTCATCGCTCAACTGGTGTGCATTCCGTCAGGTCTTTCTTTTTCGTAAACCCTTCTTTCAAATCCCGTTCCCATCCGCGTTTACGCAAGTCTCTCTCCGATTGTGATGCAGGTGTGGTATGCAGGTGTGGTATTATGCCGTCTGTCGATTTCCTTTCTGCTCGTGATCAATTGGTTGCAACCTCCGTTTTGTTCGGGTCGATTACGCGCATCTTTTGTTTCAGGAGTAAGTTGAAATGCAAGACCAATCCGCGACAGAGGGGCCTTGCTTTCGCGACAGAGGGGCTTTGCTTTACAGTAGTCGTTGCAGAACAGTCGTCGTTGCAGAACAGTCGTCATTGTAGAACAGTCGTCATTGCAGACTCACGAGACATTCCCTGCGGCAGAAGACTTTGGGGATGAGCTTGGGAGCGGTCTTGGACCGGTCGTCGTAACCACGTTGAAGGAGTGATCATGAAATCACATCGCAGGCGGTTCATGTTGGATTTTGGTTCCACGGTTCTCGGCACAACGGCTGCGGCGGTGTTGCGGCCAAGGACGGTGCTCGCGGCTGCTGAGGTCGTCACCGTGGGGATTATTGGTTGCGGTGGCCAGGGACAGGGACTGGCAAAGCGGTTCAAGTCGACTCCGAATGTTCGTGTTGGGTCTGTGTGCGACGTCGATAAGTCAAATCGGGACAAAGCGCAAGCCGCCACGGGCGCACCGGCTGCTGTTGAGGACTTGCGACGAGTACTTGATGATCGATCGATTGATGCCGTCGTGATTGCCACGCCCGACCACTGGCATACTCCTGCCGCCATTCTGGCGATGGAAGCGGGTAAGCATGTCTATCTGGAAAAGCCCTGTTGTCAGAACTTTCGCGAAGGGCTCATGCTGTGCGAGGTTGCTCGACGAACCAAAAAGGTCTTTCAGCATGGCACGCAGTTCCGTTCCGATCCGACCGCTCAGGCAGTCATCGCCGCCTTACGGACGGGAATCATTGGCGAAGTGTTGATGTCGAAGGCCTGGAATGTCCAGCGCCGCAATTCGATTGGTCATGAACAACCGACGTCGGTTCCTGCGGGTGTGAATTACGATTTGTGGGTCGGGCCGGCGGAATTCGTCCCATTTCAGTCCAATCGCTTCCACTACAACTGGAGATGGTGGCACAACTTTGGCTCCGGCGACATGGGTAACGATGGGGTTCACGAGTTGGATGTGGCCAGATGGGGGCTCGGTGTCGAAAGCCTGCCAAATACCGCCAGCGGTGTCGGTGGCAAATACTATTTTGACGATGACCAACAATTTCCAGACACGATGACCGTCGCGTTTGAATATACCTCCGGCCCAATGAATACGGTGCGGCGCACGCTGATCTACGAACAGCGATTGTGGTCGACGAACTATCCTTCTAATGTCGATAGTGGCGTTGAGTTCTACGGCACGAAAGGGAAGATCTTCCTCAGCAAACGGGGTAAACTGGAATTACTGGGCGAGCGAAACGAGCGTCTCGAATTCCCCGTGAAACCGGCCGAAGGGGGAATGACTCATTACCAGGACTTCGTTCAAGCGATTCTCGATGGCCACACGCCGAAGGGGGATGTCCAAACTGCGTTTCACTCCGCGGCACTCAGCCATTTAGGAAATTTGGTCGTTCGACTTGGTCGCTCGATCAAACTAGACCCCCTAACCATGACTGTCATCAACGATACCGAAGCGGAAAATCAATTGGGCCGCAATTACCGCGCTGGGCATTGGGCCATTCCGCATGCGGAAAAGTTGTGATCGAAGCGACTGCAATTTGGATACACACAATAACTCGCGAGGGGGGACCGTCATGTCGAAACTCAAAGCGTCTGTCTTTCGGCCGATTACTGCCTGCCTGACGATCGTGTCGATGGTCGTCGTGGCGAGGGGAGCGGAAGAGATCGAATTTCACTCAGCACCGGACAGGGTCATCATCACGGCCGGTAATCAGCCCATCGCGACGTATGTTTACGCGGATCAGGAGATTTCTCGTCCTTATTTCGCGCACGTTCATGTCCCTGGTGCCGTTCAAGTGACGCGCAATTATCCGCCGAAGGTGGGTGTCGATCTCGTGGATCATGGCACCTTTCATCCTGGTATTTGGATGGCATTTGGTGATCTCGATGGGCAAGACTACTGGCGCAATAAGGCACCCGTCCGGCACGAGCGATTTATCGAACCGCCGAAAGCCAACGGGTCGACCGGCTTTTTTACCGTCCAGAATTCTTACTGCCGGGCAGAGGGAACCGACCAAATCGTTTGCCAGGAAACATGCCGCTATACGATCTCGATCGAGCCGACGGGATATCTGTTGATTTGCGATTCGGCGTTCCGTTCACCGAAAGAGTTTGCCTTTGGCGACCAGGAAGAAATGGGACTCGGCATCCGGCTGGCGACGCCCATCACCGTCAAATCAGGAGGAAAAATCACGGACGCTTTCGGTCGTGTTAATGAAAAGGGGATTTGGGGAAAATCGTCTCCCTGGTGTGACTACAGCGGTCAGATCCATGGCCGCAAAGTGGGAGTTCTCGTGATGTCCGACGAAGCGAATTTCCGCCCATCGCGGTACCACGTCAGAGACTATGGTTTGCTGACATCAAATCCATTTGGACAAAAAGTGTTTGGTGATCAAGCGGCCAGTCGCGTGGTCGTCCCCGCGAACGAAACGTTCCGGTTACGATTTGGCGTGCTCTTGCATGCGAATACCGATCAGGAATTAGATCGCCAAGCGGCTTTTGACCGCTTCCTCAGCCGCTTGAAAGGATTACCTCGTCCCACTCATTAGAAATCAGGACGATCTTAGAAATCAGGACGATCACTGAGAAACACTCGCTGATTGAGGCAAGATTTTTTCGGCGCGTGTTGCGGCCAATTCGGCTTCCAGGCGATTGATTCGATCTTCGAGCTGCGAGACCAGTTTGCTATCGGATTCGCCCAGTTTTGACGAGGACAAATCGGGATTGCGTAACCACCAATCCATTCCCATTTCGCGGGCTTTATCGACCGAGGCGATCACTAATCGAATCTGAATTGTTAACAGTTCGATATCGACTAGCTTGATCTTGATATCACCGGCAATGACCACTCCTTTATCCAGGACACGTTCCAGGATATCGGCGAGTGAGGACCCCGAGACCGAATGTTGCACTGCGTTTCTGGCCATAGGTCGCTTTTCCAAGTTCTCTGAATGATCGGATCGCGGTGCCGGCTAGAGCAGCTTTCCCAAGGGTCCAAGATCGATATTTAAATCTTCGTCTGTCACGCCAAATTCTGTTTTCAAACGTTCCATCTGCTCGGAAAGCTGCAGGAACGTGGTCCCCAGTCGCTCGACTTCGTCATCGTTCAACGACCCTGCCTCAACCCGCCTGATCGCCTGGCGTTCGAGCAGTTCACGCAGAAGTTCGACCAGCGTTAAGACCAGCCTCCCTAACCCATTCTTGACATCGTCGGGATTTAAGGAGATCCGCGACGAACCGAGGACCTGCTCGGGTGATGCCATCACCTTGGCAAAATCCTCTGAATTTGCGGAATCAATTTTGGAACAGGTCATGAGAGGTGCGGTCATGAGGGGTTCACCGTGACACCAGGGACTGGCGGTGCGGCCCAAGTCCGTTTAGCGGTTTCAACGGACGAGAGCAATACGTTGAGGCCGAGATAGATCAGATCGATATCCGCCACGGAAATGATGATTTCGCCGGTCACCACGACCCCCTTATTGAGGACCCTGTCCAGCGTTTCACACAACGAAATCCGCTCGTCGCTCTCCATTGCCAGCGGTTGCCGTTCGCTCATACATCCTCCAGGGTCATCAACCGGTCGTACAGGGAACGGGCCATGTGGGAATTTCCAGTTCGCTGATACTCATCCGCAATTCCCATTAAACGGCTTAACGCCTCTTTTCCTTCGAGCGTCTCATCATGATTCTCTGCCAGCTGAAAGTAAACCTCGATTGCCTGATGTGGCGATTGATTTCGGTGATAATCGTCCCCCATCCGTAACAATCGCGACAGAACTTGCGAGGCCAGGCTGGGTGGGGCCTTGGGAACCGTTGAGGTGATCATCTCGACTTCGGCGATGGTGACCCGAATATCCGAAATTTCGCGTGGGTTGTCATTGACAATTTCAATGGTCATAGTGGGCTCCTCAGCCAGGGATTTCAATTCTCATACAGCATCTGACCAAGCGTGGCCAAACGTTCCAGCCCACGAGGCTCAGTGCATCGGTAGACAAGTGTTTCCGGAAGCGTTGGAAAGGCTTCCTGATATTTTTTCAGTACTCGCGTTTCGGTGGTTGCGACTTGCGTACAAAGTTCGCATGGGCTGGGAGGGGTGACCAGATTCAGGAACAGTGCCGGGACATGCACACCGGCATTCTTGCAGGCCTCCAAGAGATCTTTCGTTTCTTCGAAGGCCATTTCGGTGAGGATGCTGACGGCATACAGTTCCCCTTGTTGGGGATCGGCAAGCAGCCGTCGCAGCACAGTCACTTTCCGTGAAAGATCGACGAGAAACGCCAGAATTTTGGGAAATCGCAGGATTGTCTTGTATTTCGCGAATAAACTGAGCGTGGTCCTCAGCCATTTCTCGATCAATTCCGGCATTTCCAACAGCCGAATCAGGTGCCCGGTCGGCGCGGTATCGAGGATAAACATGTCATATTTTTTTGCCGAAACAAAGTCGACAATCCGGACCATCGCCATCATCTCGTCCAGGCCGGGTGGAGAAAGATCGAGCATCCGTTCGATCACATCATGATCAAAGGCCAGATCCATCCCCGAATTTTCTGCCAGATCACCAAAAAACAGTTCGACTTCTTTCGTATAACGGTGTTTCAGTTTTTCCAATTCGGCGGTGGCATCTAATTCCATGGCGGTTAAACCCGGTGCGAGAGCGACCTCAGTGGGGCCGATATGAATATCGAAGCAATCCGAGAGCGAATGTGCCGGATCGGTTGAAAAGAGCAGCACCTTCTTATCAGGGTACCGCCTGGAAAGGGACACTGCTGTCGCACAGGCCATTGTTGTTTTGCCGACGCCCCCTTTTCCGGCAAACAAGACCAGGCGGGCATTCGCGACCGGGAGATTTGCCGGCTGGGCAACCAGCGGCCGCAAGTAACCCGTTTCCGGCTGGACTTCGTTTGGTGCGGAAATGGGTTTGACATAGTCCCACAGATGTCCCAGTTGTTCACACCCCTGAACTTCTCCTCCCAGCAGCGGGATCCCCCAGAGGGCATAGCCCGAAAAATGGGAAGTCAGTCGCCGCAATTCTCGCTGTTGTCGTCGCCCCGCCGAGCTGCAGACCTGACAGTTGGTCTGAACCGGAAAGAGCCGGTTGACCAGAATATCGGTCACAGGAATTTTGAGCTCTTTGAGCCGACCGATCAAACGCTCGGTCTCGTTGGTACTCATGGTCTCGCCGAGCATCACCGGCACAAAACGGCACGAGGCGGGGTCACTGAGAACTTTGGCCAGAAACTGAATGGACGCATCGAACTCTTCCAGGAACAAATCGGTTTCATCCCGCTCAGCACCGGGCCGATACAGTTCGGTTAAATAACGATGTTTGGCCAGCATCGCATCGAAGACACTGACCCAATCATGCATCAGTTGGGGAAGATCGAGAAACCGCAAGGTATGTCCCGTGGGGGCGGTGTCAACGATCACACACGAATACGAGTGATTCTGGAGTAAGGTTGCGATTTCGGTGAACGCCATCAATTCATCGAAGCCCGGTGTGGTCAAATCCAGGATCCGTTGCAAATCCTGTTCATCGAGAAACGTACCGCGCAGCGCAATCTCGCGAAAATGTCGCTCATGAGTCTTTTTGAATTTTTCCAGGCTAACGCGAAAGTCGATTTCCTGAACCTGCAGATTCGCGGGGACCGGCGAGTCCGCGACCGAATCTCGAAGGGAATGAGCGGGATCAATTGAAACCAGCAGAAACTGGCGGTCCGGATATCGGCGGGCCAGATCAATTGCTGTGGCGACTGCGCACGTCGTCTTACCGACTCCACCTTTACCGCCGAACAGCAGCAAACTTAATTCGCTGCAATCAAGAAATGATGGTCGGCCTGAAGCAGTCATGATCATGTTTTTGCCACGTCTTCGACGGCATCTGATGAAACGGGAATGCGACCGGATTTACTGTCATCGACTCGCGGCTTTACGCGTTCGCGTTCGCCTGCGACTTCTTCCTCGTCGCCTTCGTCTTCGACATCATCTTCATCTTCGTCTTCGTCTTCGTCGTCTTCGTACTCATCATCGTCATCATCATATTCATCGTCTTCGTCGTCGTCATACTCGTCATCCGAGTCTTGATTGTCGTCATCATCCAATTCCTCTTCGCCACGATCGCCCTGATCGGCTTTCGCCTGCTCGACGGCGGCCGAGTGGCGTGCTTCGATCACGTCGAGTCGATCGAGCAACAGTCGCTCTTGATCGTCGAAGGCGTCCTCGGTAATTTGCTTGGTTTCCAGCAAGAGATACAGATCACACAACTGAGCCCGAACCGTTTCGGCCTCGGATTCAATCTCTTTCTGTGCCGCCTTCTGGACTTCGCGAAAGATTGCCATGAGTCCATGAACTGGCGAAAGAAGTATGTTATCGATTAAAAACATCAGTCACTCCGTCTGGATGAGAAACCACTTGAACACGACGTACGACAACTGTCATCGGTTTTACGTCGAGAGTGACACATCAACAAAGTTATGCGGTGGCCAGGGTCCACTAAAATCAAAGGCATAGTGGTGATCGAATAACCGAGCCGACTCGAAGACCCCGTCTTCAAAGTCCTTGAGCTTATCCCGTCCAACCAGAAAGGCCAGATTCATGACTTCTCGTTCGGTACGGGGCTTATTCTCGCGGGCTTCAAAACAATGTGGCCTGAGTGCCTCGAGCACCCTCTCCGTTTGCAATTGGCGTTCGTCCGCGAGGATTCGCTCGAACATGCGGCCCAGATCAATTTTTTCACCCTGATCGGGTTCGCGGCCACCGCGGAAGATCTGGTCCCGTTTCTGCTCAAGTTCTTCGTGTTGGCTCACAAAGAATTCGAATAAGTTGGGATCATCCCAGACCACACGCAATCCCATTTCCTGTTTTTGATCGACTCGCTTAAGCTGATCCAGAAACTCGGCGCGATTTGAGGTGAGAATTCGGCGAATCGCCTCGGGCTTGTCGGCGATAATCCCGAAGACCATGGGGAGAATGGTTTCGGTCTCCATCACGGTTTTCAGTACGGCGTGGTGGGCCGCCAGCCGACGACGTTCGGGTCGAATTTTTTCGATCCGAATATCACTCACGACTGCGGCGACTCGATCATCACTAATTGTGTAGACCATTCCCTCATCGATACCGATCGGGCCGATCTCCCCATCGGGTCGCGCTTTAAAAATACCATACAGGTATAATTGGGAAGAAACAGGGGGATTCCGCAGAGAATCGTGATCCGCAGGTAAAATCCCATAAACGAGTTGCTTCATGGCGAGGATTCCCCTAACGCGGGGGCAAAACTATATGGCGGCCACGGGCCGCTCCATTCGATCACCAACCCCTGTTCGGCAACCTCTTCCTGCAGATGCTGAATCTGATCGCAGAACGTCTGCACGTTCGCCTCGGGCAACAGCCAAGCCTCGTGTGCGATCATCTCGTACCCGGGATTGGCCGAGGCCTGCAATCGGAGTGGATGAGAGTCCTTTCCGAGCAGACACAATGCTTCGATGATCCGTTGAGCCTGATTTTGTGCGGATTGTAGCACCTTTTTTTTGACCGCAGCCAATAACTGCTTCTCTTGGAAATACCGCTTTCCCGGCGTTTCCGAGAGCGATTGTTGACGCAGCGACAATTCCGGATCCATCGCCAGCAGCCAAGCCGAGGCTTGGTCTGCCTGCAAAAAGAACTTCAACGACCATTCCTCGTGCCCGTCAATCCGCTCCAGAAACGGAATAATTTCGTTGACATGAGTTTCCAGAAATTCTTCCAGCACCCTTTCGGAAGTAAAGATCGCACCGAACCTTACCGGTAACACTGCCGAACGGGCATTCAAGGCGCTGACAACCTCGCCGTGACGACAGGCATGCGAAACCAGCCACGCCGAATCCTGTAGATTCGCCTCCGCAGCCGGTCCGCTCCACTCAACGGCCGAGACCCGCTCGAATGCGGCGGCCACATCTCCGACTGCCAACAGTTCCACCGCTGGCAAATCGACCACCGTTCCCGTTCGAATCAATCCGTACAAATACACGGCCTGCGACGGTTGCCCGTCGGTCTCGGCGGAAACAGTGGTTTTCTCGTCCATCATTCCAGTCTCTGATTGGCCTGAACTTCTTCGAATGCCAGCTTCAAATGAAGCGCGGAAATCTCACTCGCCTCGACAGGCTCGTTGGCCCCTGCCTGAGCAATCGCCTCACGCACGGTGTGCAGGGCGGCCCGTCGACAGATCGCTTCGACTTCCGCCCCATTAAACCCTTCGATTTCTGCCGCGAGTTCCTCGATCGAAACGTCAGCCCCAACCTTTTTACTGCGAAGACCAATCTGCAGAATCTCTTTACGCGCTGCTAAATTCGGCGGATCGATCGTCACCTGCACATCAAACCGGCCTGGACGCAACAAGGCGGGATCCAGCAGGTCTGGCCGGTTCGTGGCCCCCAAGACCAGCACGCCGGTCAGTTCCTCAACGCCATCCATTTCGGTCAGAAACTGGGCGAGCACCCGATCGCCCACATGCGAGTCGGTTCCACCGGCACCCCGAGCCGGAAGCATCGCATCAATTTCGTCGAAGAAGATAATGCAGGGGGCGGCCTGCCGAGCCTTCTTGAACATTTCTCGCACCCCTTTTTCCGATTCTCCGACAAACTTGGAGATCAGTGCGGGGCCTTTGACCGAGATGAAATTGACCTGACTTTCATTCGCCACCGCCTTGGCAAGAAGTGTCTTACCGCAGCCTGGAGGTCCCGAAAGCAAGATCCCCTTGGGGGGCGTCACGCCCGCCTTGGAAAACAGCTTTGCATACTTGAGCGGCCATTCGACCGATTCAATCAATTGCTTTTTGACATGCTCTAAACCACCCACGTCACTCCAGTGAACATCCGGCAACTCGACAAAGACTTCACGGATCGCCGAAGGTTCCACTTCTTGCAAGGCCTGCTGGAAATCCCCCATAGGGACTTCGAGTTTGCCGAGCGTGTCATAGGGAATCTGGGCCGACGCAAAGTCGATTTCGGGCATGATCCGCCGCAGACAGATCATCGCCGCCTCGCGGCACAACGCTTCCAGATCGGCTCCGACAAATCCATGGCTGATTGCAGCCAATCGATCCAGATCAACATCTTCGGCGAGCGGCATCCCACGACTGTGAATCTCGAGGATTTCACGACGCCCGACGCGGTCAGGAATGGAAATCGAAATTTCGCGATCAAACCGGCCAGGTCTTCGCAAAGCGGGATCCAGGGCATTCGGAATATTTGTCGCCGCGATGACGATCACATTCTGACGTTTGTTCAATCCATCCATCAGGGTCAGCAAGGTGGCGACGACTCGTTTTTCGACATCCCCTTGAACCTGATCCCGCTTCGGAGCAATCGCATCGATTTCATCGATGAAGATGATACTCGGTGCTTTCTTCGTCGCTTCTTCGAAGATTCTTCGCAGGTGCGCTTCGGATTCGCCATACAGCTTATGCACGATTTCCGGTCCGTTGACCGAAAAGAAGGTGGCGTCGGTTTCGTGAGCCACCGCGCGGGCAATCAGCGTTTTTCCGCAGCCGGGGGGACCGTACAGCAGCACCCCTTTGGGAGCATCAATCCCGAGTCGCTCGAAAACTTCCGGATAGCGCAGCGGCAATTCGATGATTTCGCGGATGCGGGCCAATTCGCGTTTGAGTCCCCCAATCTCTTCATAAGAGAGCGGACGAGCCAATTCTTCTTTTTCTTTTCCCCCTTGGGACTTGCCAACTTCCAGTGCGGTCGTCGGATTAATCACCACGGGACCATTGGGAGCAGTGCTGATCACGCGGAATTCGGCGGTACGCGTTCCAAACAGCCTGGCCCGGATCCGATCGCCGGCGATCACCGGCAAACCATCCAGCAGACTGCCAATATATTTCAAATCTCGTTCCCGCAGCGTGATCGACACGGGGGATAAGACGACTTTGTCGGCGGGCCGGGTGGCCACTTTGCGAATCTCGACCATCTGCTCTAAGGCGGTCCCCGCATTTTCGCGTGTCAGCCCGTCAATCTGGACTCGGGACTGCCCGCGCTGGTCCTTGAAAGCGGGCATCACTTTCGCAACGGTGTTTTTTTTACCACAGATTTCGACGAAGTCGCCAATGGCAACCCCCGCCGCAGCCATATCGGCAGGATCGAGCCTTACGAGCCCTCGTCCTACATCTTTGGGAAGTGTTTCCGAAACTTTGAAAGCACAGACTTTTTCGGTGTCAACCATAATTTCGTTTCTGCTCACTCTGGGAGGTTTTCGAGATGCGACTGAAGCGGGGGAGCGAAGAGATTGTCCTGACGCGGTGTCAGGACAAAACGTTTCAGGGACTTAAACGTCCCAGAAATGGAAGCGGTTAGTGCTTATCAGTGCTTAAAGGTGATTTCCAGTACGCCATTGCGGCAGGAGTGAGTCATTTTTTCGGTGGAAAACGTGGCTGGAAGCAAAATTTCCTTATGGTATTTCTTGCTGCCGTGTGCGGCATTGATCGTCAGAATGTCGTCTTCAAGCTCAAGCTTCAGGTCCTCTGCGCCAATCCCGGGCATCTCGACCACAACCAGTAGATGATCCTGCTCTTCGAAGAGATCGACCATGGGTTCGTGAACTTCGTCCACGACGGTTTTTCCCGATTGATTGTCCTTATGAACATTCCCAAAGGGCTCGACCTTGATGCCGTCGTTGCCTGTTCCGGTTTTGATCGTGAATCCATAGACACCGCGCACCGGCTTGGATCCGGCTGTGGTTTCGAATTCGCCCGACCGACGCATTTCCTGCCCGGTTTCCGCGAGATCGCCGAGTTTTTCCAGTAGTGTTGCGAGGCTGCCGAGAATTCCTCCTGCTCGTGCGGGACTGGAATCGCCATCGTGAGAACTCTTTTTTGCCATGTTTACAAACCTTTCAATCGAGGGAAGTGAGGTGATGAAACTTGATTTTTGTTCGAATTGACTTGTAATCCATCTGCAGAAACCGAGCGGCCCCTTTCATGTTGCCACTGGCAGCTTTAAGCGCCTGTGCCAGAATCTCGCGCTCGACTTCCAGCACACGGTCGTGCACCAGATCCTTGAAAGACCGTTGGTCTGTCGGATTGAGAGCCGGTTCGGAGTTTAAGTGAGGAGTTGAGCTGCCGCTTGCTTCCGAGTTTGATTCGGAATGGGAGGGTGAAACAGAAGAAATACCAGCTCGAATCAACTCGGCCGGGCCGATTTGATTTTCCGCCAGTAAGGCGGCACGACGAATCAGGTTTTGCAATTCGCGGACGTTTCCCGGCCAAGGGTACGCCAGCAAGGTTTCGACCCCCTCTTGGGTGAGCTCACAATCAGGCTTTTTCAACTCGGTACGAACCCGATCCAGAAACCGTCGGGCAAGAAATTCGATATCCCCTTTCCGCTCACGCAGCGGAAGGATGGTGATGTCAAATTCATTGAGGCGATAGTAAAGATCACGGCGAAAAACTCCCTTTTCGACGAGTCCCCCCAGATCTTCATTCGTGGCACACAGAATGCGAACATTCAAATCGATCGGGGTTGTTCCGCCGACTCGCGTGATTCGCCGTTCCTGCAGCGCCCGCAACAACTTGGACTGCATCGAAAGTGGCAGGTTTCCAATTTCATCGAGAAACAGTGTCCCACCCTCGGCCGCCTCGAAGCAACCCTTGTGCAGCCGGTCAGCACCGGTGAAAGCGCCCTTTTCATGCCCTAACAGCTCGCTTTCGATCAAGGACGGTGAAATGGCACCACAGTCGACAGGAACGAAAGGACCCTGGCACCGCTGGCTTAACTGATGGATGGCGTTGGCAACCACCTCTTTCCCCGCTCCCGTTTCCCCGCTGATCATGACGGTAAAATCCGTCCCCGCCACGCGCTGAATCCGCCCATTCACCTCCTGAATCGCGGGACTCGGCCCCATGAGTTCTGACAGCATCAGTCGTTTCATCGGGCTCGCTCGGTCACGGCCCCCCAATCCCCTCGGACGACTTTCCAGTGCCATGCGGACGGTTAGGAGATTTCATCATTTTTAAATGGCTTGGTCAGAAACCCACGAATTCCCTCGCGACCGGCGATCATGGCATCTTCATTGGTTCCAAACCCTGTGATCAACACCACCGGCAGACCAACATCCAGTTTGCGGACCTCGTGCAGGACTTCCAGACCAGTCATTCCCGGCATCTTCAGATCGAGTAGCAACAGATCGATGTTACCCTGTCGCACCAGACTGAGTGCCACCAATCCATTTTCCGCCTCGATGACCTCAATCCCTTCGCTCCGCAGCAACAACGAAAGCATCCAGCGAATATTTTGGTCATCGTCCGTAATGAGCACTCGTACATTGTCTCGAAGCTTACCACCCACAACGGCTATCCCCCTCCCAAAACTTTCCCACGAATCTGATCCTGCCTTCAGTGGAACCGTATCAGACGCTGACTTCCAATCGGTGCAGTTGGATATCTGGCGCCAGCTTCCCCGCGAGGTTATGCAGTCGTCCCAAGTAGACCTGCCCCGTAAAGCCAGGCTCTAAAGTTTGATTGATCCGCTCGGCAATGAAGGTATCCCGCCGCTCCAACAGACGCTTACCCAATACTTGCTGAGCGCGAGCGATCCGTGCAGACCGACTTCCCGCCTCAACCCCCTGAAGCGTTTTTCCCGCCAGCTGGTACTCTTCCACTAACAACTGTGGAGACTCGGTACCAGTCAGTAGCGCACCTTCTTCCATCATCTCGAGCAACAGACTGTGATTCCGACTCCCCGCCTTGGCGAGATCCCGCACGATTTGCTCTTCCTGCCCACAGATCGGCAGACCATCTTGATACAACCGAACCCGAGAATAATCGAGATTCATCAGGCCAATCAAACGGCGAATCTCGTCCCACATCCCCTCAATCCTGCGCTGATGCAAATCCCATTCTGCCTGCCCCAACCTCCGCACAAAGGCCTCTTGCACCGATTTACTGAGGCTTCCCAAGTCCGCCTGAGTATGCAGGATGGGAATCCAGATCAATTGCCGCGACAGACTGCCAGACATCGACATCACCGCTCGCCCTTAAATCGACACACTCACCGCGATTAAAGAACGCGAAAAAATTAATAAAAAATTCTTAGTTTTTTTAGACAAACGTTCAAGAAAAAATTTCTGACAACAAAACAGTATCTCAAAATCTCTATCATTTTAACAGGCAATCCTGATTTCCAACCGAAATCCTCCTTTTAACGTACACATAAACGTATGCGAGACCCATTACTCCGAATTGACACCTCTCGAACGTAAATTGGCAAATTTCCGCCACCGTTTGTCCAATTTCCGCCGATGACAGATGGGTTCTCTGTTGAAAAGATTCCATGGCAAATCAATGCAAACCCCCATTCATTGGGTCGACCTCTGAACATGGTCGCGCTATTATTAACCAAACGCGCACGCAAGATTGCCCTCACCGAGAAGAACCTTCATGTCCTGAACATTTTGACTCATGATCTTTGGTGTCGCGACAGCAATCACGATACCGAAGTAACCCTATTTCCGAGCCTCTTCATGTTTTTCATGTTTTTCATGTTTTTCCTCGATTTTCATCTGCTGACATTCCCTGGGACCTTGGCCTACATCGGCCCGGGGGCTGGATTTGCCTTGGCGGGTTCGTTTCTGGCCGTATTTGGTGCCCTCGTTTCCGCCATTTCGATGTTGTTGCTCTGGCCAATTCGTCGACTGCTCCGAATCCTGTTCAAACGACATCCCCCCCGTAAGCCCCGTTTCAAACGGATCGTGATCCTGGGACTGGATGGGCTGGATCACAAACTGACCACCCGATTGCTGGCCGAAGGAAAACTCCCCAATCTGGCCGCGTTGCAGACTCAAGGAAGCTTTCAAGCACTTGGCAGTACGCTCCCTCCCATTTCGCCCGTCGCCTGGTCCACGTTTCAAACCGGAGTGAATCCCGGCAAACACAATATTTTTGATTTCCTCACACCCGACGAAAAAACCTATCTGCCAAAGCTGAGCTCGGTCGAAATTCGGTCGGGCTCGCGGCACATCGGTATCGGCCCTTGGAAAATCACTTGGCACAAACCGGACGTGCGGATGCTGCGTAAAAGTCAACCGTTCTGGAAGGTGCTCAGTCAGTACGGCATCTTCAATTGCATCCTCCGCGTCCCTATCACCTTTCCCCCCGAAAAACTGCATGGCGTACAGTTATCCGCCATGTGTGTTCCCGACCTCCGCGGCACACAAGGAACCTTCTCACAGTACACCACGTATCCAAAAGTCGAAGACAAAAAAACCGGAGGTGAAGTTCATCGCGTACAGCGCCGGGGAGATCTGATCATGGGTGACCTGCTGGGGCCACCTCAGCCGACCAAACCTGACCAAGGCTCTTTGAAACTTCCGTTCACGGTCCGTATTCAAAAATCCGGTGCAGCGGTCTTAACGATTGGGGGGACCAAGTATCCCCTGAAGCAAGGGGAGTACACTGATTGGATCCCCGTGCGGTTTCGCGCTGGCTGGGGCGTTTCCATTCAGGGACTCTGTCGTTGGCTGCTCTTGGAAACCGACCCCGAGTTCAATCTTTACGTGACCCCCATCCATCTTGACCCCGAACATCCCGCCATGGCGATTGGTTATCCTGCGGTCTATCCGATCTATCTCGCCAAGAAGCAAGGCCCCTATGCGACACTCGGGCTGGCCGAGGATACCTGGGGACTCAGCGAGCAGGTTCTCGAAGACGAACATTTTCTGCAGCAATGCACCGACATCGACCGGGAACGGGAATCGATGTTTTTTGACGGACTTGATAAAGTTCCCGAAGGTCTTTGCGTCTGTGTCTTCGATGGAACCGACCGCATCCAACACATGTTCTGGAGATATCTTGACGAGGCCCATCCGGCGCGCCCCACCGAGGTTCCCGTCCGATTTCAGACCACCATTGAAGATCTGTATGTCCGCATGGATCAGTTGGTTGGCCGGACCATGGCCCGGTGCGAAAACCACCCCACGCTGCTCATGGTGTTGTCGGATCACGGGTTTAACACCTTCCGCCGTGGGGTGGACCTGAACCGCTGGCTCGAGGAAAACGGTTATCTGGTCGTCCATGAGACTCAACGAGATCAAGACTATCTCGCCGGAATCGACTGGTCGCAAACGAAAGCCTTTGCCATCGGCCTGACCGGAATTTTTTTGAATCTCCGCGGCAAGTTCGCACAAGGGATTGTGGAGCCTGAGGACGAAGCTCAGCAACTGCGCGACGAGATCGCAGGCCGCCTGGCGCGCCTGGTCGATCCAAAAACCAACGACGCTGCCATCAAACGGGTTTACCAGGCGATCAAAGCCTATCGCGGCCCCTACAAAGAGAATGCTCCCGATTTGATTGTGGGCTATGCAGAAGGGTATCGCGTTTCCTGGGACGCGGCCGTTGGACGGACGAGTCACACCCTTTTTCACGACAACCTGAAAGCCTGGAGCGGCGATCATTGCGTCGATCCCTCGGTCGTCCCTGGCGTCCTCTTTTGTAATCATGCGATTTCGTCCGAGTCTCCGCGATTACTCGATCTGGCCCCCACCGTGCTGGATTTATTTGGTTGCCCCATCCCCGAGTACATGGATGGAAAACCGCTGGTGGTCGGCGAGCAACAGTCGGTCGCAGCAGATGTTGTGCCCCCTCCCTTCACTCCCGAGGCCTGTGTCGCATGACATCCAACCACCGAAAAAACATCACGCGCCGTTCACTCTTGAAAGGGAGCGCTTTCGCCGCCGGTGCGGGGACACTCGCCGCCGGTGCACTCGCCGCCTCGTACTGGATTGGTGGAGGGAACAAGGTCTCACGCACTTTGGGCAAAAAAGTGATCGTGATCGGGATTGATGGGATGGATCCCCGTTTGTGCCGCAGCATGATGGAAGCGGGACTGCTGCCGAATCTGGCAAAACTGTCATCCCGTGGTGGTTTCAGTGAACTGGCCACCAGCATGCCACCGCAAAGTCCCGTGGCGTGGGCCAGTTTCATTAACGGAGCAGGTCCTGGGTCACACGGGATCTTCGACTTCATCCATCGACATCCACACGACCAATGTGCTCCGTTTTATTCCGCTGCGGAAACGCTGCCTGGGGAAGGGGGGCTGGAACTGGGGGAACATCGGCTACAGCTCGATTTTCCCCCCTTCAATCACACGCCTGCCAAGACCGTACTGCGGCGGCAGGGAATTCCGTTCTGGGATTATCTGGATGCCAAAAAGATCACCTCGACCTTTTACGACATCCCCTCGAACTACCCCCCCAGTCCTTCTCACTACGGCCACCATCGCTGCCTGGCGGGGATGGGAACCCCTGATATGTTGGGGACCTACGGCACTTATCAGTACTTCAGCGAGGATTCTCCGCAGCGGGGATTCGAGGAAGGGGGTGGTAAGCGTTCCCGACTGCGGTTCATCAACAACACGGCCAAAGCGAAAATCGTCGGCCCGCAAAATAGTTTGCTGAAATCCCCGACTCCCATCACCGTCGAATTGGAAGTCCACCGTGATCGGGCTTCGAACGCGGCGCTGTTGGAAGTGGGGGGCCAGAAAATCATGCTGAAGCCGGGGGAGTGGAGCCACTGGACCCGACTCGATTTTCCCCTGTCGACACCCAAACCCCTGCCACAGCAGCATGCCAGTGGGATTTGCCGATTTTTTCTGCAGGAAGTCGCTCCGAATTTTCGCCTCTATGTCACGCCGGTGAACGTCGATCCCTCGCAACCAGCGGTTCCCTTGTCTGAGCCTCCTGGATTTATTTCCGAGATCTCGAAATCCCTCGGGCTGTTTTACACGACCGGTTTTCAGGAAGATCACAAGGCCCGTTCGAACGGCGTCTTCAATGACGAGGAATTCCGCCGGCAGGCGACCACGGTCTTAGAAGAGCGGCTGACGCTGTTCGAGTATGCCATCGAGAACTACGAAGATGGGCTCTTGTTCTTCTACTTTTCCAGCAGCGATCTGCAGTCGCACCTGTTCTGGTGGAATTCCGATGAAAACCCGCTGCACCCCACCCGGTCGACCGCCGAGGCGGCGAGTCGCTACCAATACGTGAAAGAACTCTACCAGCGTCTGGACAAAATCATCGGGGACATTGATGATCGCTATGGAAGCAAGGCGACGCTATTCATTATGAGTGACCATGGGTTCGCCAATTTTGGCCGTCAGTTCAATCTGAACTCGTGGTTGCGAACGCAAGGGTATCTCAACCCGAAAGAATGTACATCGATCCTGAAAAATGCCGATTGGTCTCAAACCCGCGCCTACGGCTTGGGAATTAATGGGCTGTATCTAAATCTCAAAGGGCGGGAAAGGGACGGGATTGTGGAACCGGGGGATGAGGCGGAAGAGCTGATCCAACAGCTGATCACAAAACTGCAAGGGGTCCGCGATCTCCATGGTGAACAGGTGATTCGCAACGTCTATCGTTCGAGTCAAATCTACACGGGGAGTGCCACCGCTCTGGCCCCCGACCTGATTATCGGCTATTCCCGGGGCTATCGTGCCTCGTGGGAAACCTGCCTGGGAGACTTGACCCCCGAGATCCTGCTCGACAACACCTCGGCCTGGAGCGCAGATCACTGCTCGGATGCACTCGAAGTCCCCGGCGTTTTATTCAGCAACCGAGCATTCCGCCAGACGAATCCCGCTCTGATTGATCTGGCCCCGTCGATTCTGGATGAGTTCGGTTTACCAACCCCCAGTACGATGACAGGACGAAGCCTCTTCCAGTTCTGAAGTTTTTCCAGGATGATCACATGATCATCGCCCCCGTGTTAATCGACTTTCGGACAAGTTCATACCGTTTTTTCTCACAACTTTTTTTTCACTGAAACTCGGAATACTCCTGATGACAAAAGTGAGCATCGACTCCAATCTTTATGAGCGGGCCAGACAGGCGGCGGAAAAGGCGGGATTCAGCAGCGCCGAAGAACTGATTACGACAGCGATTGAAACCGAGCTGAAACGCCTGGGGGAAGCCGATGCCGAGCGGCAAGTTGCCGACCAATTGCGCGGACTGGGATACATCGAGTAACGAACTATGCTCATCGGAATGACCATTTGGCTGAATCAGATCGCGACGGCGATTGCGAATCTTGTGCTGGCACCGCTGGCGTGGATTCCTGGCGGGTTGTCACTCACCCTGCTCGCGGCCATCACAGGGTTAGTCATGCTGGTAGTGATCAAGTACACCTCGCACCAGCCAGCACTGCAGTACACACGGAATCAGATTAAGGCGAATCTGCTGGCGTTATCGTTATTTAAAGATCATCTGGGGGTCGGGTTTCGCGTGCAGGGGGCGCTGCTGTGGGGAGCGGTCCGATTATTGGGATTGTCCGTGGTCCCGATGCTCGTGATGACGATCCCAATGTATCTGCTGTTCAGTCAACTCTCATTATGGTTTCAATCGCGTCCTTTGACTGTCGGTCAACAGACGATTGTGACGGTCCAATTCGGGGCAGGACAGGAACGTTCCGTTGCGGCGATTCAGCTTAATGCCCTGGCGACTCCCGCAGCGATGGTGACATCAGGACCGGTACGAGTCACCTCGAAAAATAAGGTCTGCTGGACAATTCAGGCCCAACATCCGGGATTGCATGACCTCGTATTCCAAGTCGGCGAAACGCATTTCACCAAGGAAATCTCGATCGGCGAATCGGCGATGCCGGTCAGCATCCAGCGTCCTCCACGGCAATTGACCGCGGTGCTGGTTCATCCGCGTGAGCAACCGTTTGCATCCGATTCGCCCGTTCAATCGATCGAAATCGACTACCCGCGTCGCCCCCCGACCTGGGTGACGGGAAGCGACTGGTGGATGGTGTACTGGTTCCTCGCCTCAATGGTGATTGCGCTGCTGGCCCGTCCCTTTTTGAAAGTGCATTTCTAGTCGACTCGCCAAAAGAGGATTGGACTGCGCGGTGCTCCGTTTCGGTTTTGCGTTTTCCAACCGGTCGCCTTTCACCGAAAGTTGAGCGATAATCGTATCACCATCAAAAACCACCGAGCGGAATCGAGCGGTCCATGTCATTGCAAACCGAGATTGTGATTGTTTCAGGGCTTCCCCGATCAGGAACCTCTTTAATGATGCAGATGCTGGATCGGGGAGGAATCAGGGCGCTGACCGACGAAATTCGGGCCGCCGACACCGACAACCCGCGTGGCTACCTGGAATATGAGCGTGCCAAAAAAACCAAAGCGGATCCCAGTTGGCTCCCTGCGGCACGCGGCAAAGCGGTGAAGATGGTCTCCGCACTGCTCTACGATCTTCCCCCCACGGAAAAGTATCGCATCATTTTCATGAATCGGGATCTGGATGAAGTGCTGGAATCTCAGGAAAAAATGCTGAAACGTCTTGGTCGCGCGGCAGCACCTCGGGATCAGTTGCAGCAATCATTCGGAATCCATCTGGACAGACTTTACCAATGGCTCCCGACGCAGACTCATCTGCAAGTCCTGCAGATCAGCTATAACGACTTGATCAACGACCCCAAAACGGAAGTGGATCGAATCGCTTCGTTTCTCGATGATATTCCTGCTCGCGAAGAAATGCTGTCCGCCATTGACCCCGCGCTCTACCGCAACCGGAAACCAGATTCTTGATGCGGGCCAACCTGATGATCCTTCGCAAGCTCTTGCTACCTGTATTCCGACCTGCATTCCAAAAAGTGCCGACAAATACGAATTCACGGTTCTGGTAAACGGCTCAACCACAGTGAGCGAAACCCTCCACCAGTTCGCCCCGCACGCCCTTTCGATACTTGTGAGCTCGTTTAGTCCAGCGAGGTTTCCAGCGGCAGCCGCAGCGACTCGGTAAATCGGTCAAACGCATTCGCGTCGCAGGTCAACTGAATGATTTCTGCAACTTCAAAATCATTAAATGTTTCTTTGAGTCGCGTAATATCCGCATCGTCCATGGTATGGGGTGCCGACGTTAATTTTCTCGCGAATCGCAAGGCCTCGGCATATCCTGGAGTCGCGATCTTTTCAAGATTCGCAAACGAATCCAGCTGCGATAGCTCACCACCCGCTGCAAGATACCGAGCCCGCGCATGCCCCAGCGAATACCAGGCGCGGTTTTCCCGTGCACTGACCCAGGCGATCAGCACCCGCAGATCGAGGGGCGTCTTGCCATCACGCGCCATCGCTTGCCGCTGTGCCCAGGACTCCAGGGCCACCGGCAGGTTTGTCATCGCCTGAAACCAAACGGGTGGAGTCACACCGGGACAATCCTTCGCCAGCACCTTTCGGGCAGCATCCACCGCCGGAAGTTCCAGTGCGGGTGTTCGTTCGTGGGCTTTCTTCAATGCGGCTTCGACTTGATCTCGTCGCTCCCATTCCGGCCTCGGCTTGATGTCGAGTGGAATGACCTTTGAAGGTCGCTGGGAATACTCATCCGAAGTCGGCGTATCAAGCACGCTATGCGTTTCGCCTCCAAACGCCTGATCCTGAGGAATCCCGGTGGATGAGGTCCAGCGGTTCACCGCGTTGTAGCGACTCACCGTATAGAGAATGTCGATAATCTCGGGGGCCGTGAAATGAGACTTCAGTTTGGCGAGATCCTGTTCAGCGAACAAATGTGGAGTGATCGTCAACTTCCGCGTCGCTTCAATGGCCGCCTGCTCACTGGCGGGAAACAAATCCCAGCGAGAATCTAACGACGCAATCTGATCGTCGGTCATCCCGACTCGCTTCAGCTTGAGTTCCTGATGCCCAAGACAATACCGACAGTCATTGGTGCGTGAAACAATCCAGAACAGCCGCGTCTTGAAACCATAATTTGGATCGGCTTCGAGCGTTTTCAGCAACGACGCCGTTCCCCCTTTTCCCCGATTGGCCGAGTTACTGCCCCAACCCGGGACGAGAAATGGCTGCCAGGAAGGGGGGAGATAAATCGACCGCAGCCGACCGTTGTTAACAAGCGAACGCCCCGAGGCCAATTCCTGCTCAGTCGGTGGGGGGAGCGGTAAACGTGAGGTCCGCTCTTTTAAGGCTTCAATCCGTTTCTTCATCTCTGGACGGGTCGATGCCAGTCCCTCATCCGCCGCAACTTCTGCCTGGATCGCAGTCAACCCGCAACCCAGTACCAGCAGACATACCGACCATGACTTCACCAGCATGAATCACCTCACTCACGATTGACCGTGGAAATTTTTTCTGTGGGAATTTTTCGACGCGATATCACGGCAGAAAACTTACTGCGGAAAAATGGTAATGACCGGGGTTGTCCCCACGATGTAGATCACCTTGGATTCGCTCCCGCCCCCTTCATCGCTGAACTTGCGTTTCACCCGGATATGTAGATTCGAACCATCCGAAGTCTCTTCGTTCGTCAGGATTTCGAACGAGACGAGCTTCTTCCCTTTTTCCCAACCGGTATCACCGATGATGATTGCCGGTTTAAATTCTTTCAGATCCTTAGGCGACTTACCGTCCACCCAAGCCTGCATCGCCGTCTGCACCGAGGAACGAGCCAGTTCCTGATTGAGTGCATAACTGCGTCCCGAGGAACCACACCCCACCATCAGGCCGAGCAGCATAAACAAACCCAAAATTGCACCAGAAACTGGCAGCCGAGACCGTCTCATGAATCGAATTCCCTGCGAAAGAGGAGAGAGAAAGCAACGATCATTAGCCCCCGTGTTAGAACTCGCCCAGCACTTCGCCACCGTTGATACTCCCCACACTTCGCCAAGTTTTCAGATCGAGACTGTCTGAAACAAACTTGACCGAACCATCGCACTGTAATAAATGAACCCCTCCTGTGTGCTGGCTGTTCGCCGTTGTCGCAATCCGGCCTGGCGGAAACATGCACGAACGACCATTCGGCTGAATCACATGGTTGTACTGATTTGTCGAATGATATTGCTGCAACCAGGGTCCACCTACGTTCGAGTACCCCTGCAAGGAGAGATCACTGACATTTGTGGCATTGCACTGTTGCACTGCTTCGTCTGCCGTGTTGGGATAGGTCCCCGGGCGGTAAGTATCGGTCCGTGGCGACGAGATCCCATTGTTGCCGTCACCCGTCAACTTCTCGGCCATGCAGGCCGTGTTACTCAAACCATCCGTCACATCTGCGAAGCGGATCATCATATTGTGGAAGACCACCCCGTTCGAAGCGGGTTGACCCGTTGCCCCCGAGACATACATCACGATCCCTGACCCGGCATTCCAATAATAATTGTTCCGTCCACCAATCGATGCTGGCAAGGGAGTGGGATCCGAAGGGCAACGGAACATTGGCAACTCTTTGTTCCGAGGGATTGTATTGCTGACATCGTCATACCCCACATTAAAATTAATGAGGTTGTAAAGATTCGCCTGGTCGCAGTAGGGAAGCAGACGAGCATGCGCCGAAACCGGATTGACCGCTCCGTTCACATCCGCAATCGGAATACAGTTGAAGTTGTCATGATAGTTATGAATCGCCAGCCCCAATTGTTTGAGGTTGTTTTTGCACTGGGTCCGTCGTGCCGCTTCGCGAGCTTGTTGCACTGCGGGCAAAAGCAGCGCAATCAGTACGGCGATGATCGCGATCACCACCAACAACTCAATCAGCGTGAATCCTCGAGACCGAGGCAGAGATTTTTTCAGCAGAGAATTTTTCATCGTGAAATCCTTCCAAAACCTGTGAGCAAACAAAAGAAGAACAAACAAACCCGACAGACGCCGCAAAATAAAAACGCGGCGAATAACTCCAGCAATTTTCCGGAACGATCAATTCGTCAACAAAAACCGGCGATTGATGCATGAGGGTTACCAGCAGGAAAACCCGCGAGTACACGCTTGGATAACCCGCAAAGTTCGGGTGAAAGCAGATGAGCCCGAGCCATTCCGCATCCCATTTCTTTTGAAAAATGGCTACTACAGACTTCGCTTTGGCCGTCACCGTGAACGATCGCTCGTGCAGAGACCATCGATCATGATTCGACATTCACATCAAAAATCGTGCCAAGACAAAAACCCTGGCCGCCGAGAGTGAACGTAAGCCAACCTAAGCCTGAGAATTGACGAGAGAAAAGTGGAAATTGATCCCAACCCATCTGTCGCCGAGGGCTCGCAAGAAATCAGGCGCAAGGGGGACGGAAGAGTGGGAAGCCGCAACGGACTTGTTCCCGCTCAGATTGCGGATGAACGGCGGCGACACCTTGAGGAACAGGAGCAGACAAAGCGAGCATCAAAGCTGCGGTCTCGGTTTCCGGCGAAAGATTCGTCGGAACAGGTACGGGGGCCACAGGCAACGACTGACTGCGACAATGCGGCCCACTACAAGGAAGGGTGGGTTTCGACGGAAGTGAACTATCCGATCCGAGATCGGTTAGCAGAGAGTTGTTTGCCCCCTGCAAAGTATTCACAGCCCCCTGATGTTGCTCCATCCCGCTATGCAACAGATAGTCTCCGCAGGAGGCGGAAGCGGATTGTGCAGAGTGATGCACCAGCCCGATCATGGCCAACAAAGCGACCACGACCGCGCGACACCGCCAAAAGCCACTCATTGGCTTGCTGCAGCAGGTTGTCGGTGAACTGGCCATCGTGATCATTCGCCCAGAAACTTCGGGGAAGCAAACTGAAATTGTTGAACTGATACCAATCCAGAGATGTTAGCCTCTAGTCTATACGCTCGTCTTCGTCCAAACTACGTCTGTTTCTTTGAATTCGCAAGATTTTTTCCGTTTTTTTTCCAGAATACTCGAAATCGGTGGGGCGCCGTTTGCAAAACAGGCTCACGCAAACACGTTTGCTCTGCTGGACTCCCCGGATCCAGACGCGACCGACGAATTTCACTTGGCGGGAGCCTCTGGTTTTTGCGGCGTCGCCAGTGGCTCAGCATGATAAACTTTATCAAAAATCTCCCGATGCAGTACCAACGGTGGATGAGAAATACTCGGCACCGCCACCATCAACAGACCATTCATGATTCCTGAATCGGTGATTGCTTGATACTTTCGCTCGCCGATCTCTGGCATGCAGTCCAAGTCGGAACCGATTCCCGCGGGATCCGAAATCAGCAGAAAACGGTTCTCGCACCTCAAGCTCGCACCTCAAACTCAACTTGCTCATAGGGGATTTTTGACACCAGCAAGCCGGTTGATTCAAAATTTGACCACGAACACGACCAAAACCTCGACCGCTTGTTGCCGCCACAATCATGAGCAGAACCGAATCCGTGACGTGGGCGAATTGGCGACTGGCCCTCGGGAGGTTAGCATACTCCAATTCCCTGAATCCCCTCTGAGGAGACTGTGACGATGATGAACCGGATCCTGATCGGATTTTTTTGTGTATTGACGTTGATGGCGGGTCGACTGTCGTTGTTTGCAGCCGAACCGCAATCTGCAGATCTCTTCGCCAGCAAAAATCGAGTTGCGTGGTGTATTGTCCCATTTGACTCGAAGAAACGGGGCCCGGAAGACCGCGCCGCGATGCTCGAAAAACTCGGCTTTTCCAAATTTGCCTACGACTACCGTGCCGAACATATTCCGACTTTTGATGCGGAAATTGAAGCCCTGAAGCGACACAAGATTGAACTCACCGCCTGGTGGTTCCCGACCTCGCTCAATGACGAAGCGAAAATGACCCTGGCCATTTTTGAAAAACATCAGGTGACTCCGCAGCTCTGGGTCACTGGCGGCGGCGCAGCCACCACCTCTGAACAAGAACAACGACAACGAGTCCTTGACGAGGCGACACGCATTCGTCCGATCGCCCAAGCAGCCGGAAAAATTGGCTGCAAAGTTGCACTTTATAATCACGGTGGCTGGTTTGGTGAGCCAGAAAATCAAATTGCCATCATCCAGGAACTCAAGCTTCCCAACGTCGGCATCGTCTACAACCAGCATCACGGACACGATCATCTCGCCCGTTTTCCAGACCTGCTGAAACAGATGAAGCCATATCTTTACACCCTGAATTTGAATGGGATGGTTCCGGATGGAGAACGAAAAGGCCAGAAGATCATGCAGCTCGGCCAGGGGACGCTGGATCTGAAGCTGTTGAAAGTCATCCGCGACAGTGGATACACCGGCCCGATCGGCATTCTCGGACATACCGATGATGATGCCGAAGCACGACTGCAGGACAATCTGGATGGCCTGGAATGGCTGCTCCCCCAGCTGAATGGCAAACCGGCGGGAGCCAAACCCAAGCTGCGCACGCCGGTTCCGGTTGATCGAGGAGCAGCCGCTGTCCCCGCCGCCAATCTGCCGCGACTGACCGATGGCAAATTTGGCAAAGCCCTGGATGGACGGGCCGGCGGGGCCTTTGTCACCGGTCGCGAGGAATTTCGCCAGTTCCCGATCACGGTCGAATGCTGGACCAAACTTGCCGACAAAGGGCCATACAACATTCTAGTTGCCAATGACCTCAAATCATCCGGAACGCATTGGGAACTGTTTACCATGGCGGGAACCGGTAATTTCACCGTCTACACCCCTGGCTTTACCCCGGATCACTGCCATACGACGGCGATGATCTGTAACGGACAGTGGCATCATGTCGCCATGATTCTGGAACCCGAACGGATTCGCCTGTTCGTCGACGGGCAGATTGTCGCGACACAAGGCTGCCAGCGAACGGAGATGAAATCGGTTGCGGGGGATCTCGCCATCGCGAATCTGGTTGACAAAGGGGCGGGAAACACCGGATTGATCGATGAAGTCCGTATCTCACGCGGAATCCGTTCGTTCGATGCCAACCCAACCAAGCCGTATGATCCCGATGAGGCGACGTTGGGACTGTGGCACTTTGATGAACTGATTGAAGGAAAACGGTTCGGCGACGCCATGGGCAAAAATCCGGCACTCGCAGGACAGAGCCTTTCCCAAACGAGTTCTACGGCGCAAAAGTCCTCGCGAATCGAAGGACATTGGGGCGAAGATGCCCTCGGTTTTCGCTGGACCGAGGCCGATTCGCGGGATGATCGCCTCGGCCAGATGAATACCGGCCCCTTTTTCAGTGGATCGATCACCGGGGTAGGGGGGACCGTATATAAAGGGATCGTTGTCCGGGTCGGCCCGCAGCAGACGCATGCAATCTGTTATGACACCGAATTGATGCGGCCCTCGGCAGGCTGGGCCGGTTTCCTGCGGTTTGACGCCGCGCGCTATGGCATTATCGTCCCCCCACGGATCGAAGGGGAGGTGACATTTTCCACGCCGATTCTGGCGGGAGTCTCTCGTCAGGAGGCCTTTCTCGACCACCGAAAGACCAGTCCGTTTGGCCCGCTGGACAAGACGTTGGCGCACTATGAGGGACTCTACCGGCACGGCCAGCGTGTGGTCCTCAAATTCACCGTCGCCGAACGCGACGCCGCTCAGGACGGTCTCAGTAAGCCGACCGTGATCCTGGAATCTCCCTGGCTGGAAGACGAGAATGGCGTCACCGCACAAACTCGAACACTCACCATCTCACCCTCCTCATCCCCTTTATCGCTGCTGATCGCTGACCAAAAGGCCCATGTCAGGATGATCGCCAGTACGGGGACTGCGACCTTGCAGCGCGGGCCCGAGCAGGCGCAGGTGCTGGTGATTCCGCCGCATGCCGCAGCGGTCACGATCAAGGTGCTGATTGCCTCACCCGCCACGAACGAAGCGGCCTTCGAAAAATTGGTGGCCGCTTCGCCCGTTGCGGAAGACTTGCTGGCGCTGACGATGCCGGGACCGATCATCTGGGGTGAACCCCTGGTGACCACCGGTGAAGTTTCAAAAAGTGCGGCACCCTACGTGGTCGACACCATTACACTGCCGTTTGAAAATCGATTTCAGGCACTGATGTTTTGCGGCGGACATGATTTTCTGCCGGATGGCCGCGCCGTGGTCTGTACGCTGCATGGGGATGTCTGGCTGGTCGACGGAATCGATGAGACGCTGCAACGAATCACGTGGCGCCGCTACGCAACCGGCCTGTTTCAGCCCTTGGGGATCAAAGTCGTATCAGGAGCTGCGGCCCGTTCGGGCTCAACCGAACTGTATGTCGTGGGGCGTGATCAGATCACGCGGTTGCACGATACGAACCACGATGGTGAAGCCGATTTTTACGAAAATTTTAATAACGATGCGTTCGTCTCGCTCAATGGCCATGAATACGTCACCTGCCTCGAAACCGATCGAGCAGGAAATTTCTATTTTGTCAAAGGAAATTGCGATTCCGTCATCCCGCATGATGGTTCGGTGCTGCGAGTTTCGCCAGATGGCTCGAAACTCGAGGTGTATGCCACGGGATTTCGTAACGCAAACGGGATGGCGATCGGTCCCCAGGACCAGATCAGCGTGGCCCCCCAGGAAGGGGAATGGACCCCCGCCTCCGCCGTCTTCTCGGTCCATCAGGGGGGCTTTTATGGTGCGATGATGTCACACCATCGACCACAACCTCCAACCGACTTTGAGCGTCCCTTCAGCTGGTTTCCTCGACTGGCCGACAATAGTTGTGGTGGGCAGGTCTGGGTCACCAGTGACCGCTGGGGACCACTCTCGCAATCGCTGCTCCATTTGTCGTATGGGCAATGCAAACTGAGGTTGCTGCTGCAAGAAGAACTCGCAGTGAGCGCCAACCGTACCCCTTCGAATCCGGCCGTCCCTTTCGATGCCGCTGCGGCGGTCACCAATCGAAAAATGAATGGGGGTTCAACCGAGTTTCCGCTGAATTTTGCCTCGGGGATTCACCGTGGTCGCTTCAATGCTCGCGATGGTCAGCTCTATGTGACGGGCTTAAAAGGTTGGGTCAGCAGTGCCGTGAATGATGGTTGCTTTCAACGGGTCCGCTATACCGGCGAGCCGGTTGACCTGCTGGTTGCCATGAAAACCTATCGGAATGGGGTGGCTCTGACGTTTACCAATCCCTTGAACCGTGACGACGCCGAAAACATTGATCACTACGAACTGGAAGCCTGGAACTACCGCTGGACTGCGGAATATGGCTCGCCCGACTTCAAGCCGCTGGCCTCGGGTCAGATTGGTCGCGAAACCGTCGAACCACTGTCCGCCACGTTGCTCGCCGACGGCAAGACGGTTTTTCTGGAGCTCGCCGACCTGAAGCCGGTTGATCAATTGGGAATCAGCTTTACACTTCGCACGGCAAGCGGAGCGACACTCGAACAGACCGCGTACCTGACCCTGAATGGAATTTCGGCGGAAGTCCTGCCGGAAGATCAGTTACACCGCTCGGGGCATGACGCGGCCAAGTCCGCCTTGCTGGCACGTCTCGTCCCCGGCGTCACGCTCATTGCATCTGATTTGGCCGCAAACACGTCCATTCCCCGCCGCCTGGTAGCGTGGAGCGAACTCGGCCACAAAAGCAGCGGGAACGGAATCGGGTCGGAGCGGGCGATTGAGGGATATCTCAAGATCCCCTTTACGGGAGAATACCGCTTTCATGCTGACCGAGGGGGGCTGAGCGACGCGACCTCGCCCGCGATGGCGACTCTGGAAATCCAGGATGTGCGACACGAACTCGGCCAGTCCGATGTGGTTGTGCGGCTCAGCAAGGGATACATCCCCTTTCGGGTTCACGAGCGGGTCACTCAACCCGATTCCGATTTTCGGCTGATGTGGGAAACGACCCGTTTTCCACGAGAATTGATCCCCGCCACGGCGCTCTTTCACGAAATCGATACGACTCCGGCAGCCAGGAAACGGGAACAAACGGTTCAGGGACGCGCTCTCTATGCCCGTCACCAATGTGCCCGCTGCCACCAGGATGGCCCCGGGCAACCCCTGCCTCAGGAAGCCTTGCTCGAAATCGAATCCCTGCGGCAGGGTCCGCGACTGGAGGGAATTGGATCACGGCTGGAACGTAATTGGCTGGCAGCCTGGCTACGGAACCCCAACCATTTGCGTCCCCAGGCAACGATGCCCGCCTTGTTCGAGTCCCCCAATGATCCTGCGGTCGAAGATCTGGTCGCGTTCCTGGGAACGCTCCGCGAACTCGGGGAACAACCCGCACGGACTGTTCCGAACGAAACCGCCCGAGAACAGGGGGAACAACTGTTTGAACGACAGGGCTGCATCGCTTGCCACACGCTGGCAGCAACCGAAACTCACCCCGAATGGAATCGCATTTCGCTCTATTTTGTGCAGGCCAAATTCCAGCCCGGACAACTCGAACGCTTCCTACTCGATCCGCAGCAACATCATCCAGGAAGCCACATGCCGAACTTTCGTCTCAGTCAGGACGAAGCTGGACTACTCGCGGGATTTCTCGAACGGCAGGCAAAAGGGACGATTAACGCGGATGTGGCAACCGCGAAGGGAAATCCCGAACGGGGCCAGAAGCTGTTCAGTGCCATGCGCTGTGACCACTGTCACCAGCTCACCACGACCAGCAAATTGACACTTCCTAACGTTCGGTCCGTTTGGTACGCCAAAACCGCATCAGGATGTCTTCGGCCCGCAGGGGAAACTTCCCGGACGGCACCCGGCTATATTTGGACCGATGCCGAACGGGAGGCCTTGAACTCGTACCTGACCGAAAAGCCTGAAGGAGTCGTGAGTGTCGGGGCGGGGAACCGACCGGAACTGGAACGGATGCTGGCCACCCTGCGCTGTACCGCGTGTCACGCCCGAGACGGATCGAATGCTCGCTGGCCGGAAATTGTGGCGGAGGAGGGGAGTGGCAAGCTTCCCGAGTCTGCACCTCAGTTGACTTGGGTCGGTGAAAAGCTGCAGGGCCCCTGGATCGCCCAATTATTGCAAGGAAAACTCGAACACAAACCTCGTCCCTGGATCACAGCCCGGATGCCCAGCTTTCCTGCATACGCCGAAATCGTCGCTCACGCGATGGCCGCCGAGCATGGAGTCCCCTTCCATGAGCCGCTTGTCATCGAAGGGGACCCAAGACTAATTGAAACGGGCGAGAAGTTGACGCAGCGCGACGGCGGGCTGGATTGCCGCCAGTGTCACGCGCTGGGAAACGAGAAACCGCGGGGCGATGCGGCAACGCAAATTGCACTTGGAATCAACTTTGCGTTCACCCGTGACCGACTGCGACCCGAATTTGCGTTGCGGCAAATGCTCGATCCCCCGCGTTACGACATCGGTTCGAGAATGCCCCGCTTTGCACCAGACCTGCAAACCACAGCGGCCAAGCAGATCGAAGGGGGAAACGCGAAAAAACAGTTTGAAGCGATCAAGCAGTATCTCTGGTCCCTGAAAACAGAGAAAACTCAAGACTAAGAACTCCAAACGTCCTTCCCCGATTTCGGTATCATTTTTTCGATTTTCCGAATCGTTCGCACGCGACTTGCGCGACTCTTGATTGGTATACTTGTTGCCTGTTCTTGTGCAATACCCGTTATCCCCATGCCGAAAGAATCAAAAATGGCCAAACAATTGCTTGTTTATGAATCAGTCGTTCCTGTGAATTCCGTCTCGCATGGCAAGATGTCATTTGATCCCTCAAATGATTACACCTTTAGCAGTGCCATCAACGCCGTCCCTCTCATGACGGTCGAGTTTGCCAGTGCTGCCACCGAATATGCCATTGTGTTCGCAGAATCGAATGACGATGTCATGCCGGTCGCCATTCTTGGGTTGCGGAACGAACAGAACCTGTTTCTGTCGGCTGATGCCCAGTGGCGCGCAAAGTATCTTCCTGCATTCATTCGCCGGTATCCGTTTGTCTTCTCGTCGAGTACCGATCAACAAACATTGACACTGTGTATTGATGAAACCCACCCAGGACTGAATAGCGAAGGCCGCGGGCAGCGATTGTTTGATGACGAAGGGAAGCCGACAGACTATGTGCAGCAAGTGATGAATTTCTTGCGCGATTACCAGATGCAATTCGAACGCACACGGGCGTTCGGCAAGAGACTCAAAGAACTGAACCTGCTGGAACCGATGCAGGCCGAAGTCGCGACACCCGCAGGCCAAAAGCTCGCTTTGGGCAGCTTTTTTGGCATCTCTCGCAATCGGATCCGCACTCTGAGCAGCGAGTCACTCAGTGCACTCTTGAAGGCTGATGAACTCGAATTGATTTATCTGCACCTGTATTCGCTCCGCAACTTCAATGAGCTGAAAGAACGGTTCATCGAAACATTGCCAGCCGAACTCAAACAACTGGCAACCGGCGCTGCAGCCACCACGTCCGCCACCACCACCACGACCGCATGATTCTCTGCAGCATGACTTTGATCGCCTGCTGAAGACTTTGCCGAGTAAGCCAAACACAACACCCCAGGGACTGAGGTCAATCAGACCTGGGGTGCTGCTGTGACGATTGGCTTACCTCTGGGAATGCCATTCCCCTTTGTGGGAGTATGAAGCGCTGCGATTTTTCGTTGAACATTCGTCGCTCTCAGAGCACAACACCGATTTCACAAATCGATTCGTGTTGAAATGATCGCAATTCAACGCCTTCGTTATCAGAAGTCTGAGACGGTTTCGCCATCATCGCGACCGAAGAGTCGTCGTGCCGTTTGGGTGTCGAGGTTCTCCGAGATAAATCGGACGCTTCCGTCGGCCAACAAGGCATGCACACCACCCACATGCAGACTGAAAGGCTCGTTGTTCGGCCCGCAGTTGTTATTCGACCATGGGCAATCGGCAGGACCATTCAATGGAATCTTATTGCCGTTGAAAATTTGCTTCAAGCTTCCGACGATCGAGTTTGCCTGGCCGGAAACCCCCGCACCGGAATCCGAATCAGCCCAACGATTCGGAGCGGACTTGGTACCACCGCCGGTCATCTGAGTTGCATCCCAACCATTTGCCCCGCCGATATAGGTGGCGGAAGTATACTTGCCAATCAGATTCGAGGGACGACCTGACTGCTCGACAACCGAAATCGTATTGCTCGTTCCGTCTGAGATGTTCGAAATCGGGTTTCCATACAACCCGAAAGCCGAATCACGAGTTGCCCCCAATGAAGTTCCGTTCGCGCCACCAGCAATGCCATTCTGGCCGTTCCGAACACCCGTGACCGGATCAATATCGACAAAAGCGATCGGCATGTAATCCGCTTCTCCATACCCGAGGGTATCACCCTTGGAGATGGCATTGCTCGGGCAAAGGAATGCAGGAATCTTGGTTGCGGCAAAAGGCTTTCCACTGGTGTTCCGATTCAGCACATTCGAATAATGAACCGAAAAGTTGAATTGGTTATACAGCGGAGCCTGATCGGTATAAGGCAAAACCGCCGTGAATAACGAGGTCGGAAAAGCCTGCAGGTTGATCTGGGAAAAATTGATCCCCTTACCCGCTGCGGGAAAACGTGTGTAAGTCGACTCGTAATTGAAGACGGCCAGCCCGAGTTGCTTCAAATTGTTCCTACACTGCGTTCGTCGTGCTGCTTCACGTGCCTGCTGGACGGCAGGCAACAACAACGCAATCAGTACCGCGATGATCGCAATCACCACTAACAGCTCGATCAACGTAAACCCACGCGATCGGCGACCTGAAACAGTTCTACGGTCCATCAGAATCCTCTCCCAGTCATTCTCAGACATTGGAATCGCTTCGATCAGTGCTCCGCGATCAACAATAACCGCGATCAAACGAATAATGGCCACCGATCGTCACGCCCAAACCACAAATATACCACCAATTAGATCGGTGATTTAATACTGGGTTGGTGAGGATTTCTGATTTCGCCGATTTTTTTAAGGAAAAAAACCCTATCCTGGCAAGAAGTCGTGTCAAAGAATTGAATTGTATCCACGACTTGTACGGGGGTTTAAAAGTAACGGGAAGTGTTTGGCCGTCGACATTAATCTTCCCGCGTGGGCCAGCATTCTCGCCCCATTGCGGGCCAGAGTGTCATCGGCCACGAGGTGACTTCCGCCAGCGATTTGGCAGACTCGAAATCGGGCACAAACAAAATCACATCCTCGGCGGAAAGCTCAGACAGTCTCAGATCCCCGCGAACACGCCATTCCTGTTCGACCTGCCAGTCGATCCCTGACGCCCCCACCGCCCGCTGAAAGAAGGGGCGATCGACGGTCGCCAGCGACTCCCAATCGGCGTCATCCCCATAGCGGACCGGGCGCAGACCCTGTTTCAGTAACCATTCGCGACGTAGACAAAGCCCAAAAGGCTCAAAATCCCAGCGAACACGATGCGGGCGGAATCGGTGCAGCGAGGGCAAATCCCCCAGTGGACAAGCCGTCAAACTCACCACACGTTCCCCCCCGCGAATCGTTCGTCCCGACGCGATCAATTTCTGCTGTAAAACAATCCGCCGCAGAGCCCCGAGCGGCGAATGGTCCGCCTCGGGCCGCGACTCCAGCAAATCCGCCGCATAATCCTCAAACGATTGATCCGGCCAAGGCCCTGGACAGGCACGGGTCGTGTGGGTGAGGAACTCCCAACCTTCAGTCGAGGGAAAAGGGGCAATCAGGTAGATCCCGGCATTCATCGTGGCGGGGACCTGTGTTTCAGGGACCTGTGTTTCAGGGACCTGTGTTTCAGGGATCTGTGTTTCAGGGACCTCTGCAGCAGAGGCTTCAAACACCCCACCCACCGGAAATGAACGGCATTCCCATGCGGTTGGCTGCCAGATCTCGGCACCAGCCTCCTCCAACTGGTCCCGCACCTGCTGGGGCTGTAAGCCGGGGAGATCCACCAACACAATCCCTCCCTGCTGCCGCTCGAGTCGCTCGTGCAATAAACGATGGATATTTCCCTGGGGACGCAGCCCCAAGGCATAAACCCGGTCAACCTCTTGAATAAGAAGACGATCCGGCACGGAAAGCGCCGTCGCTGAGACCCCGATGTCTGCGGGTGGGGGCAAAATACGGCAAGGTATGCCTAATCGGGCTGCACCAAAACGGAGAAACTCAAAACCCGCAGTCCCTTCGGCCAGCACCAGCGTCCCACCGTCAGCAGCAACCCGCCGTAAGACTCCCCGCAGCCCCTGCAGCCAGGGTTCGTCGGGAATAACCAGTCGCCGCAGTCGCGACATCACGATCGCGACCGAACGCCCCCGCTGGGGAGGACTCACCTCCACCGAACTCATTTCAAGCCAAAGCAATAGAGGCTGCTGGCCGTGCGCAAATAAAGGCGGCCGTCGACGACGGCAGGGGTCGCATAAACATCTTCCTGAAAATCGGCCGTATGAAGCAGCGTTAGCTCTTCACTGGCTGCAATGACGGTCAACCGCCCCGACTCATCAACCAGAAAAATCTTGCCATCCCCTCCCACCGGCGAGGCATAATAACTGCCGCTCGCTTCCAACCGCAGTGGCTTGGCCACTTTTCCTGTTGTCGCATTCAAACACTGCAGGATTCCGCCATCCTTAATGGTGAACAGCCAGTCCCCCCACAGCAGGGGGGAAGCACAGAACGGCACCTGCTTGGGATACGTCCAGCGAACATGGGTTTCGGTGGCATCTCCTACCGCCCCCGGACGGATACTCAGCAGCAGATTTCGCCCCTGGTCGAACAGACTGCGAAAGAGCTCGTATTCGGCCCTAGTCAAATGCCCATCCTTGTTTCGGTCCGCTTGAGAAAAACGCTGAAAGACCGGCCCTTCGGCCAGCTCACTCTCTTCAAGCGAACCATTTTTGTCACGGTCCTTGAGTGCTGCCACATCATCAAACGGCTCGACTCGGATTCGTTCCGCCTCGTCGCCACCCGCTGCCCAACCCGCCAGATACAAATTTCCATCAGCACCCACCGTCGGTGAACTGACAACGGTCCGCGAAATCCCACGCACCGTCCAAGCTTCCTTTCCTGTCTCCAGATCATAACCCGCGACACGCAAGGTTGCCGCCACGACGATCTGCAGCCGTCCCTCATTATTCCACAAGATCGGTGTACACGAATTTCGCAAGAAGTCTGTTCGTTCGGTTTTCCAGATCACCTCTCCGGTTTTCCGGTGAACACAAAGCAGAAAGGAATCGAGATCATGATCCTGGCAGAGGATCAATCGGTCACCCGCCAGGATCGGAGAACTTGCTGCACCGAAGTCGTTGACGAACGGCCCCATCGGTTTACTCCATAGCAGTTTCCCGCTGTGATCATGGCAATACAGGCCGCTCGATCCGAAGAAACTATAGACGCCATCGGCGTCGGCACAGGGGGTGCTTTGAGCAAAGCTGCCGATGCGGTGAATCGATTCGAGCCGTTCATAGGGGGCTTCGGACTCCCACTGAACTTTGCCCGTTTCTCGATCGAGGCCGATTGTCAGCAATTTCTGCTCACGCACGGCCGTGACAAAAATCCGGTTTCCCCACAGCACTGGCGACGAATGACCGGGGGGAAGGGGGGTCTTCCAGAGCTGATTTTGATCCGGCCCTACTTCCACGGGAATCGGCTGAACGGAGGGATCCACTGCCGAGCCGCGCGGCCCCCGAAACTGGGGCCAGTCCGTGGCTTGGGCAAGACGATCAGCGACGCCACTGAACGGGCCCAGTAGACCGATCAGCCCCAGCACAACGGCACTGACAAGTCGACGAAACATTCGGACCTTCGACATCACATCCCCCTTGGTTCATTCGCCCCAGCCAGAGCCATGGATCGCTCGTCCCAATCGGCTCAATCAGGGACACAGGAAAAAAAATTCCTACGACTTCAGCTGGAAGACGATTCTTTCAAGACATCGCTCGCTTCAACATTTCGACCGCACCCCAACCCGACAGCATCCCCAGCAGGTATGTCCCCAGAATCAGAAAAACCTTCGGGGTACTGATCTTCCACATCAGTAGCGATACGTCGACCGATTCACCGTTCTGGATCGAAAAAATCACCACAATCAGGAACAGGATTACAGCGAGTGTACCGGTTACATACTTCATCAAATTCTCCTCAGGAAATCACACGTTTCAAGAACCGATCAGGACGTCAGGACCACGGGTCAGCCCATCAGCGGTCCAGTCACAGTGCCAGCCAGGAAAGACAAATTGGGGATAGGGTTCTGGAGCAATGGGCTCATTCGACTGATGAACGATTTCAAATTGCCGATTTTTGCGAATTCTCCCCAAACGGAAATGCATGAACGTATGCTGAGTTTTGGGATCGATCTGAATGGTCCCACCCGGTGCTTCAAACGGAATTCCGCTCTGAATCGCCTTCCGCACATCAGTCGTCGTAAAATTTCCTGCTTTCTCGACCGCTTGCTTCCACAGGTAAACCGACGTGTAGGCCGCCTCCATCGGATCACCGATGACGCGATCATACCCGTATTCACGCTGAAAGCGGCTGACAAAATCTTGATTTCGTTCCGTTTCGATGCTTTGAAAATAACTCCACGCCGCATAATGCCCTTGCACGTAGAGGGGCCGAATACTTCGCAATTCTTCTTCACCCACACTGGTCGCGACCACCGGAACCTTATCTGCTGTGATCCCCTGATCCAGTAACTGACGGTAAAACTCGATGTTGGTTTCACCATTGATCGTGCTGAAAATCGCATCGGCACCGGACTTAACAATTCGCCCCACCGCTGCGGCAACTTCCTCATTCGTCGCCTTCAGTGGCAGGTATTCGGGTTTTAATCCTTCGATCCCCTTGGACTGTAAGTAAGTGTTGATAATCAGATTGGCAGTCTGAGGAAAAATGTAGTCGGATCCGATCAGTGCAATCTGTTTTTTGGATCCCCCCGCTTCACTTAATAGCCAGTCGATTGCGGGCAAAATTTGTTGATTCGGCGTAGGTCCCGTATAAATGATGTTCTTCGATGACTCGTTCCCCTCATACTGCACCGGATAAAACAGCAATCGATTGGATTCTTCAAAAATGGGGAGCACCGCTTTGCGACTGGAGGATGTCCAGCAGCCAAAGACGGCGACGACATTTTTGTCTCTGAGCAGCTTTTTTGCCTGCTTGGAAAAGACGGTGGTCGAGGATCGACCGTCGAGCACCACCGGGTCAATCTCGAATCCCAGTACGCCACCTGCCGCATTGATCTCTTCGATCGCTAAAAGTTCCGTGTCGCGGAGTGCGGTTTCACTGATGGCCATCTTGCCCGTTTGGGAATGGAGCAAGCCGACCTTCACCTTTTTACGCGCAGGACGAACTTTCACTAAATCGCATCCGGCAAACATCAAAGGGGCCAGATTGCCTAACGAACCCAGCATCAAACCAAGTCCACTTCGCCTCAGGCAATCACGACGCGTGATTCCGCCAGTCACGCTCTCGGTGGTATCCATCAATCTCTCTCCAGCTATGAATAAGTCGTTTGCGACGGAAGATCGGCCCCGCCATTTCGCTGATTGAGCATCCAGTAACGCCAATAAGGAGTCGGATTCAGCAACAGCTTTCCCGGCCCTTCATAGACCCGCACGAAACTTTCCCCGGAGGTGAATCGACCAAAAAAGTTCTTGGTCGGTCGCTGAATACTAAACTTCACTTCGGGTGTCCGTGCCACCACATAGCTCCCTTCAGCCACCAGTTTTTGGCCACGGGCCAGGTTCATTTCTTCAATCGGGCCACGAGTCGTGACCGCGACCTTACCATATCCGCGAACGATCGTCTGCAAATAGACCAGTCCCTCACCCGCCCAGAGCGCTGTTAACCAGTTTTCACGATGAAAACTGAGATTCACCCGGCCTTCCGACGCCCAGTAGGCTCCTCGTTCCAGAATCCAGCTTTCGCCTTGAAGCTCGATCACGTGAAATCCCCCCAACGACGATTCCAACGTAATAATCCCTGTACCCGTGTACGTAGGACGATAAATCGCTTCGTCAGCCAGTAACGAGGTCAATAATCCCGAGATCGAAGGAATCAGTTGCGAATGGATCGCAATATCGCCTGTGAGATAACTGAGTGCCCCCGATTCCACTCGAACGGTTTCATTGTTCAAATGAATATCGACGTACTGCATTCCTTCCAGGATTTTGACTTCAAAAATCGCCATGGATTCCGCTTTCCGTTACTCGTCCACACCCGTGTCAGATTCGTCAATCATGGTCTGGTAAACCAATTCAAAGGCTTGTGAGGAAACACTCACCTCGCCCCGAAACGGATTATCCATCGCGGCAATCAAAAAGATCATCGCTCCCAGGAAAAACACCAGTAGCCCCCCCAGCAGCAAATGGGCCACAAACTTCATATCAAACATCCAGACGATTGCGATATTGATCAAGGCCCCGATGAGCACCACGTACCACATCACCGAGGGAATTCCTGTGGTGATCGACTGCAATCGCATTCGTCTCGCTTCGAAGAAGACGTTGAACTGACGCAGAGCTTCCGCATGCAGAATTTCTTCTCCCTTCGTTGTCGGCTCGAACGAAATTAACTTTTCATGAAACGCGTTCACACGGACTCGCCCCCCATCGGGAATGATCCCTTGCCGCTGCAATGGCCAGGCGTACTTGATCACGTATCGGGTATAATCGCGTAGTAACCAGGTCAGATTCTGTCCAAGAGGTTCAGGATAACTTTTGACATCCTGATACAGTGCCGTCAGCGAAATCGCTTCTCGACCGACATTGTTTTCCACCTCACCATAATTCTGGTAGGCGGCAACGGCGATCAAACCGAGTAGCAGTCCATAAAACACACAAAAGCACGAAAGAACATAGCCCACCATGTCGTTCATGGAAGACCGACCACGCAAAAACATTCGCAGGAACGGACGGATAAAAATACATCCCACCCAGTAAAACAGCACGAACCCGACTGAAATCATCAGGGCCAGCTGGGTACTTGGGATGTCATAAATGACATAAATCTGATCAAACATCATTACCTCCTCGAAGAGTTTCGTCCCGTACACTCTTCACCGCAGCCGTTCACCTCACCGCAGCCGTTCACCGCAGCCGCCTGAATACCCCGTCGATGAGCAGTCTATGGAAAACGGGGACTGACTCCGAACAAAATCAAAAATCCACTTGAACGATACGCAGTGCGAGGTCCCTGTCCCCCTTTTTCAACAGACGGTTAGAGACTCTTTTTCACCGTCTGACCACAGCGAATGCAGTTATGATGAACTGACTCGCGAGTCTCGGTGATGGTTTTGGTTTGACCCAAAACCTTTAATCCCAGCCGATCAAGCCCATATCCCATACCGGCAAATGCAATCACCCCCAACAAAAAGGCATACCAGAAACTGAGCCAAAAGAGCCCCAACAGGAAGATCACCACCGAACCGGCCAAGAGCGGGGGCCACCAGCCCCCAATCCGCTCCAGGTAGATCGTGGGGGGCTCGGGTTGCGAGATCGCTGGATCGCAAATCCCGCAAACCAATTTGCCGTAATAGTCGCATTTTTGATTGATACACTGAAACTGTGGCTCGGCAGGGAGGACCCGCGCCCGACATCGATAACAGAAATTGTTCCGACATTGGGAACAATGGTAAGCACCCGCATCGGCTTTGCTGCCGCAGACAGGACACTTCTCAATTTCCCCCAGACGTTTCACGTCATGGAATTTCACCGATTCGGCCGCTTCCAGGGTTGAATCCATCGCGTTGATCTTTTGCTGCCAAAAATAGTCACAAAACTGCCGGAATAACGCACATTACTATACAGTCGTGACGGGCAGAAATCACCGCTCAAGACCCAATAACCATTCTTCATGCCAGAAATTTTCATTCCGGGATTTTTTTCGCATTTTTTGAGCATTGAGACCACCAAACGGATGTGATCCATGAACAACTTCCGGCGCCGCCATTGGTGAATTCGGCAATTCTCGTGTATGCTGTATGTATCCTCTCAGCCAACGAAAGAACTGTGATGTCTCTGGAATTGCGAAATGTGACCAAGAGCTACCGCGACCCGAGCGGCGGACGAGTTCCGGTCCTCAATGTCGCCGAGTTCAAACTTGTCACCGGCGAACAAACCGTCCTGCTCGGTTCCAGTGGCGGCGGCAAAACCACGCTGCTGAATATCATCGCCGGAATCACCACCGCCGATTCGGGGGACGTGATCATTTCTGGAACCAACATCGCACGCCTCTCGGAAGCGGCACGCGATCGTTTTCGGGCCGAGCGGATTGGTTATGTCTTTCAGACGTTCAACCTGTTGTCCGCGTTCACCGCACTCGAAAATGTCTTGTTGGGAATGAGTTTCGGTGGGCGCAACGTCGACCGAGATCGCGCGATCAAACTGCTGGAACGGGTCGGACTCGGCCATCGACTCCACCACAAACCGGCCCAAATGTCCGTGGGCGAGCAGCAACGAACTTCCGTGGCACGGGCGCTGGCCAACACACCCCGACTGCTGCTAGCCGATGAACCGACAGCCAATGTGGACATCGCTAATCAGCAACTCGTCCTCGAAATGCTCCGCGATTCCTGCCGGGAAAACAACGTCTCACTGTTGCTCGTGACGCACTCACAGGAAGTCGCAGCCCAATTCGATCGGGTCGAAAAGCTGGCCGATTTCAATCGACCAGCCAACGTCCTGCAAACCGCCTGACAGGCTCAAAATCAACGTCGTAACGCAATGTTTGCAGCCCCCCAGTCGGCACGCTTCCGAATCCCGCTTGTCGTTAGAACGCCTTACACAGCGTCCCGCCGTCAACCAGAATTGTGGTCCCCGTGATGTAACTGCCCGCTTCGCTTGCCAGCAACAACGCGGGCCCCGCCAGTTCTCGTGGATCAGCCCACCGGCCTAAGGCAGTGCGCTGGGCAAATGTCTCTTGCTCCACCTGACTCAAGACACTCGCGGGAAGATCCGTCAGAAACGGCCCCGGAGCGATACAATTACAAGTAATTCCGAACGGCCCCAGGTCCAGCGCCATGGCCCGAGCCATGCCAATCAGAGCCGCTTTGGTCGCGGAATAACTGCTGCGTCCTGCCTTCGACGTGAGCCCCATCACCGAGGAAATATGAATGATGCGTCCCCATTTTCGCTGTTTCATCTGGGGAACCAGCGCTCGCGAGAGACTCATGCATGACGTCAGATTCAGCTCAACAATCCGATCCCAAGCGTCGTCTTCAATCTCGTCAATCATTTGCGGGATATTCGAACCCGCGTTGTTGACCAGAATGTCGACCCGCCCCATCACGTCGAGTGCAGATTTGGCCAGCAATTCCACCTCGGCCCGATTGGTCATATCGGTCACAAACGAATGCCCGCGAACCGAAGTTCCCTGCAAAATTTCCGGTAATGCCGCGTCGAGTTCTTCGCGATGGCGACTGCAAATCACAATATCGGCCCCCGCTTCCGCAAACCCGCGGGCCATCGCCTTTCCCAATCCTTTACTCCCACCGGTCACCAGTGCCACTTTGCCCGTCAAATCAAATAGCGGAGTCGTCATCACGAAAATTCCTGAAAGGGTGCTCGGCAAACGTTACGAGGATCGAACCACATCCGGCGAGCCCAAACCAACAGGCTCACGGACGGAAATCCACGCAATCTCCTCCCGTTTCAGCCTGATCAATGCAGCCAAACCACGGCCATTTTGGGGGAGGTGAGGGGTGGAGGATCCTTGCTCGATTGTATCAACGTTTCCGCGTGATTTCTGTCTTCAACATCTCTTGCTGGAATTGCCGAAACGGAAGTTTCTTCAGATTCGGATCGCGGGACTGCTTTTCCCATTCATCGATCATCTGTCGATCCTTGCTCTCAAAGCTCCAACCCCACTTGTGTTGCGCCTGCAGATGCAGCGAGGGATCGGTCTCGGTCTTCAATACCACCGTCAGCGGCAACATTCCGCGGCTCCGCAATTCCTGATTCAACTTCAACCGCGGCGCGGGAAAAAGCGACTGCGGATGCAGTACGGAATTGAGCTGTGCCATCCAGTCCGCCATGTGAAGATATTGTTCGAGCACCTCGGCCGAGGGTGGCTGAACCCCATCGACGAGATACCGACAGTGATCCCCTTCCATCGACAATTGCCACTTTTCCGCGTCAAACCGAGCGGCAAAATCCGGCTGGAATTGAAATCTCAGAATTTCCAGCGACTTCTTCGCAGCAGGGGAACTCTCTTCCGACAGAATCAAGAGCCGCTTTTGCACCTCGTCCTCGGCCAGTCCCAGAAATTGGCGAATTTCGTCCTGAGTCAACTCAGAACTCAGCTGTCGTCGGGAATTCATCACCGTAAATCGGCGATGGGCCGGCTCGAAAATGGTCACTTCCCGCGCAGGTTCAATATAGTCATAAACTTTTCCCGCATGGAACAACATCAGACTGCGAACGACCACGGGAGCTTGATCAGGCTTTGCGGATTCCACGGAGCTCGACAGATCACGAATCGTGGTGTAGACCCGTAAATCCTGACCGAACGAGGGACTCCCGCACAGAGTGAAAGCCACAACCAGCCAGCAGCTTCGAAATGCTCGTTTCATGGCGAATTAGCCCTTTATACCACTGTTTTTCTGCACCGATCCGGATTCACCAACCAGTTCAGCGGGACATTAAAGGGGAGCCGCATGCCGGAACAAGAGCGACTTGAACGTTTCACGGTGGCAAAAACTGCGGGAATCACCGACTGTGGCAATCATCGGCGAAGTCTGCCGAACCGATCGGATGGATCCAGGGGTGGAGTGAGGTTTTCCGCTGTCTCTCTTGCCAAAAATCAACCCGGAAATGCAAAAAAACGTCCGGGGAATGGTGACCAATTCCGGGTGGAAATCCTCCCCTCAAGCAACCAAATCTCGCCAGAGGAATCAACCCATTTTACCCCGTTGATTGAATAACAACCGCCAGACAACTAAACTGGGATGGTTTGGTGGATTGTGTCAATTGGAAAAATTGATCCACTGATACGAATTCTGCCGTGGAAACCAACGTTATTGGTTAACGTACCTGGTACTTCCATCTGTGCTGCTCGTGTCAGGCAAGATCGAAGACGATAAAAAGCGCTGACAAATGGAATTGTGATCAAGGGCGCATGGTTCATGATCGATCGACCTGCAGTCGACCACCTTGGAACGGAATGAGTTTTCGAACGGAGTGAATCAGATGTCGAATCAAATGAATCGGGCTTCCTGGATGTCCGAGCGGTTTTGGCGACGAAGTCGGCTGGCCCAAAGTGCCGCCCTGCTCGGTGTCCTTGCGCTGGCCGCGACCGGAACGTTTGCCGTAGAAGAGGCCTCGCGAGTGGTCGGCAACGGCCTGGGGGGAATTTTCTCGACAACTCCGCCAGAGGATTTGAGTGCCGAAGAATTCGCCAAGCTCGATGGGAATTGGTCCGAGTGGTCCAAGGGAACTGCCGAAGCGGTGACAGACTTCTATGCGAAGCTCGAAACGTCTGATGCAGCAACCCAACGCAAATCCTTGAGCAACCTGAAAATCAAACAAGACGTGATGCGACGCGCGCTCAATGACTCGCGATACGATTCGCTGCGTGGTCCGCTCACCTCACTCTACAATAGCCTGACTCTGCGAATCGACTTCGCCGAGGCGGCACTGGATACACTTGATCTCGACGGCAAGCAGATTGCCGCCAGCAAAACCCGAGTTCGTTCCAGTTCGTTGCTCTCCTCGATTCAGAATCTGGAAAATTATCTGGCCTCCGTCGGCAACGGTTCGTTGTGGCTCACATATTTCCACATTCCGGAACTAAAGAGTGCGTTGTCCGCCGATCCTGAAGGCCCCGCAGGCCTCGCCGCTGCGGCAAAAACACAAATGCACTTGATGACTCGCAATACCGCGCTCGACGCAAGTCAAAAAGCGTTCACGAATCACGGGACCTTTCAATCCCTGTCGAGCACATTGGACCAATACGTCGCTGCGGTTCGATGGACCAATCCCGCAGAAGCGACGGAGAAGTTGCGAGCCGACCTCAAGTCACTCTCGACAGCCCTGGACACCTACGCTTCGTCGGGAGAAAAAGCAGGGGAACTGCGAGACTCGTTCGCCCGGGCTCGTTATGACGCACCAGATAATGGTGATCGACTCGCTTCAACACTGCAAAAACACCTGTTCAATTACAATTTGCGTGTACTCGTCAGCGAAGCGTTCTTGAATCGATTGATGTCTCAGAACAGGGTCGAACAAGGGCCTGTGAACGACTTTATTTTGGGTGCCAATGTTTACGGTAACCAGATCACCAACACCGCAGTCGATGTGGATCTCAAACCGAGCAGCAATACGGTTCGGTTTGAGATCCGTCTGAATGGGAATATCAACTCGAACACTCAGGGTGTGACACCACAAGCGACGGTTTACACAATCGGCAATCACACATTTAACGCCCGAAAAGAAATCAACTTCGACGGGCAGACGTTCTCGACCATGCCCGCCACGATTGCAGTCTCACCCCGGAACACGACCACCGGAATCTCGACCCAGATGTCGGGGATCCCGATTATCGGTCGGATTGCCCAACGGATCGCCACCGACCAAGTCGAAGCCAAACGGGGCGAAGCGGAATCAATTGCTGCGGGTCGTGTTCAAGATAATGTGCTTCCCCGCTTCAATCAGGACGTTGATCGCTCATTCGCCGAACAGGGTGATAAACTCAACCGGGAAGTCTTCAGTGGACTGCGTGCCACAAAGCTCTTCCCTGACACTTACAATTATCAGTCAACCGACCAACTCATGACGATGAATGCTCGCGTCATGTCGCCACACCAGATTGGTGGGGACCTTCCCGACAGCCGACTGATGTCGGTCACCGGAGCGACCGCCCTGGTACATGAAACCGCACTCAACAATGCGATCGATCAAATGGATCTGGCTGGCCAGACGGTGACCGAGGCGGAACTGAAAGCAAAAATCGAAGCCTTTTTGACCAAGGCATTGAATCGCCCCTACAAATTCCAGGCCGAAACACCGGTCGAAGCGACCGATGAAGACGAAAAAGCCTTAAATGGGATTATTTTCGCCGCCGTTGATCCCATTCGGATCCGTGTTACGAATGACGAGCTGACGATCGTCATTCGTGCCGGCTTCAAGCAAGAGGGGAAAGAAGATATCCCCACTCGCGAAATCACCGTACCGATCTCGCTGGAAGCGGCCGGCAATCAGATCCTCGCGAAACGTGGAAACGTCATCGTTGCCGCAGCAGAAGGACAGGGGGGGGGCGTCGCAATCAACGCCGTCGTCCGCAAGAAGATTCAGTCGGTTCTTCCTGACCGCGCGGTCGACAGCAAAATTGAAATCAAGACGCCAGAAAAAATCGTGATTTCTCACGTCACGAAAATCAAACTGGTCGATGGCTGGCTGGTGATCAACATCGATTGATCTCAACACGATCAATCGATCACAGCATCGTACTTTGAGTAACTCGAAACGAAAGCAGCCGAAGGAGATCGTCCTTCGGCTGCTTTCATTTCTGATCCATGACTTCTCAGCGGCGGCGACTACTTCTTTTTGACAAACGGCGTATAGACTTCCCGAAGTTTGGCTTCGAGATTCGCGGCGTCCAGATTGGTTTCCGCTACGATTCCGTTGGGGTCGAGCAGCCACATGGTTGGCAGCGTGTTGACTCCGTAATACGCAGCGACGGGCGAATTCCAGCCACGTTGAGTCCGACTGGGGAAGAAGACTTGTTGCCAGTCCAGGTGATGGTTTTCCACGAACGCCTCGACCGCCTTTTCATCGCTGTCAATGTTCACACCAACTACAGTGCAGTACTTCTTATACTTGGCGGTCACTTCCAGAATCTGGGGCAACTGCTGTACGAACGGCTGTGCATTGGAGGCCCAGAAGACAATCAATACCATTTTTCCCTTCATCGATTTGACAACGATGTCATTTCCATCGATGCCAGGAGCGGACAGGTCCAGTTCCTGACCCTTCAGCTGCATCCGACGCAAAATTCCTTCGGCCTGCTGTCCCTGGGGTGTTTCCTTGAATTTGGTACTGAGCAATCCAAAACAGCTCTGAGCCTCTTCCAGTTGCCCGGCATTCTCGCAACTTCGTCCCGCCGCCATCAGCAGTGGCACCGAACGTGGCAATTCCTCGGGGAAGCGTGAGGCATAAACCTGAGCTCGTTTCGAGAATTCTTTCAGCCACCGCGGCTCTTTACTCCCATAACGGACGGCATTTCCGTGCGTCAAATTCACCAGTGTGAGTGCCGCTTCCGAGGCGGATTCGGACTTGGGATTCCGTTCGAAGAAGACTTTCTCGGCTTCGTACAGCGAATCAATACTGGCGGCATCCCCTTGGAGGGCGAGTTGCAGTCGTGCGTCGAGCAGTTGGTGAACAGCGGCACAGAACAGGGGCTCTTGTTCGGGATTCCGACTGGTTTTCTGCAGACATTCTTCTGCCAGCTTGATGATCTGCTGATTCCGTTCGCGACGAATCGCACGGGTTTTTTCAATTTCTTGTGCAAACTTTTTTTCTTGGGCCGGCGTCAACGGTTGATCTTCTTCGTCTTCATCCTCGGATTCTGTGACTTTCGACTCTTGAGGAAGAGGCATGAGTCGGACTCGCTGAATTTCGTTCAGCAGCCACTCGGGAGTTCCCTTTTCCGCTTCTTTGCGGACGGGGGTCTCTTCCGCGGCGGGATCCGCTTGTGCATCCCGTTTTCCCAACAGGCCTTTGGGGAGTAAACGCGGCCCCGACTTGGCTGCCGTCTGAGTGACCTTGCCATTTTTTGCCTTGGATTTGCCATCATCCGGACCGGGAACGGCGAGCAACGGCAATAATTCGCTCGCATCCCCATTCTCGGCGAGCAACGGGTCACTGTCGTTCAAGTTCACCACGGGAACCGCTTGAGTTCCACACCCCGCGAGTACTGCGGTGGCGACGAATCCAAAAGTCCAACTTCGAAGAGCAATCTGCATGACCTCTCCATCCCTTGAGAGACCGAAAACCAGGGCCAGACCAAACGAACGTTGATCAAATCCCAGACCCGAAACCGGGTTTTAAATGAAAACCGGCAAATTCTGCAAGAGGAGAGTTTGTCGCAGTGGGCCTCTGGAGTGCAAGACGCACTTTGCGCGTCTTTTGATTGCGAGTAGAATCTGCGATCGGATGTGTTTTCAGTGAATGGAGTTAGCTCAAAGGAGGCCAAGGATGGCATTCGCGAAGAGGTCTGTGGACCCCAATGTTCAGTCTCGTTTGCGTGAGATGGCAGCGGAAATGCGTGAATTGTTATACGGAGCAGCGGGCTGCCCCGAATGGGGAACAAAATTTCGGGAAATCGAGACGGATGGAATGTCCGTTGGCTTGGAATTGGCTCGGCTCGTGATGGAGCAGTCGGTCGACGAGCAGTCCCATCAAATGCCAAAGGAGGCAATGGCTGTTGATGACGATGAGGTTACCGCCAACAAGCCAAAATCTCGGAAGTTGGAGACAGAGGCAGGACCAGTCACGTGGGAAGAACCTTGTGGATACCAGAAGAAAGGCCGCAAGGCTTTTTTTCCCTCAGACCCGAGCGCTGGGGTTGAGCGTCAATGAAGACTTGTCGCCATCAATTCTTCA
>CAMBQP010000008.1 GCA_945869955.1 Schlesneria paludicola DSM 18645
TTTGTGACGGCGTCGAGAAAATCAAAGTTGCGATGGCTGATTCCACCCGACAAGCCTTCGCCATAGATCCCGGCGAGATTTCCGTTATCGTGGTAATCGACCATGTACTGATAGGCTTGTCCCCGTTCGTTGCTCCGCAAAAATAAGCCGCTGTCCGGACCAAAATCGTTTTTCATCTCGACAATCACTTCGAAGTTGCCGAACTGGCGGTCGGTCAGAATGATTCCGCCGTTACCGGGGATGTCCTGGCTGCCGACGATGGCTCCTTCTTCCAGTTGCCATCGACCGCCGCTGGTGTGCATGCTGGCGTTGCTATGGCCGGTCTGGGTACTGACGTGCCAGCCTTTCAGCGATTTTCCATCGAAAATCGTTTCGAACGCGGCATCATCCAATTTTTCCCGAGGGAAATCGACCGCCTCGACCGTATTGACGGCGCCGATCATGAGCGAGAACAGAGCAAGCGTACTGAGGAATCGCATCCGGGAAGTTCCTTCGAAGTTTGCGGGAGGTTGGGGAGATCCCTGGTTAACGAACCGACGCAATTCGACGGACGGATCATGACCGTCGACGAAAACGGCCTACGAAATGCGGTCCACGAAATACGGTAGTGGTTTTCAGGAGGTGGAATGATATCGCAATCCCCATTCTCCTGCCTAGCATCGGGGACTCGACGACTGGCCGTGCTGGATCACTTCCACGATTCCCCTGATTTCGCGGCGGGGGAATTTTGTCGTTGAACTCGAATGAGAGACTCCAGTAGGATCTCCACGAGCAGTATCGACAAGAGTTTTCCTGTTGTCCTGAAAACGAACCTCAACATCTCTTATTTGTTATTTGTCCTTTTCACATCAATTTTCTGTTTCACAACCGGCGTCTCCGAGTCTCTTTGGCATCGGAATGAGAAAGTGGTTGCTCGCATGACACCGCAAGAGCTTACCGGTTCGGATTCGCGTCAGGGGCGGAAGGTGTATCTGGTGGGGGGTGGCATCGCCTCATTATCTGCGGCGGCCTTGCTGATTCGGGACGGTGGTTTTTGTGGTGAGCAGATCCAGATTTTCGAATGCCTGGGGGTCCCTGGCGGCAGTCTGGATGGTGCCGAATTGGCGGACGGCAGCTTTGTCATTCGCGGTGGGCGGATGTTCGAAGATCAATACCGCTGTATGTTCGATCTGCTGGAATCGATTCCAACCCTGAGTCAGCCTGAGGTGAGTGTTGCGGAAGAAATGCGGGTATTTTCGCGGCAGGTCGTGACCTCGTCCCATTGCCGTCTGGTGCGAGGGGGACAACGAATCGATGCACCACCACTCCAGCTCGGTCTGATCGAGAAACTGGCTCTTGGCCGATTATTGCTGCGATCGGAAGTGTCGCTGGGGTCGGCAACGATTGAGGATTATTTTCGGAGCGCCTTCTTTCAGACCAATTTCTGGGTGATGTGGGCGACCATGTTTTCGTTTCAGCCGTGGCATTCCCTGATCGAATTTCGTCGGTACATGCTTCGGTTTGTCCACTTGCTGCCGGGTTTCAATCGGCTGGAAGGGATCGGGCGGACACCAATGAATCAGTTCGACTCGATCGTTGATCCCCTGGTTGCGTGGCTGCGAACGCAGGGTGTCCAGTTTCACCTGAACACCCTGATCACTCGCGTGAATTTTGGACAGGAATCGGACCGTTTGGCCGTTGTCGGCCTGCAGCTGCAGCAGTCGACCGGATTGCAGACGCTTGCGGTGCGCCAGACCGATCTGGTGCTGATTTCACTCGGTTCGATGACGGACGATTCGACGTGCGGGTCGATGACCACCCCCTGCAGGCCGATCTCTGCCCCCTCCAGTCCCTCGTGGGCATTATGGAAACAGATTGCTGCGGAATCGCCTCGCTTTGGCCACCCCGAGGTTTTTTGCTCAGACGTTCCCCGCACTCGTTGGCTCTCGTTTACCGCGACCGTTCAGGGGACAGCCTTTTTTGATTTCATGGAGAAATTCACGGGGAATCCCTGTGGGACGGGGGGTCTCGTCACGTTTCCGGATTCGGCGTGGTTGCTGTCGATCGTGTTGGCCTATCAGCCCCATTTTCGGACGCAGCCGGCGGATGTTCGGGTCTTCTGGGGTTATGGTCTGTTTCCCGACAAGCCAGGCGATTTCACTGGAAAACCGATGGACGCCTGTTCCGGCGCAGAAATCCTCGAAGAGTTGTTTTTTCAGCTGCAGCAGCCGGAGCTGGGGCGAGCGGTCATTCGTGATGCGAACTGTATTCCGTGCCTGATGCCCTGGATTACCAGTCAGTTCATGCCTCGACGCTTGGGGGATCGGCCTGAAGTGGTTCCAGCAGGGGCTGTCAACTTTGGTTTCATTGGGCAGTTTTGCGAAATTCCGGACGATGTGGTGTTTACGGTCGAGTACTCGGTTCGATCGGCGATGATCGCGGTTGATCGCCTGTTGGGGCTCAATCAAGATCCTCCTGCGGTCTACAAAGGTCAGCATGATCCACTGGTCCTCTGGCGTGCATTCATGACCACGCTGAAGTAATTCGCCAACGGGGTGGAAACGGAGTGTCGGGATTCCGCAAACCCTTCAGTGTTGATTTTTTCCTTGGTTACCTGATGCAGCCCCTTACCAAAAAGGGGCAAACGCTGCATGATCTGATGGCTGGGACATTGGTGATCAAGTATTCATCGTGGCAGAATCGTCAGTAATTGGTTCGCCACCACTCGATCTGACCATCACGGTTTCCACGCCGGAAAACGTGGTCTTTAGTTTTTGATTGGCCGGGTCGTTTGAGCGTTTTCTGGTCAGACTCAATCGACTGGATGCGGCTGGGCATCCTTCTGCTGGCGATGGGGATAGCGATCCGTGTGTTGGGATGCCGTCAGGTACAAGGCGGCCAACGAATCGACTCGCCACCACTCTGGCTTGGCCTGACCGGGAAAAACTGGCTCTCGGCCGATTGTTGCTACAATCCGTTGTATCGCTGATTGGCGGTATGATCGCGTGATTCCTGCCATCATAACGCCAATCACCGGACGGCAACAGAACAGCTTTTTAAAAAGATGCTATTTTAGATATAATAATATATTAAAAATTAACAAGAGTCTTCCATGGTCAAAGATGAGGAATGGGATTTCAATCCGTTTGCGGATCCCGAAGTGGATTTGAGTACGCCTGCCGAGCAGCAAACCTCAGAGCCATTGGTTTATGCAAACTTGTGGCATCGATTTGTCGCAGCCTTCGTCGATGGCCTTTCGATGATGAATGCCACGTTCATCATCTTACTCCCGCTTTGGGATATATTTGGTTTACCGCCTGGCAAAGGCAATCTATGGATGGTGATTATTTTGTTGTCACGGATAATCGGTTGGCTATATTTCGCACAGCAAGAATCATCGGAAGCTCAAGCCACCTTTGGAGAGAAGGCGATGCGGCTGAAAGTCGTAGGACTTTCGGGCGAGCGAATTTCCTTTGGTCGAGCGACGGGACGATATTGTGGCCGGCACATTTTCCTGTTGATTTGGCTCCTCGGTTACGGGCAAATTTCCCTCTTGGTTTTCTTTCTCGGTTACCTCATGCAGCCTTTCACCAAAAAGCGGCAGACTCTGCATGATCTGATCGCTGGGACACTGGTTATCAAGTATTAATCGTGGCAGACTCATCGGGAATTGGTTCGTCACCACTCGATATGATCATCACGGTTTTCATCCCAGAAAACGTGGCCTTGGGATTTTGATTGGCCGGGTCGTTTGGTCGTTTTCTCAACAGGCCCAATCGACATCAGCGGATGGGGGTGATCCTGCTGGCGATGGGAATGGCGATCCGTGTTGGGGTGCAATTTGGTACGAGGCGGCCAACGAATCGACGCGCTCCATTCCGGTTCGACCTGACCGAGAGGCTGGCTCTGGGCCGATTGTTGCTACGATCCGTCGTGTCACTGGGCATGGTGATGACGTGATTCATGCTATCTCACCACCAATCGAGCCACTGCATCATAATGCCCTACCCGCATCTTTTGGTTTTCCCTGCATTCTATTGCGGCGAAATCCATTGAATCGCTATGCTGCGACTCCTGCATGCGATTCACTTTCAATCAAGAATATGACAGTTTCCCATGGCCAGAAATGATCAATTTGGTTCAAATCCCTTTGCCGCACCCGAAATGGACTTGAGTACGCCTGCTGAGCAGCGGATCTCAGGGAGATTCATTGATGCAAACTTCTGGCAGCGATTCGTTGCTTTCATCGTGGATTCGATTATTTGCTGGCTCATCGCGATCATTCTCGCATTCGCAGTCGGTATTTCGATTGGTGTCATTCTGACGATCAACGGAGACGACCTTGAGCGATCGCAGCCAATGTTGAATCGATTGGGCTATCTGATCGGTGTCGTCGTCTGGTGGCTTTATTTCGCGTTGCAAGAGTCGTCTCAGTTAGGAGCCACTTTGGGAAAGCGGGCAATGAGCCTGAAAGTTATTGGGCTTTCGGGTGAGTCGATTTCATTTTGGCGGGCGACGGGGCGGTATTTTGGCAAGTATGTTTCTGTGTTGGTGCTCATCGGTTATCTGATTCAGCCGTTTACCGAAAACAAGCAGGCGCTGCATGATCTGATGGCTGGGACACTGGTTATCAGGGATTAATTATGACAGAAACCTTGGTAATGGGTTCGCCACCACTCGATACGATCATCACGGTTTCCACTCCGGAGAACGTGGCCTTTGGTTTTCGTTTGGCGGGACCGTTTTATCGTTTTCTTGCCATGCTCATCGACTTGACGCTGCTGGGTGTCGTCCTGTTTGCGTTTGCGATGGCACTCAGTGTTTTGGGAGAAGCGGGGATCGGGCTGTTGCTGTTTTTGGTTTTCTTCGCCTGGTGGGGATACGGCGGGCTGATGGAAACCTTTTTCAACGGCCAGACACTGGGTAAAAAAGCGTTGGGAATTCGGGTCGTCTCGGAGTCGGGATTGGCGATCAATGCCGGTCAGGCGATTCTGCGGAATGTGCTCCGCGGGGCGGATCTGATTCCCCCATTTTTTCCCGGCGTCGCGTCGATGTTGATCACGTCCCGATTTCAACGATTGGGTGACCTGGCGGCGGAAACGATCGTGGTGATTGATGGAGGCCGATCGGACCTTCGTCCCCCCCGAACGAACCAGCGGGTCGAGGCGATCTGGCACTTGATTCCGGCACGCTACCGCCCGGATAGTTCCCTGGTCGATGCGCTGGCCGCTTATGTTGGCAGTCGGGACAATCTCTCGGTTTCGCGTCGGCGCGAACTGGCTCAACCTTTGGCGTCACATTTTATTCGTATCTGGGGTCTCCCGCCAAAATCCGATTCTGATCTGGTGTTGTGTGCGATCTACAGTCGTGCCACGATGGATCAAGTGGAAGTTCACGAGCGCCGCGCGAAACGTACGAACCACGCGGATGTGGAAATTTTGGATGAGTAACCACGGCACCACCAAGCATCGAATCCTGCGGAATGAACTCAGATGAAGACGGTCGACATCATCGCACGGCGAACTCCTGAATGGCGTGAACTGGAAGACGAAATCTCGTGGTTTCGCCATCACGGTGTTCAAGACGCCGCGCGGGTCGCCGCGTTTGCACAGCGTTACCGCGCCGTCTGTGGGGATTTATCACTGGCGATCTCGATGCGTTTCCCGGCGAACACCACGGAGTACTTGCACCAACTCGTCGCCGACGCGCATACACAACTCTATCGTGCGGAGACATTTCGATTACGTCGCTGGGGGCGAAAGATTCTGGTCGAGGTTCCCCAGCGGATTGTGCGCGACCCTTGTACCTGGATTTCCTTCGGGGTTTTCTGGGGTCTGTTTTTCGGGTCGTTAATCGCTGCCTATTCCAATGAGGAATTTGCCACGGCTGTTGTTGGCGAACAGACGCTCCAGCGCGTTGAGACCATGTATGCCCAACCGCTCGAAAATAACGACGAGGATGGTGGACGGAGTGCGATGACTGGCTTTTACGTTTTTAACAATGCTGGGATTGGTTTAAGGTGTTTTGCGAGTGGAATCTTCCTGGGGGTTGGCAGTCTGATCACCCTGGCTTTTAACGCCCTGTTTCTTGGGACACTGTTCGGGCATATGATTCGATCACCCTCGGCCGACAATTTCATCACTTTTGTGACGGCACATGGCCCGTTCGAGCTGACTGCGGTCGTGCTGTCGGCGGCAGCCGGTTTACGATTGGGTTGGGGGCTGATTGATACCGGGGGAAAAAGCCGACGGGATTCATTGCGGGCAACCTCGCCTCAGGCCCTGGAAGTCGCTGGAGTTGCCACGGTATTGTTTTTACTGGCGGCCTACATCGAAGGATTTATTTCTCCTTCGAGTCTTCCCTATTCGCTGAAGGTCGCGGCGGCGGCCATCAGTACGCTGCTGCTGTTGGGATATCTGTTTGGACTGGGCTATCTCGTCTCTTGGAGGCGAGCTCGTGCAACTTGAAGAGATTCAACTGGCGATTCGACCTCGGACCATTCTCGAATGTCTGGATGTCAGTTTTTTGTTTTGTGGCCGTCATTGGCTGGGGCTGTTGTTGACGGCAGCGCTCGGGATCGTACCGATCTTTTGTTTTAACGAGTGGGTTGTCGATATTCGGAATCGCCCCGAATACGGATCCTGGTTGCTGCTTGTGATGGAGGTCCCCTGGGCGACCCTTTTTATTACTTTATATCTCGGGCAGACGACCTTTTCGCCGCGTCTCTCGATTCGTCGTATGTTTGAGGATGGTTTGAATGCGATTCCCTCATTCCTGTTATTTCAGGTGATCATCCGAGGGCTCTGCGTGGCGGTTTGCATCCTGACACCGGTGGTGTTTTTGGGAATGTATTATCTCAATGAAATTCTGCTGCTCGAGAAACCACCGATTGCTCGGGCCTGGAACCGACGGACGGCGATGAATGCACAGATCATGGGTCGGATCCTGTCGATTCGCATCCTCGATCTGCTGATCCTTTGCGGCGGAACAATCGCCGTCACACAATTATTTCAGGCCATCACTTCGCTTTGGGAAGATCGATTTGACCCTTTTTATTGGATGCAGGAAGATCTTGATCCGATGCAGGAATCCGTGGTTCACTTCCCCTGGCAAACGCATCTGGCCTTTTGGGTTGTGATTGTTTTCCTGACCGTGTTTCGGTTTGTTTCGTATCTGGATTGTCGGATACGGCGTGAAGGCTGGGATGTGGATCTGAAACTCCGAGCCCAAACCGCTCTGTTGCGACAACGTGAGGGGGGAACATGACTCATCCCATCCGTACTGTGATGCGACTGCTGCTGCTATTGCCACTCCTCTTGCTGCTGCCACTTGCTGGCGCGCGGATGACGGCCCAGGCTGCCGAGCCGACTGTCGATGATGCCAAACAGGCGCTGAAGCACCGTGCTTTTCCCTGGTATGACGCCGCCAACGACAGCCTGCGTCCCCTCCGTCCCCCCGCAGCGAAAAAGCCGGAAGATCCGAGCAAATTATCCGACAAATTACCCCAGGTCGGTGGCAATGAATTCGCTCCACTCTTGCGGCTGCTGATGTGGGGGGGGCTCGTTGCGTTGCTTGTCGGGATCATCGTGCTCGTGATCTGGTCGATGCGGGACCTCGAACCGATGCTGGATCCGTCACAAGAGCCTGCGGCGGCGATCATCGATCTGGAAACGCTCGAGGCACTTCCCGAACCGACGCGGGGTGTCCGTGATCTGCTCGCCGAAGCCAGCCGACTGGCTGCGGCTTCTTCGTTCGAATCGGCGATGACGTTTTTTTACGGTTGGCAACTGGTTCAACTGAATCAGCGTCAGATCATCGAAGTTCAAAAGGGAAAAACAAACCGCCAATACGCCAGCGAGGTCCGCGAGTCACAGCCCGAGTTAACCGCGCTTTTTCGTCAGTCAACCTGCCTATTTGAAGATGCCTTTTTTGGCAATCTGCCGATCCCGCGTGAGGCTTTCCTGCAGGTTTGGGAACAGCGTCACCGGTTCGATATCGCACCGAAACGAGGTCGCCGATGATCCCCCGGTTGCGAATGAATCAACATCGACTCGTGGTCCTCGCCGTCACGCTGTGCCTGATGATTTCTTGTCTGATGATTTCGGGTTGTACCCCGACGCTGGAAACCGGATACGCCGCGTCTCGCGGGTCGAGCATCAATGGGATCAACAGTTTTCTCACCCTTCTACGTCAGTCGGGGCACAAAGTCACCGTCTTACCGGGACTGATGACGGGGATGGAGTGGGAATATCAGACAGTCATCGTGTTTCAGTCGGAATTCGATGAGTTGTCCGAAAAATCCCGCAGCGATCTGAAAAAACTGATTTCGATTGGCCTGATCAGGACGTTCGTCATGATCGTCCGCGACAGCGACGCCGCACTTGATTACTGGCGGCAGATGCAGGATCGATCAGACTTGTCCCCGTCTGACATCGCCGATGTCAGGCAGTCTTACGAAACATTCCGTACGGACTTTCTTTCTCAGGCGAAAACCGAGTTCACCCCCGGACTGGGAAAGTGGTATGGGTTGAAGCGGATTGACCGAGCTGCTGACGCGCCCGTGAAAACAATTGAACAGGATTCCGATGAGGGATTACTCACGGTTCAGGCCCGCTGGCCACTCAATCGGCGACTGGAACCTGGGGATTCGGCTGTCGTGGTGTGGCGCTCAGGGGACGATCCGTTATTCACGGTGGAAGAAACCACCATGGCGCGCGTGATGGTGCTCGGATCGGCGACACCACTGTTGAACGGTGGTCTGGTCGATCCCGGCAACCGACGACTGGCGGTCGAATTTCTGAGTTGGATTCCGGAAGGGGATCGTGTTGCCGTTGCCGTCTCATCGCGATGGTTCGAGGAGCAAGAGTCGAATGCGAAGAGTCCGGAAATTTGGAATTTTGTGAAGGTTCATCCGAACGGGTTCGTTTTTGGCCAGGGGATTTTTGCGTTACTGGTGTTTTGCTGGTGGAAATTTCCCATTTTTGGACGACCGCGACGCATCGTCAGCCACGAGACGGCCCGATTTGGGCGACACGTTGACGCCTTCGGAAAACTTCTCAGAAAAAGTCGTGACGTGACGTTCGCCAAGCAGCGCATTCGCGATTGGAATCGCGTGCAAAAATCATCTGAAACCAAGAAGACAGGATATTGATCGTGGAACCCCGTGCAGAATTCAGTGACGTTCGCGACAAGATTGACGAGATCCTGACCGAATCCAGCAAGGTCTACGTTGGCCAGTCCGATTTTGTCAGGCTGACTCTCATCGCGTTATTTGCGGGTGGCCACGTATTGATCGAGAGTGTCCCTGGGCTGGGGAAAACGCTGCTTGTCCGACTGCTGGGGCAGATCCTGGGATGTCAGTTCGGCAGAATTCAATTTACTGCGGATTTGATGCCCTCGGATGTTACGGGTCAACCAGTCTTTGATTCGCGAACGCAGGATTTTCGCTTTCGGCGGGGACCGGTTTTCACCCAGATTCTGCTGGTAGACGAAATCAATCGCTCGCCGGCAAAAACGCATGCGGCCTTGCTGGAAATCATGCAAGAGCGTCAGGTCACTGTCGACGGGACCACTTATCCGCTGGAACGTCCGTTTCTCGTCATGGCAACGCAAAATCCGGTCGAATCCGAGGGGACCTATAATCTTCCCGAAGCCCAGCTCGATCGCTTTATGTTCAAGTTGGTTGTGAATTATCCCAGCGCCCCGGAAGAAGATGACATTCTGCATTTGCATTGCCGCAAAGATTTTGTCGAGCAGCCCATCGACCAGCAGGTCCGTACGTTATTGAATGCGGCCGAGATCGGGCGCATTCAGGGGCTCTGTCAGGAAGTGCATGTCGACGAAAAAATCATCAAGTACATCAACCGTATCGTGCGAAAAACACGAGAATGGCCCGCCTTCTATCTGGGAGCCAGTCCCCGTGCAGGGATTGCGATTCTGTATGCGGCCCGCGTTCAGGCGGCGTTTGCTGGCCGATCCTATGTCACCCCTGATGATGTCAGGGAACTGGCAATCCCCGCACTACGGCACCGCGTGATCCTCTCGCCCGAAGCCGAAGTCGAAGGGGAAACGGTCGATCATGCCATGGTATCGCTGCTCAAAACCATCGAGGTGCCGCGACTATGATTGCCCCCGCGAGATTATTGTGTGTGCTGATGGGAGGAGTCGCCGTCCTGTCGCTGGTGCTCTATGCGTTTCCCAGCAGTTGGCCGGTCTTCGTCGCCATCAATCTGAGTCTCGCGCTGGTTGCTGGGTATGATCTGCTGAACTTGCCTCGAAAACGGGATTTGCGCGCTAAGCGAACGCTCGGGCATGTGGCCACTCGGGGTGCAAAACATCCCATTTCGGTCACCATCGAGAATCGGGCCAATCGTCCATTTACAGGTTTGGTAAGGGATGATGAACCGTGGGGGATCGGCGAAGAAGCTCAGGAATTTTCGATTGCCATTCCCGCAAAATCACGAGCTGCCCTGCATTATACGATCACGCCACGTCAACGCGGCTCGTTCGAATTGGCCTTTGTGGCCTTGAAAACGGAAAGTCGCTGGAAACTGTGGCATCGCTATTTTCAAATCCCTTGCCAGGATTCGTTGCGAGTATATCCCGCATTAAAACAAATCGGCCGCTATGCGCTCTATGCCCGCATGAATCGAATGTCCTTATTGGGGATTCGTCGTCAGCGACGAATTGGGAGCGAAAACGAGTTCGAGCGGTTACGCGATTACTCTCCAGACGATCAGTTTCGGTCCATCGATTGGCGCGCCACCGCGCGACGACTCAAGCTGACGGTTCGCGATTTTCAGACCAGTCAAAGCCAGCGCGTCGTCTTTCTGATCGATTGCGGGCGGATGATGGTCAATGACTTCGAAGGGGAATCCCTATTGGACGCGGCGTTCGATGCCGCATTAACCTTGAGTTACGTCACTTTAGCGCAAAATGATCAGGCGGGGCTACTCTGCTTTTCGGACCGGGTCTTGCGTTGGTTGCCACCACAAAGTGGTCGTAAGCAGCTCAATCGGATGGTTCATGCCGTGCATGACCTGCATCCGCAGCTTGTTGAAAGCCGGTTTGATGACGCGTTCATGCACCTGCATCAACATTGTCGGAAACGAACACTGGTCATTCTCATTACGAATGTCATCGATGATCAGAATGCCTCGCGGCTGAAAGCCCAGGTCGCGAATCTGGTCGGACGGCATCTGCCACTGACGGTGCTGCTCAAGGATCATGAACTGTTTGATCCCGCTCACGGGATCGATCCTGATGTCGAAAATATCGAAGAAGACAAAGCAACCCTGTTTCGAGCGGCTGCGGCTGCAGATATTCTTTGCTGGCGTCGTCAGGTGCTGACTGACTTGCGTCAGGCCGGGGTCTTGACGCTGGACTGTTTTCCAGAACAACTGACCGCACCGCTGGTGAACGAATACATGCGGATCAAGGGCCGAAATCTGCTGTAGTCAAATCGGTGTGATATCGGGTCAGAAATGGGTGATCCGAGTCTGATTTCAGCGGTTTGATTTCGAGGCTGCTGATGGTGCTGCCAGCCGAGGCAACAGAGCGTGCTTCTGACAAATTTTCACCCGCCCGCATTCCCATCACAAAAAACGCTTTGGCACAGATTTCCCGGACTGGCCTTCCGGATCCGGGCTTACGAGTCGTGTTGATCGTCATTCGTGGGGGACTCGTCGTCATTTGCGACGGGCTCAGCATCGTCTTTGGTGATTTCCCACGGGGGTCGCGGGCCAAGATACTGGAAGTAATGGCATTCGATGCGACCGTTGTAGAGTTTTCGCCGGCGGCTGGCGCGACGCCGGAACAACCGCTCGAATCCCGGATGTGAGGTCAGGACATAAATCGACCAGGTACTCAGGGGTTCAAACGCATCCGCCATATCGTCATAAATTTCGGCGGCGGATTCGTCGTCTAACATCCGCTCGCCGTAGGGGGGATTCGTGATAATTACCCCAAATTCCAGCGAGGTTTTCAGTTCGAGAACATCCATCGGCCTGAATTCAATATCGCCAGCCACTCCCGCCTGCAGCGTATTGGTCTCGGCAAGCCTCAGGACGCGGTCGTCAATATCGCTGGCAATTAGCGGAAATTTCGGTTTATTCAGAATCTTGTCCCGGGCTTCTTCCCGCGATTCTTTCCAGTGCAGGCGGGTCAACTGGGGCCAGCTTTCGCAGAGAAAATTCCGGCTGAGTCCAGGAGCTCGATTTCGGCCAATCAAAGCGGCTTCGATGGCGATGGTCCCTGATCCACAAAAGGGGTCCAGAAACGGCCGTTCGCGGTTCCAGTAGCTTAACAGGACGAGTGCCGCAGCGGTTGTTTCGCGCAAGGGGGCGAGTCCGCCTCCATGGGCTCGATAGCCTCGCTTGTGCAATCCCGCGCCGGAGGTATCGAGCGACACCAGCACCTGGTCCTTCAAAATCGAGACCTCGACCTGATACTCAGTCCCACTCTCCTGAAACCAGTGCCGTTCGTAACTCCGTTTTAAGCTCTCGACAATCGCTTTCTTAGTGATCGCTTGGATGGTCGGTTCGTGGTGCAGTTGCGACCGGACCGATTTTCCCGAGACGGGAAACCGGGAATCGACCTGCAGCCATTCATGCCATGGCAACGCCTCGACCTGGTCAAACAGCTGACCAAAATCAAAGGCGGGAAACGAGCCGATTTTGACGAGGACCCGGTCGGCCGAGCGAAGCCACAGGTTGCAGCGGCAAATGGCCAGTTCATCACCGATAAAGGTGACGCGGCCATCTTCCACCTGTTGCTCGGTATATCCCAAATCTTGCAATTCGCGTGCGACAACCGCTTCAAGCCCAAACGCCGCCGTTGCAATCAATTCCAACCGTCGAGTCATAAACGCGAATCACAATTCAAGAGGAAACCGACATCTCAATATGCTGCTGCTGATCACAGGATAGCGTTTTTTCACTCGAACAGGAACTGGCTCAAATGCGGGCGAGAAATCTCGGGCGATTCCCGATCTTCGCTCAGCAGCAAATTCTGTCCACGGCGATACTTCTGAAAAAGGTGCGCAGGGGGCCTGTGTGCCACACGATCGCCGTTGATTGTACGCTCACCGCCTGCGGCAAAGCGGGTCTCGGCCGAATTGCGAAGGATTTCCTCACCGTCAATCGATTGGGGATTGCCGTAACCGGGGATGTTTTGAGGCCCCCAATCCTTGCCCGGCTGGTCAGGCTCTGCCAGAATCGAGCTTGCCGAGGAAATGTTTGATCTCATCGGGACTTCTATCCACTGGTACGTCGGGAAGGATGCATCGTTATGGTTCGGTCATGGACTGTGGTCACGACAGTGTTGCTGGGGTTGACGATGTGGGCAGGTTGTACGAAATCCAGTCCCCCTGCTCCGGGGAAATCCAACTCCGTTCCACCGGGTTCGTCGTCCGCTGCGACCGAGCCAGCCAGCAAAAGTCCTGAGCGTGCAGAATCAGGAGGGGGTCCCAAGTCGGTCGCCGGGGGAAGTCCGATTGCCTATTGGGAAGATTTTCCCGATGTCCCCAAAACCGAGATCCTGACCGAGATTGATGGGATCAAGATTCCCCGCATGCCCGCCAGTCAACAGACCTTGCAATTGGCCGGACCGATCCCGGTGGATGTCGATAATCCCCATGCAAAACAGCATCCGAGCCAACCCGTCACGGGCGACACCGTCACCATTCGCTTTCAGTCGGAACCGAAGGTCCTGAATCCGATCACAGAAAACTCGGCTGTCATGCGTTACATTATGAAATATGTCAATCAGGAATTGGCAAAACAGAATCAAGAATCGTTTCAATACGAACCGTGTATCGCCAGCAAATGGGTCGTGGAAGATTCGATCAAATTGAACTCCGACTATCCAGGACGAGAACGACGAGTCGCTTTCCAGGACAGCACCCCGCAAACGACTTTAGAACTCGACTACGAAGTGGCTCCTCCGGTGAACGGTAAGCCTGCTGACTCCCGGAAAATCAAACTGGTCACGTCTGACAAAGCGGGGCAACCGGTGGGGCGCGTCTGGGTCGGGGTCTACCCCGTGGGACGCATTCCCGGTGCTTCAACGACCGGGTATCACAATTGGAGTAACGATCGGGGTGAGTTAGAAATCAGCGGATTTCCGGCCGGAAAGTACACCATCAAAACGGGTGATGAACTGTTCGGTCTCTCGAAAGCCGCTGCCGATGGATCGCTGGTTGTCACTCCTGGGACCGCCGAAAACCCGCTCAAAGCGGCACTCACGTTGCAGTCGGGGGAATGGCAGGATATCCAGGCCAAAACTTACACCACATTCTATTTGCGTGAGGATGTCAAGTGGTCTGACGGTGTCCCCTTCACCACCCGAGATATTGAATTCGCCTATGCCTTGCTGAACAGCCCTTATGTCGATGGAGACTCGATCCGCACGTATTACAGCGATCTGGTCGAATGTACCTCGTTGGGGACGCATTCCATTCGGTTGCGCTACCGACAGCAGTACTTCAAAGCGGACGAGTTCTCAAACGAAATTGGTCTTTACACTCCGCCCATGCATTTTTTCGAGTCGATCTTCCGTGAACAGGGTCGCGAACTGACGCTCGAATCGCTGACCCCCGAACAAGAGGCCGAGAGGAAGCAGATCAGTGCTCGCGGCCAGGAATTTGGCAAGTTTTTCAATACCGATGAGCGTTACAACCGTAAGCCACTGGGAGTCGGTCCGTACATTATTGATAAGTGGGAGCGGGGGGATCGGGTCGAATTGGTGCGGAATCCGAACTATTGGGAGCCGACTCGGGCAGGGCATGTCGATCGCATTATTGTGAAATTCATCATCGATCAGGTTTCCGCGTTCGCGGCGCTGAAAGCGGGCGAGATCGACTTCTTTTACGATATGTCTGCCGAACAATACTTTGAGGATTGGCCGACATTAGATAAAGAGACGCAGGAAAACTATGTGCGTGGCTCGTGGTTTACTCCCCGTTTCAGCTACATCGGCTGGAATGAGCTTTCGCCGCTGTTTCAGGATCGACGTGTCCGCTTGGCGTTGTCGATGCTGTTCGACCGGCAAGACTTTGTTGACAAGAAACTGCATGGAGCGGCGGTCCTCGTCTCCGGCACTCAGTTTCTGTTTGGCCCGGGCTATGACCGGGAAGTGCAGCCGCTGGCTTATGATCCCGATACCGCCCGCGAACTGCTGACGGATGCCGGCTGGATCGATTCCGATAACGACGGAATTCTTGATCGGAATGGTGAAAAGTTTCAGGTCACGCTGCGACTCCCCAAAGGGAAACCGATCAACGAGCAGATGTGCGAGATCCTGCAGAAGAATTACAAAACGGTGGGGATCGACCTGCAGATCCAAACTATGGAATGGGCCTCGTTCATCGAAAAGATGCGAGCCAAGGAATGCGATGTCTTCGCCCTGCAATGGACGATGCCGATTGAAAGTGATCCGTTCCAGATCTGGCACGGATCGGAAGCGGCTCGCGAGAAACGGGGCAGCAACATGATCTCGTTCAACAATCCCCAAGCCGATGCCTTGATCGAAATGATTCGAGTCACGTTGGATGAGGACAAACGTCGCAAGCTGCATTACTCGTTACATCGCTTGCTCGACAGCGAACAGCCCTATACGTTCCTGTGGATTCCCAAGGAGTTTGGTGCCTACCACAAGCGGTTCCGCAACGTGAAGTGGTATCGCCTGCGGCCAGGTTATGATCTGGCCGAGTGGTATGTTCCAAAAGAGGAACAGCTGCATAAATAAAAATCCCCGGTCCCCTTGGAAGCCCCGTCGTCCCCGGAATCCACTTGAAATCGAGTCTTGCCGTGGCTGTGTATCTGCTGAAACGACTGCTGCTGATGATTCCCACCTTGTTCGGGATTTTGCTGGTTTCGTTTCTGGTGATCCGCCTGGCACCCGGAGATCCCGCCTCGGAAAAGTTCGGGGGGGCTGGCCAGGCTGCAGCGGGGATGAATGCTGATCGGGGGACCGAAGCGGCCGAAAAGCGATTCCGCGAGCGACATGGCTTTGACAAGCCGCTTCCCGTTCAGTTCGTTTTGTTCCTGAAGCGGCTGGCCCGTGGGGATATGATTTTCTTTCAGACCGAACAGAAGATCTGGACTGAGCTGTGGGGTGCGTTGAAGATCACGATGCTGCTGAATCTCATCGTGTTTACCCTGATCTACGTCGCGGCCGTGCCGTTGGGGATTTTGAGTGCGGCTTATCCCCGGTCACCGTTTGATCGCGCTTCCACGATGGTCCTGTTCATCTTGTACAGCTTGCCTTCATTTTGGGTGGCGGAGCTGTTGCGTCAACTGATTATGCAAAAGTGGCTTTGGGCGCCGCTGGGATTTGAGGGGACACCATTACCAATCCTGGGCCTGAAGTCACAGGACTTTGATTCGATGACCTCGTTTCAGCAACTGCTGGATTATGGCAAGCACATTGTCTTGCCCGTCTTGTGCCTGACGTATGGAGGGCTGGCGTATGTGAGCCGTCAGATGCGAGCCGGGATGCTGGAGGTGATTCGCCAGGATTACATCCGGACGGCCGAGGCCAAAGGGTGTGGAAAAGGTCGAGTGATTCTGGTGCATGCGTTGCGGAACAGCCTGTTTCCGATCATCACTCTGCTCGCTTCACTGCTTCCTTTCCTCGTTGGCGGCAGCGTGATTATTGAAGTGATCTTCAATATCCATGGGATGGGGCTGTTATCGTATGAGGGGGTATTACGCCGTGAGTATGATCTGGTGATGACCACGTTGATGTTGTCGGCCATCTTGACGCTGGTAGGAATTCTGGTCTCGGACATTCTCTATGTGATTGTGAATCCACGTGTCAGCTTCGACGGCAAATGAGAGGCAAAATCGGGGTGGTGACACCAGTGCCGGCGAATCTCGCCAGGCGAGGGGTGGTTTGCACGAACGCTGGAAATTTTAAGCGGTTGGTCAACCTGAACTTTCAGATCGTGCAAGATGATCAGAAAATTAACGCCAAGACGCCAAGTCGGAGAGACGTCAGGAAGGCAGAAAGGCAAAATTCAATCTGCTTTTCACTTTCCTCGCGTCCCCGCGTCTTGGCGCCCTTGCGTTCAAATTTTCTTGCTGGCATTTCCACATTGTAACAACAGCATTTGCATCATTACAAATGCAACGGAAACGAACCCCGCCAGTCCCCGTACTTAAGGGAGGTTGCTGTTCGTAAAGGTCCCAATTGTGCTGGAAGTGGCGGTGAAAATGTCGGTTCCCGCTCCCCCATCGACATTGAGATTATCAATGTTGGAAAGCGTCACCGCCCCTTTATCAGCCCCAGCACCCAAATTGATGTTCGTTACGGACGAGTCAACCCCGATGATCGCGATGGCGTCATCTCCCGCCTTAAGGTCCGCGTTCAACACCAGCTTACCCGCATGCGAAAACGTGGCGGAAGGGGCTGATACCGGTTTGCCACCAGCTCCCGTCACACTAATACTTGTCCCATTCGCCCCTTCCACCTTCAAGGCTCCCGCCTGATAGCTGACGGTGAGTGAATTTGCATTAACGTCGCCGGTCAAGGTCAGGGTTTTCGTACTGGAATTATAGGCGGCGATCACCGTGGAAGGGACGTTGACTGGAGCGAGCGTGAAGTTGCCGGTGATGACATAAGTTCCCAGGCTGCTGTAGTCGGTGTAGCCGGTTCCCAAGGGATCCCCTTTGCCGACGCCATCGATCTTGACGTAGTAAGTCCCCGGATTCAGGTTTTGGCTGATCGAAGCGGTCAATTGATCCACAGGATTACTGCTGGTAATCAGGGTTCCGCTGCTGGAATAGAGATCCATCTGGATGTCCAGCATGGTATTGATGGAGCCACCGACTGCATTTAATGTCAACGGGCCGGTTCCGGCGACGATTTTGAACCAGTCAGAATCGGTTCGCTGGGTGATCACCCCTTTTTGATTGACGGTAAAGGCATTGATATTGACTCCCGTGCCGCGTCTTCCATTGATGGTGTTGGCTCCGGTTTTATCATTCACGGCATCGTCAGGAAGGTAGCTAAAACCGTTTCTGGTTGTAATGATGACCAGATCATCTTGCCGCTCGTTGGCACTGGCGTACTCACCCTTGCTCCATTGGACGAGATTTCGATCATAGCCGACTCCCATGTGTGGAGCCCAACCAGTCGGTCCGGAACCATGTCCATAGTAATAGCCTTCCGCAGGAGTCGTCCGGCCGTCATGAATCAGGCCGAGCGTGTGCCCCACCTCATGGATAGACGCATCCGCCATAATCTTGGCGTTGTTAGCCAAACCCGCGGGGAAAATAAAGCAAGGGGTGTCGCTATTCCACGAAAAACTGCTGATGAACGCGACTCCTCCTGCGCCCGGCGCAGGGGAAGGGTTTGATTCGCCAGCGCAAACACGCATTCCCCAGCGTACGTCCGATCCACCGGAATTGCTCAGGTCGCCGGCAGGAGGATCTTCGGTGGTGACATCCACATTAAACGGCGAAAAACATTCCGCAACCCGCTGCCAGACTTCTTGAATGATTGTCAATTCCGAGTTCGAAAAACTCGGATTCGCATCCAGGCTGAATGGTCTGGTGACAATCGTCGCCCCCCAAGCCGTTCCACTCGTGGTGTGGCCATCAAAGTCGAGATAAATCGTCTTGGTCGCTGTGGGATTGCTGTGGAGCGTAAAGGTATTCTCCAGGGACGTGACCGGGGCGAACACAGGAACCGCCTGCGCCGTAATTTGTCTGAGCTGGTTGGGCTTGACCGCTGGCGAAGTCAGCTTGACTGGCGACTGTTGTGCCTCGACTGTGCGGGTTTGATCTGCGGCGAACGCGCTGCACAGCGCCAGACAGACCAGCGCGAAACGTCGCTGGAAACGAGGAGAATCTTGATTGGGACGGAATCGATCGTCGGAATGCCTCATCAGCGTGACCTCTTTCATTGGGGGAAACTGTGGCCGAGCCATCAGTGTAAGTTCAATTGATAAAAAGTTCGGATCGTACTGGTAATGAGCGAGACGATGTCGGTTCCCGATCCACCATCCACCATCAGTGTGACGAAATTACAAAGTGTGAATGCGGCTTTGTCAGCTCCAGGACCCAAATTCACATAGGTCATCGATGAGTCGATTCCGACCACAACCAGTGAATCATCATCGTCTCCCAAATTACTATTCAGGATCAGTCCATGGCACGACTCCTGGAGTTTTGAGCGAACAATCAAAATCGCCAAGGTAGAAAACGTCACCGCAAAGCCCCCTACAAGAGGGTTTGCTGCGAATGTGTGATACTACGACGATTGGTGTGATTGTGATGGTATACCCGGCAATATTGCAAGAAAATTTTCGCAACATCGCTGAACAAGAAAATGACACGACTCTCAGCTACTTGACTTCCGCATGACATCCTCGCTTCAACGGAAATTTGACAGCATAATCTCATATTTCGGCCAATCGCATAAACGGCCTCAAGGAGGATTGGGCTGAAGTGCAGGTTGATTCCAAATGAAAATATCGGGACGCGGGGTGGGTAATCCACCCCAAATGTTCCGATTCTTTGGAATGAATCGAGTTGATCGTTTACGTCGATCTGCGTGCCAAGGATTTCCGTCGCGCTCACGCGATTTTCCGGCTTCGACAGCCTCTGGCTTGAGCGAAATCCGCCAACCTCGTCACTTGGTTTTCAAGAAACCGAGCTAACGGCGTGGTATTCCGATCGTTTGGATTTCTCAGTCAGTGCGGCAGCCGATCGTGAGCAGCACGTTCGCCCAAAGATGCTGATCCGCCGTTTGAATCGTCAGGACATGATCCCGCGAAGCGACCGCGTCGTAAAAAGCCCATTTGTCAATTGGCGTCAGTTCCAGCGACAGTTCGGATGCCGCCACAATGCGGCGATAGTCAGCCCAAACAAGAGGATCGCCATGGTGTGCGTAGGGATCATCCGCAGGGATCCCCATCGTATTGATGGCGTCGACCGGAATTGCTGTCAGCAAGGTTTCCAGCACCTGAGAGACCGTCACCAGGCCAGGAGCCAGATTCAGACTCACCAATCGGGCATTGGGGCCCAGCGTCGTCGAGGCGGGGTAGTTTCCATCAGCGATCAACACCTTGGCATGATGCCCGGCACGGGCCAGAATTTCCGAGATTTCCGGATGAAGCAAGCGATGCTTTAACATGACGTTTGTCCTTCTGGCAATGCGGGTGAGGAAATCAGTTTCGATCATGCTCCAATCGAAAGTCTCGCTGGAGTCATTCCGAGTCAGGGATTGAAGCACGAATTCGATCCGGATGGGAGTCTCACCCCCGCAATTCGGTGCGGATCCCCAATTCCCGCTGGACCTCCGCAAAGCACTTCACCGCAAATTCCAGGTCCGCGCGCGTGTGTGCGGCGGAAACCTGGGTCCGAATACGCGCTTTTCCCAGCGGAACCACCGGATAGCTGAAGCCCACCACATAAACCCCCTTGGCCAGCATCGCCTCGGCAAATTTCGCCGCCAGCGCCGCGTCTTTCAGCATGATCGGGGTGATCGGATGCGTGCCGGGGGTAATCGCAAATCCCTGCTCAGTCAAGGCGTTCCGGAAATACAGGGTGTTCGCCGCCAAGGTATCGCGCAGTTCGGTCGATCGGCTTAACAAATCCAGTGCGGCCACGGATCCCGCAGCAATCACCGGGGCGAGCGTATTGGAGAAGAGATAAGGGCGCGAGCGTTGCCTGAGGTACTCGACCACCTCTTTGCGGCCACTGGTATATCCACCACTGGCCCCACCCAAGGCTTTGCCGAGTGTCCCGGTCATGATATCGATCCGCCCCATCACCCCCTGCAGTTCATGAGTTCCTCGACCCGTCGGACCGGTAAATCCAACGGCGTGCGAATCGTCGACCATCACCGAGGCCTGATACTTGTCGGCCAGATCGCAAATGGCCGGCAGGTTGGCATACGTACCGTCCATGGAAAAAACACCATCCGTCGCGATCAGTTTGAATCGTACTTTTGCCGCGACCGCCTCGTTCAACCGGGCTTCCAGATCGGCCATATCGTTGTTTTTATAGCGGAATCGCTGCGCCTTACAGAGGCGAATCCCATCAATAATACTGGCATGATTCAGTTCATCCGAGATCACGGCATCTTCGGCACCGAGCAGTGTCTCGAACAAACCTCCGTTCGCATCGAAACATGAGCTATACAGAATGGTCTCTTCCATCCCCAGGAACGCCGACAGCCGACTTTCCAGCTGCTGATGGATCCCCTGTGTCCCGCAGATGAACCTGACCGAGGCGAGTCCATATCCCCATTCATCGAGCCCCCGATGGGCTGCGGCACGGATTTCCGGGTGCTGAGCGAGACCCAGATAGTTATTCGCACACAGGTTCAGCACCGGCTTTCCGTCTGCGACACGGACAAACGTCCCTTGGGGAGTCGACAAGATCCGTTCACGCTTGTACGTCCCCGCGTGACGAATCTCTTCCAGTTGTTGGGCGAGGTGTGCTCGCAAGGTTTCGCTCATGGTAGTCGGCTCACGCAATCCATCAGGGCAATAGAGGACAGAGAGTGCAACAGAGGGCAGATCATTCACCGGCGTTTGGCAATTTCGGCTGTGCGGAGCAATCGTAACGGCGAGTCGGGTTTCGAGGAACTGGCCAGATACAGTTCAATCGATCCGAGTTCGCCGGCAATGACTGAGTGGGGGATCAGGAACTGGAAGCCGAGTTCGCTCCCCGCGATCCAATAAGTCTTACTCGTATCCCGCACGATTCCATCGATAACTAGGATGACCTCTGCGGGAATTTCCGGCAAGTCTCGCGCCTCGATCGAACCCGTCACCAGACGCGGTTCCAGCACGATGTCCACCTTGACCTCGCTCTCTTTCCGGGGGAGATGCAGATCAAATCGTTCGCCCACAATCGAAGGCTGTTCGATTACAAATCGATCGATCGGAAGACCATGCCAATCGGGATGACTCGACATCGCTACGGGGGGAAGATCCAATCCCGCGTGGCCAAACTGTTCAAACTGCCGCTGAATCGCCGCCTGACGTTGCGGGAAATCGGGTTCGAGGATCGTCATGGTTTTTTCAAAATAGATCGTTTTTCTCCCCCGCCGCAGCTCAGCGGAAAGGGGGATTCCTTCCACCGCATCTGGGAGCTCAATCCCCAAGACTTCGGCAATGGTGGGATAGATGTCAATCGATTCCACATTCCGATCATCGATCGAGCCTGCGGTTTGCGCTGGATATTTGACGAACAAAGGGACACTGAAAATCTCGGCCCCATTCAGAGCGTCAGGAAGTCGTCGGGAATGCCCCGGACGGAACGAGACTCCATGATCCGCTGTGACAACCAGCAAACAGCGGTTAAAAAGTCCGGTGACCTCGAGCCGATCCAGCAACTGGCCGACAAAATGGTCCACCGCTCCGACCTGGAGTCGGTAACGGAATTCGTTGCGGAGCACCGCTGCGGGGTCTTGGTCCCAGTCTTCACCCAATTCGCCCCGTGCGGCCGAGGGGCGGCTCGGTGCGGCGAATTCCGATTGATACTGCTCACCCGAAGAGAGAAACACCCAGGGATAATGCGGGAATACGGTATGAAAAAAACAGAACAACGGTTTGTCGGTTGGTTGCAGGCATTTCAGGAAATGTTGCTGTTGCGGTACTCGATATTCCGTTCCGGGGTAATGAAACAGCCCTGTCGGTTCGCCGCTGAAATACTCCCAACCAACCCTGGACTTGATGGGGATACCAAACCAAGGCTTGGGAATGATCGGAAACCAGATCGGTGTGTCCGTCGTGAAAATCAGTCTCGGATAGACCGCCGCGAGCGTTTGCAGCAGTTCGATCGACTTACTGAAAGGGAAACGCTCGGGAAGGGACTGATGGTTGAGCGTCGCCGGACCAAGTCGTGATACCGGTTCAAACACCGCCATTTCAAAGTTTTGCGAGGCCTCCACTCGTTCGAGCAGATTGCCGGGGTAGTCTGCGGCGAGTGGCGATCGGGAAGTCGCCGGATACTGACCTGATAAGATCGCCGGGACCGCGATATCTGTTCGAGGGCTCACCGTCGTTGCATTCCGATACCAGGTCGAATTCTTGGCGAGGCGGGCGAATTGCGGAAATCGGGACTTATCGATTTCTCCCCGTTCGTTCATCAGGGTAATCCCACTGAATTCATCGAAAACAATCAGCACCACGGGAATCGGGTTTTGTAATTCCGCTCGCTCGCGCATCGATTCCTGCATCGCAAAAAACCGCTGGTAATTCCAGAGGAAATGGACTGGAAAAATCACCAACCCCAGCGAAGCGACGGTTAACCACACGCGTACTCCCGCGAACTGCTGATAAAGAGCGACCAGTCCCCACGAGCAGGGAATCACGAACGCAATAATCATTAACCCTGAACTTCCTTGTGTCGCGGCCCACCACTGCGTGGCATAAGGCCGGATCAGTGACAGTAGCAGCAGCGTGGTCAGCAACACCAACACCGAATTGCTTCCCCAACCCTGGATCCGCTGGGACCCCAATCGGGCGAATCGATCCAGCACGACACAACTCAGCGGCACCAAGAGAAATAGTGTCACCAGCAGCAGGCTGATTTCAATCAGGCCAAATTTTTGATCGTGAAGATAGACCGCCTGCCCCGACAGTGCCGTCAGAATCGGCTGCCCGATGGCAAAGGCACATAAGGTGAAAAGATGCAGAATTCGTGCAGGGTTTTTATGAGTGGTGATTTCTGATCCCATCGTCAATCATCCCTTCCCCTGTGGTCCCGATTCCTGCCACAGCTGTAACGTCAGAGTTTTATACCCGCGTTATCCCCGTGAATTCGCGTTTCAGGCCCCGTCAGCGGATTTCGATTTCCCTTGCGGAATGGCGTGAAAGAGCGTTCGCTCACCCGAAGGAAGCGACACTTGCCGCACAATCTGAAACGATTTCTGCAGTTCCTGAACCAGGTGTTCCAGCGAATAATCTGCGTATTGGTCCCGCTTATTCCTTAAAAGCCCCTTGACCATCGCGTCCCGTTTTGACGGAAATTCCAGCAGCAGTTCGCCCCCCAGGCTTGCCAGCCAGCCCACCACATCGGGAAGTGGAATGTTCGCGGCGAGCACCAGATGGTGAATCAGACCCAGGCACAACACGAGATCGGGCTCTCCCCGCTCTTCCAACCGTCGCCGTTCCTGACCACGCCACCCCTGTCCGGGCGAGGGATTTGCCAAGTCCATACACAGCGGCAGGATCACTCGTTGCTCAGGTTCCAGCGATTTGCACAGACGCTCGATGCATCCGTGGTCCTGATCAAGAGCGATAACCGTCGTCGCAAATTCGCTGGCAATTCGCGAAAATCGACCATCATTGCAGCCCAGATCCCAAACCAGTGTTCGTCGATGGGTTTGACAGACATTGCGAACAAAGTCGCTTTTTGCCTGCAAATCCTCGGCAACATGCGGAAGGGATTCGTCGTAATTTGCCCATTGTGTTGCTGCCCATTGTGTTGCTGCGGGGTTCCATTCGAGTCGCTCAACCAGCCGCGTCAACTTTTTCAGCATCTGTTGAATCATTTGCGATTGAAACCCACTCGATTTCAAGTCCGTCACGGTACTGGTCGAAACCTGTTGTGCGTTCCGCTCGAGTGCCGCGTGCAGCCAACCGTTGGTGAAAACTCCTGGCCGAAACAGATCGCGCCAGCGGATCCATTGCAAAAACTGTTTGGCCGGAATTCCTTCCAGTTGGGCTCGCAACACCGATTGAAAATGAATCCCCCGATAAGCTTGCAGCAGCAGCGGAAACAGCATCAACTCACAAAACTGACGGTAGGCCAGCCAGGGTTCGTTCGGAACCAAGGGAATAAACGAACCAATATCGATGAAAACCGGCTGAGTTCCCCGAAACTGAATGTTGTACGGGGTCGAGTCCTTTAGCATGACCTGATGAGTCATCGCTTCGGCAAGCAAATCCAGCTGTAACAGCGTCGCCCGCTTCAGCAGGGCAAACGGCCATTCATATGGATAGCTGATGAACGGGATTCGCTCATGCTTCAGAACCCCCGTTACCTCTGTAGGAAAGAGGAATCTTCGGATTTCCGAATCAGAAAGCTCTGTGGTCGGAATAATCTGCCCGGTGCTCATTCGTCGCTGGAAGAAGTCCTGACAAGATACACGCTTCCAAGCTTCACTGGACTCTTGATTGAGTGTGCGATAGATCGCCTGCTCAGACTCGAAGACCCGGGCGGAACGATCACGGAATGAACCGACATCAAACTTCACTGGGGACGCGACTGGGGACGCGACTGGGGGCATGACTGTGCTCGCAAGAGGAGCTGGATTCGCTGCAATCACCGCACCTGAGTCGATTGCTTGGCCCAAAATTGCATCCATAAATAACGACCGATCACAACGATGCCCCCAGCGCCACCCACAAACGCCTGCAATAACAGGCTTCCGGCACTCGGATCAAAATAAGCAAATAGACTCGACATACGAATTTCCTGATAAGTGAACGGCTAAATCAAAAGGAATCACGCCGATCCTCTTGTTCTTGCCCGTAATTCATCCCCTCAGACTCTTCAGCAGCAGCGAGACACATATCAGGGGTTATTGATTGATTTCTTGTGTCCCACCAATTTTTGGTTCAGTTGTGCTGTGCGGGAGATATTAGCCACTTAACCTTAAAGGAACATGGAAGACGATGAATTTCATGGGGATTTCATGCAGAATTGGAATCCCACAACTCTGGTATGTATCCGTTGATTCGAATCGAGCCTTTTTTCGTGCAGGTTTTTTTCGTGCAGTGTATTTTATTGTGCAGAGTTTTTATTGTGAAAGATCCGAAAGCTCGACTTCCGAGGCAGCTGGTTTCATGAATTGTGAATGACTCAACCATGGACGCGGAATTGCGGGCAATACATCTCTTTCGTTGCTGTCGAATCTTCCGCTGCTGTTGAATAAATTAAGGATTCGTCATTCATCGGGCGGCTGATGAGTCGCAGCGTGGTTTATGGCTTGAGTTGTCTGGGATTGATTGCGGTTTGCGTATCGAAACGCAAATCTGCCTCTGTTGAATTGGATCGTCTGGCAATTCTCGTCAAACTCAATCGCAATTTATTTCGATGCTGGGGTGACGAATGATTTCAGATCAGCGACAATGCATGTGCGGTGGTGGTGAAATCAAAAACGGATGACTGCCGAATATCGCATCGGGATTTGATGGATTTTCCGCGAGCGGTTGATCAGCTCGCGCTGTTCAGAGGGGGCTTTTTTGGCACGATCTTGGCTTGCGCAATTGAACCCGTTTGCCTGGATTCAACGCTGGTTTACCATCGCAGCGTTTTTCTGGTTAGCGGGAACGACGTTTCTGCTGGTTCTCGCACTCACCCGCGAAGAGGCCAAGGTCTCGACATTTTTTGCCCTCTATCTGTTGCTGACGGTTTCCTGCAGTGCGATGGCATTCGTGCTCTATGGCGTCGATAAGCGTCGAGCCACGAACAAAGGACCTCGCATTTCCGAACGCACACTGCATCTACTCAGTCTACTCGGCGGCTGGCCAGGGGCTCATCTGGCGCAGCGTTTCTTTCGTCACAAGACATTAAAATTCCGCTTTCGCCTGATCTTTTGGCTGACAGTGGCCGCTCATCTGGCGATCATCGCCTGGGGTATCTGGTCGGGTTGGCCCTATGCTGCCATCACCAATCTCATCGGTGTTTCCCCGTCATCGAAAGGGGATGCTCAGGTGCTCCAGCAGCGAGTCCCCGCATTGAGGGGACCAGGGTTATCGCAGCCCTTGTTTCCGACATCCGGACGAGATTTGGGCCTGCGACTTCCTGTTTCCGAAGTCCCCGTATGTCTGTTTGCGAGTCTTGCTGGATCTTCAGACCGAGAAAGAGCAGACGACGCCTTCCGGGTGTGGTAGACTTTGCGTTATCATCAAGGTGACCGTTTTCCCTGTACGGAAAGTCAGATGCCATGGCTGAGTCCCCACGTAGGAATGATGCTCAATCTGCGAGCCCGAGTTCAACCAATCCTGGTTCCTTGCCACCGCAGGATGCACCGGGTTCGGTAAAACAGCAACCCGCGACGATGATTTCTGGCGAATTAGCCAAATCACCTCCACCGATTTCCCACGAGTTGACCGACCTGTCTGACCAGATGCTGGGAGAATTTCGACTCATCCGAAAACTCGGAGCCGGGGGGATGGCAGAAGTCTATCTGGCCGAGCAGACGACATTGCGGCGTCAGGTTGCGGTCAAGATTTTGCGACCGCAATTCTTTACGGATGAACACTACGTCAAACGTTTCCGGCACGAAGCGGCTGCGGCTGGAAGCCTGAGCCACCCCAATATCGTCCAGGTCTATCTGGTGGGTGAAGATCGTGGCACAAATTACATCGCCCAGGAATATGTTCAGGGTCGTAACCTCAAAGATTATATCACACGGAAAGGCCCCCTCGAGGTCAAAATCGCGTTGCGTATTCTCAGGCAAGTCGCTTCGGCTCTGCAAGTTGCCAGCGAAAATGGGATCGTCCATCGTGACATCAAGCCCGAGAACATTCTGCTCACCAATAAAGCCGAAGCCAAGGTGGCCGACTTTGGACTGGCTCAACTGACCTTCCAGGGAGAACGTGTCTCTCTGACCCAAACGGGATTGACGCTCGGGACACCGCTTTACATGAGTCCCGAACAGGTGAATGGTTTACCGCTGGATTCCCGCAGTGACATTTACTCGTTCGGAATCATGGCTTGGCACATGCTCGCCGGACGACCTCCGTTCGTCGGTGAAACGGCGATCGCCGTTGCCGTCAAGCACCTCAACGACAAGCCTCCGGCGCTCACCGAATTCCGCCAGGATATACCGCCATCCTTACGGGACCTGATCATGCGGATGATCAGCAAAAAGAAAGAGGATCGTCCGGGCGATTTTTCCCAGATTGTCGCGGAATTAAAGCAACTCTTGCGGCAGGTTTCTGGAAAAGACTCGGTGACGGTTCCCTTGGCAGTACTCACCAAAAAACGCTGGATTTTCGATCGACCGCTGCGTGGCCAAATCGGTTGGTTGACGGGCGCCTGCGTGTTTGTCCTAGCCTCCTCAGCAGGGATCGGCTGGGCCATGCGGACGCCGAATCCGCTGTTAATCGATTCGAGGGGACCACTGAAAGTCCAGGTGATGCCGACCGCCGAGGCGCAGCTCTATTGGGCCATGACCAATCCCCATGATGAAGCGGCCTGGGTTGCCGTGAAGACGCATTCCCGTGGCGCCACGAACGAAATGAAGGCCCGCGCCACAGCAGCACTCGGGCTGATTTATCTCAAAACGAAACGCCTTTCCTTCGCCCAAACGGCGTTCCACGATCTGGAAATCGAAGCGAAGTATAAAATCAATGGTCTGGCGGGTCAGGCCCTCATCGCCAAGCTCAGTGGTGACGCAGACGCAGCCCGAAAATTGATGGTCCAGGTTGAGGGAATGGAGGGTAAGCTATTTCCCGAGATGGAAGTCGCTTGCAAAGATTTACGAAAACGACTTGAGCCAGCAAACTAAAACTGGTTATCATTTCTGTGCGCTGTTGCGTTCCCTACGCCGCAGCCACAGCGAACCAAGACGCGCGATCTTCCGAAAACATGACTTCGCCACATTCCTCAGTAGAAACCGAATTTCATGGCCGAAACGATTCAAGACTACGACGTGATTGTGATTGGGACCGGCCCCGGTGGTGAAGGGGCCGCCATGCAGGCGGTGAAGCACGGTAAAAGCGTGGTTGTGATTGAGCGAGAACCGGCAGTGGGGGGGAATTGTACCCATCGAGGGACGATTCCCAGCAAGGCATTGCGGTTTGCCATTTTCCAAATGACCGAGGTGAACAACAACGTTTTGTTCCGTGAACATGGGATTACCGCGAACTTCATGCTGCCAGAACTGCGCCGCCGCGCTCGTTCGGTGATCGAAGCACAAGTGAAGATGCGAACCGCTTTTTACGATCGCAACGACATTCCGATCATTCGTGGTCAGGCCACGTTTCTGGACCCCCACACGGTCGAGGCAGTCGGAGTTGACGGTTCGCGCGCTACCGTGCGGGGGAAATACATCGTCATCGCCACGGGGGCACGCCCTTATCGCCCCGCCGATGTCGATTTCAATCATCCCCGTGTCTTCGATAGTGATACGATTTTGAACGTCGATTTTCACCTCAAGTCAATTACCATTTTTGGTGCCGGGGTGATTGGGTGCGAATATGCCTCGATGTTTCGAAACTTGGAAATCAAAGTCAATTTGATCAACAATCGGGATCGCCTGCTTGATTTCCTCGACGAAGAGATTGTGGATGCGCTCAGCTATCACCTGAGGGAGCGGGGTGTCATCGTCAGGCATCGCGAAGCCTGTGAGCGGGTCGAAACGTGTGACGATGGAGTCATCCTGCACCTCAAATCGGGTAAGCAATTAAAAACCGATGTTTTGCTCTGGGCGGCAGGCCGTACCGGCAATTCGGATCACCTGAATCTGTCCGCCGCTGGGATTACACCTGATCAGCGTGGCAACATACCCGTCAATGGAAACCTCCAGACCAGTGTTCCTCATATCTACGCCGTGGGAGATGTCATCGGTCCCCCCGCACTGGCGAGCGCCGCTTATAACCAGGGTCGGTTTGCCTCCAGCCACCTTTTATGCGAACTCGGTAGTAATGCTTCTTGCGGACCTGCCCCGTCACTGGATATTCCCGCAGGGATTTATACCAGCCCTGAAATCAGTTCGATCGGCAAGACGGAACGCGAACTGACCGATGCACTGGTCCCCTACGAAGTGGGACATGCCCACTTCAAGAGTATCGCTCGGGCTCAAATTACCGGACAGACGACCGGAATGCTGAAGATTCTGTTTCATCGGGAAACGCTGGAAGTGCTGGGGATTCATTGTTTCGGTGCCAATGCCACCGAAATTATCCATATTGGTCAGGCGATTATGGCTCAGCCCGTCCCCCATAATACCTTGATGTATTTTATCAATTCCACCTTTAACTATCCGACCATGGCTGAAGCCTACCGGGTTGCAGCACTCAACGGTTACAATCGCCTGTTCTAATCCGTGACTCATCCATCACGCAGACAGACTCCGTCCCACACCTGCAGATCCTGCGGGCTGTGGCACCGGTGCTTCGTATGATTCATTCTCTCTTTACCACTGCAGGAATATCGCGGATGCCAATTGTTCTGGGTGTCGATCTGGGAACGACTAAGATCACCAGTCTCGCCGTTGACGCCAACACGGGTGCGATCCTGGCGGTGGCGACCGCCGCAAACGAGGCCAACATCACCTCGGAAACCGACCGTGGTCGCGGTCGATCGGAATGGAAGGCCGAGCAGATTCTGGCGACCGCCTGCCGCTGCCTCGCCGAGGTCGCCAGCAAGTTGGACTCGCAAGTCGCTCAGGTGATCGGACTCGGGATCACCGGACAACAACATGGGATGGTCCTCGTCGATGCGGCCCTGCATCCCCTCACCCCCTTGATTAACTGGCAGGACCGACGCGCCCTCGATCCGATTCCGCATCGGGATGTGACCTGGCTGGAAGCGGCACGTTCGGCCATCGGTTCTGAGACCTGGCGCGAGACGGGCTGCCGACTGCATTCCGGATTCATGGGGGTCACGCTGTTCGAACTGGCGGTGCGGGGCCAATTACCTGCGGACGCTCGAGCCCTGTTCATCATGGACTACTTTGCCGCAGCCTTGACCGGTGAATCGCCGGTGACCGAGCCGTCCTGTGCGGGGAGTAGTGGTCTGTTGAATGTCCGGACCCGCAATTGGCATGACGATTCGATCCGGGGGCTGGGATTACCCCGGTCTTTATTTCCTGAGATCCGGGAAGCCAACATGGCTGTCGGGGGACTCACCAAGGAAATGGCTCGTCTGACCGGACTTGTCACGGGGACACCGGTCTTCGCACCGATTGGTGATCATCAGGCCAGTTTCCTCGGCAGTGTCGCGGATCGGCAGCAGAGCGTACTGGTGAACGTCGGCACGGGGGCTCAGGTTGCGGTCTTCACCGAGGGGTTCGACTTTGTGTCGCCGATTGAATTCAGGCCGTTCCCCTGCGGTGGCAATCTGTTGTCTAATGTCGGCCTGGCAGGGGGTTGGTCGTATCAGGTGCTGCAGCAGTTCTTTCAGGACATTGGTCGCGAGCTTTTTCAGGCTCATTCCGCTGAACACCAATACGAACAGATGAATCACCTCGCCGCCGGGATCCCCTGCGGAGCGGACGGACTACGTTGTGAGCCCCGTTTTTCGGGAACGCGACTGGATCCGGTTGTCCGTGGTTCGATCACCGGAATTTCGCCCCAAAATTTCACCGCAGGGCATCTCGCCCGAGCGGTCCTGGAAGGGATGAGTCGTTCGCTATTCGAGGGATTCCAGGCGATTCGGCAGGTAACGAACCAGGCTCCGGCGCTATTGGTTGCCGCAGGAAATGGACTGCGTGAAAATCGGTTATTGGCTCAGATTGTGTCGGAGGAATTTCAACTGCCGATGCGGTTCACGCAACATCGGGAAGAGGCCGCCTTCGGTGCGGCGCTGGTCGCCAGCGTCGGAGCGAACGTGTTTGCCAATCTCGATGCGGCGGCGAAAAGTCTGCTGCAAGCCATGCCGTCAACGGGATGAGAAATCAATCTCCCCATCAAGAAAGAATGGATTCACCACAGAGGGCACAGAGGCACGGAGAATTCAAAAGAGAGGTCAAGAACAGAGGTGGCGTAGCAACCGTCTCAAATCAATTTTGATGACCGGTTTGGTTTTCCCGAGAAGCTGAGAATTCTACTGTTCCACAGCTGGCGTGACCGACTCAAAAACCATTTGGGGCAGGGTGGCATTGTTTGAGTCTTCGAACTCAAAAAGTCGTGGCACCCCTTCGTCGTCTTCGGGGAAGCAGTGTCGAACCCGGTACACGCCCTGAGGTTGTCCCCCTTCCTCTGTCGATTGCTTTTGTTCGTCCGCTTCAGAAGATTCGTGGTCCCGCACATGGAGCGTTTTGCGTTTCTTCTTCGACTGCGTAACCCTCTGACGTTCTGGCCACACCGACACAGTCCCTTAAACAGAAGTAGATTTGTTTCCGCGTCGATCAAATCGTGCCGACGTCCATTCTGCAGCGGGTGACAGACCTTGAATCCAAACCAGTTCGGGGTCACAAAACCGAGCTGAACGCAACTTCGGTTTTCGAAATTCGGCAGCGATTGCCGGTCGAGAACTGCGTAAGTTGTTTTTGTGTAAGGGTTTGACGGCAGGGCAATCTATTCGCGTTAGGTGGAAGACTCATGAGTCCGATTTCTGTCTCGCTGGAATTCTCTCAGGATTCCGATAGCCAACACTAGACCTGATCTCCTTTTCGCGCTCGACTGGGAGGGAATGGACGTTTTGAAGAGTGTCACGGGAATGGACTGCTTGTGGCTATTACGCTGTTGTCCCCCGTGGATGCCAGCGAACTCGGTGATCGTCTGTTGACGAACTATGAGGTAAGTCGAGGCAGCAAGGAAGAATTCACAAGGAGTATGGAATGTTGGGTCTAAAACGACTTCGTTTTGTCGACATTGGGACAGGATTGTCCATGATGTTCGCCACCGCTGGCATGCTGGCGGCGTCCGCTCTCTACGCAGCGGAACCAGTCTGCACCACCACAAATGGCAACTGCACACAAGCTGGCCCTGGTTGTAACCCACAGGTTTTTGCCGATGCAGCGGCCCGGCTGAATGGTCTCTACGCGGGATTACATGCCGACAACTGTGCTGCCCCCGCAGCGGCACCGATGGCGGGCGGACCAGCTTGCGGTTCTGCCGCAGGGGGTTGTGCTGCAGCCGGAGGAGGGGGTTCAGACCCCGCTGCGATTTGGACATTGACCGATCTGTTCACCGATGAATCCGGTCAGAATCAATTGAAAGACAATGGCTGGAAATTAGGTGGTAGCCTGGCTCAGAGCTTCACAGTGAACTTCGATAGTCCGGACAATCGCTGGAACGGTCCCGTCACCTGGACTGACCGATCCAATGAATATCAGCTCAACCAGTTCTGGTTGTACGCCGAGAAAGCGACCGATACGTCGAAGAACGATTGGGACTTCGGGGGTCGTGTTGACGGCCTGTACGGCACCAACGCTCGTTTGACCACCTCAACCGGGTTGGAGACGTTCAATCTGAATGGTTCGGGAATCTACGGGCTGGCATTGCCAAACTTGTACGCGGAAGTCGCGTATAAGAAGTTGAAGGTCAAAATGGGGCACTTCGTCTCGCCAGTCGGCTACTTCACGGTCGATACCTCGCAAAACTTCTTCAATACGATTCCTTATACCTATCAATGGGGTGAGCCGTTCACCCATACCGGTGTCCTCGCCACCTATCAGGTCAGCGATGAATTGGTCGTCAGCAGCGGTGCCATCCGAGGTTGGGATAACTTCGACAGCCACAACCCGAACTGGGGTTATATGGGATCTTGGGCATACACTTTCCAGGATAAGTCGAACCTCGCCCAGGTGACCTTCCTGACTCAGGAACCGAACTTCTACAACCAGTTTACCCAGCGTTACTATCAATCGCTGGTTTACACCAAGCCCATCAACGATAACCTGACCTACGTCGGACAGTCTGACTTTGGTACACAGGCTGATGCCACCTCGACCGGCCAACGAGCCAATTGGTACGGTATCAACCAATACATGTACTACAAGACCAGCGATAAATGGACTTGGGGTGCCAACTTCGAAATGTGGCGTGATGAAGAAGGTTACCGCGTGCAACAGTTCCTGCCAGGAGCGGCTGCCAGTGGTATCACCGGTAATCCCAACGGTGTGAATAACCTCCCCGGCGGATACATGGGGAACTTTTATCAGGCCACGATTGGACCTCGCTGGTACCCCACCGGCAAAGGCAACTTTTTCGTCCGGCCTAACCTTCGCTTCGACTGGTTCGAAGGGAACATCAACAACACGACCCAAAATGCGGTCAGCGGTGCCAACAATCAGAAGCCCTTCGACAACGGCCAGAAAAACCATCAGGGTTTGTTTGTCACCGATGTTGTGCTGACGTTCTAATCGAACAGAGCCAATCTTGATCGAAGCCAGATCCCCCTCGAAGACCCGTTCTTCGAGGGGGATTTCTTTTTGTCCTCGGCGATCCGTCCAGTTCCCTGAAGCAGTCGACCGAAGTCGGTTGTTCCTCAATCCTGTTGTGGCTCGTGTCGATGCTCGCGGACGAGCAGGTGCGCTGTTTCTACTCAAGGATGAGGTACAGTCGACGGACTCGGGAAACGATTCTTGCTATCGACGCCGGCCCTTATTCTCTGGCGATTGAGACAGATTTCGCTCGGCCTCATCATTGCCTTGCTATGACACCGGGATATTTGCCCCCATGCTAAACTCGATGTTGCTGCGCTGAACAACGCTTTCCCCCAGCCAATCATGCTGCATCACAACGATCGGTTACGGGATTTGCACCACCAGAATCGTCGAACAGCGGGTTTGGCTGCGGAGGATTCCGCAGAACCCGAGGACGAGTCGATGCCACTCGACCGGAATGGTCTCTGGTCTTTGATTCATGTTGTCACGCCGCCCGCTATTCACGTCGAAGTCAGGACAGGTCGATTTTGAATTGATCGTGATTTTCAAACGGGGATTCAAACGGGGAATTGAACGGGGAATTGAACGGGGAATTGAACAAAAGGGAACGAAGGGAACAAAGAGGAGATCCGGTGTTGAAGGCGGATCACACGGGAATTTGCACCATGGTTAGGTCCAGAGAATCGCGATCACCATGTTCGGGTGATGCCCCCAGGAAACTGACAACTGACAACTGAATTTACTCCCGCGTGATGAATTCATCCAAATTCATCAGTGCCCGCGAGACCGCTCCCCAGGCTGCAGATTCTGCGACGGGAAGTCCGCGCGGTGAGGGTTTCGGTGCGAACGCTTCGGCGGCCACGGCGTCCAATTCGAAACGGTCACGTTGCTGCTGCAGATAGCTGCGCAGGCGGGCCAGTTCCGTCGAGTTAGGCTCCCGCCCCAAGGCGGCTGCCACGGCCAACGTCAATCGTTGACTGTCGTCTTCCGCCTGGGCTTCGAGCAAAGTCACGGCAAACCCACGGGCAAATTCGGCAAAGGTTTCATCGTTGGCCAGTGTGAGCGACTGCAGCGGGGTGTTGGAACGAATTCGCCGGGTGCAGGCCACATTGGGCTCGGGAAAGTCAAAGACCGCCATCGACGGATAAAGACTCGAACGCCATAAGTGGGTATAGATCCCTTTTCGATAGCGGTCGCGGCCGGTCGAAGTGTTCCAGGGCTTTTTGTCTTGAGTGAAATCGAAGACGCCATCGGGTTGCGGAGGGAACACAGGAAGCCCACCCAGTTCCTCGGTCAGCAAGCCACTCGCCACCAGCGCCGCATCACGGATGATTTCTGCGTCGACGCGAATGCGTGACTGTCGCGCCAAGAGCTTGTTGAGCGGATCCGGCTCATCCAGATCGGCTCGGGAATGGGACGATTGCCGGTACGTGGCCGATGTCACCAGCAGTCGCTGTAATCGCTTCAAATCCCAACCGGGTCGCGACGCCCTACGGTCGTCGGGTGCGGTGACACCCGCGAGGGGGCTTGCCCCAGGACCCGTTAGCTGGGACGATCCCCCGCGAAACTCGTTGGCCAGCCAATCGAGTAACTCGGGATGCGTGGGGCGATCTCCTTGTGAGCCAAAATCATTTTCGGTTTCGACGAGACCTCGTCCGAAAAGCCGCTGCCAGTAACGATTGACGATCACCCGGGAGGTGAGGGGATTTTCTGCCGAGACCAGCCACTGGGCCAGCCACAACCGGTTCGCCGATTGGACGGCGTTTTTTTCCTGAGATTCTTGCGGCAAGTTCCGATTGAGGACCACGGGAATTGCGGGCTCAACGCGAGACCCTTTCCGAAGAAAATCGCCGCGAATTTGAATATAGGCTTCGCGCGGCGGTTGAATTTCCCTGGTAATCATGGTGGTCGGAAATTTGGGGGCCGCTTCTCGCAGTCGTCCGATTTCATTGAGCTGGGGATATTTCTCGCGGGCGACAGGCAAATTCCGGAAATAGCCGTCGAGGTCGCGTTTATGAATTTCGGACCGGTCGACAACGGGAAGATCGACCGCATTCTTCACATTGAACGGCAACTTCTTTTTGTCCTCATACGTCAGCGTTGTTTCCCAAGCGGTCAGATCGATCGCGATATTTGCCGCCTGCTCTTTGAGCTCTTTTTCCAGCCTGCTGATTTCTTGGCGAATGTGTGCTAATCGCGCCGGCTCTCCGTTTCTCAATTGTTCTGACGAAGGGACATCGATCCGCGGTGCAGCAGGATCCCCCGGTGAAAATTCGGTCGAATTGAAAAACGCATAGAGCTGGTAGTATTCCCGTTGTGAGATGGGGTCGTACTTATGATCGTGACATTGGGCACAACCAATCGTCAGCCCGAGAAAAACCGTCGCGGTGGTGTTGACCCGATCGACGACGGCCTCGACACGAAACTGTTCGGGATCGGTCCCCCCTTCCTCATTAATCAGGGTGTTGCGGTGGAAACCGGTCGCCACAAGTTGTTCGAGCGTGGGTGCGGGAAGCAGGTCTCCGGCAAGCTGTGCGATCGTGAATTGATCAAACGGCAGATTCTCGTTTAAAGCATGAATGACCCAGTCGCGGTACTTCCAGATGGTTCGTGGTTGATCGCGGGTGAAGCCATTGGAATCGGCATAACGGGCCGAGTCGAGCCAGTCACGAGCCCAGCGTTCTCCATAATGAGGCGAAGCGAGCAGGCGGTCGACCAGTCGCTCGAACGCATCCGGTGATCGGTCTGCGAGAAATTCTCGTACCGACTCGACCGAAGGGGGGACACCCAGCAAATCAAGATGAACTCGCCGCAAAAGTGTCGCTCGATCCGCTTCCGGCGATGGGGTGATTCGCTCACGCAGCAGCCGATCGAGAATGAAGGGGTCCAGGCCATGATGTGTGTGGTGATGTGTGGGGTGATTGGGGGCAAGAACCGGGGGACTCACTGGAGAAATCGGTTGAAAGGCCCAGTGGTCACTGGTTTTTGACACAGCCGCTTCGACCGGCTCGTCGGCGGGAAACAGAGCCCCTTGATCAATCCAGCGGCGAATGACCGAGATTTCGACTGCGGTCAACGGATCCCCTTCCGGGGGCATGACCGAAGCTCCTTCGGTCCCGGTGATGGCGTGAATCAGCAGACTTTTGGCAGACTGGCCCGGAAGGACCGCTGGCCCCGAATCTCCACCCGCCAGCAAACCTCGACCGCTGTCGATGCGTAAACCAAGCTGTTGTTGCTTCACGCCGTGACATCCCGCACAGCGGGCCACCAGGATCGGCTTGACCTGTTTCACATAGTCGACAGCGGGATCTTCCGCGCCAACTGCCGAGGCGGTGATGAGCAGCAATCCGAACAGGACAGAACGTGCAAGGAGCATGGAAAACACCTCACAAGGCAAACCAAGGGATTTCGTCACGAGTGATCCAGTATGTCCCGCAGACTGCGTATTTGCCACTGCAACCTTGGTAATCTTGGGATGATACAACGGAATTGCGAATGGACCGGTTTTGATGTTTTCCGAATGGCATCAATGAGAACGGTTTTACCGTAGGCGAGGCATGACTTCATTTGCTGGCCGCCAAGCGGGCAGAGACTCGAAGAGAACCGCATCTCAATTGGATTTGAAAAACGTAAACACTTTGTTTACATTTCCGCTTGACAGAGGCCGGAAATCGTTGACAATGTTGATGCGGTCGAATCGCAAAGGGAATTCATGGATGTTGTGTTTGCCGACGCGGCTCTCGAGGACCTTGAACTGAATCCAGATGCTCGAACGGCATGGGCTGAGGCGATCGTCCGCGCATTTCGCCGGAAAATGAGGTACATTCGAGATGCCACTGACGAACGGGATTTGAGGCGATTGAAGTCATTGCACTTCGAGAAACTCAAAGCGAGCGGTAGTCAGTCTGACTTGTATTCTATTCGACTTAACGACCAATGACGATTGGTTTTCCACATTTTAGACACGGCACCAAAACATACCATTGATGTTGTTGCCATTGCTGATTACCACTGAAAACATTAGCAGGGAGTGCTAATTATGGATAAGGTTATTTCCATCGAAGTTGTGATGCCGGGCGAGCTGATCCAAGAGGAGCTCGATGCACGGGGTTGGACTCACGACGACTTAGCCGAAGTGATGGGTCGCACTCGTCAGCACATTCGTAATCTGATCAAGGGGAAGACGGCGATTGGTCCAGAAGCTGCTCGCGAACTGGCTGATGCGTTTGGTACAAGCGCGGAATTCTGGATGAACTTGCAGACAAGCTTTGAATTATCGAAGCAACTTAATGAAGACCTTCAAATCAAGCGGCGTGCTGCGCTGTACGATTTCGTCCCCGTAAGGGAAATGAAGAAACGTGCATGGATTACAGATGATCCTGACATCGCGTCACTCGAAACATCCGTCATGAGGTTTATGGGGATTTCATCGTGGGACGAAAAACCCTCGTTTTCCATGGCCGCCCGAAAAACGACTGACTGTCCCTCGCACACACCTGCGCAAATTGCCTGGGGGCGCAGGGCGCTCCAGTTGGGATCTTGCGTAACCGCCAGCAAATTTGTTGTTGAAAACATCGAATACGGAATCAAAGAACTGCGAGCATTGGTTGCCAATCCTGAGGATATTCGCCGTGTTCCAGCGGTCTTAGCATCGATGGGAATCCGTCTGGTTCTCGTACAACATTTGTCGGGAAGCAAAATTGACGGGGCGGCGATGTGGTTGGACGAAAACTCACCCGTCATCGCCTTGTCGCTTCGTTTTGGACGCATCGACAATTTTTGGCACAATATTTTTCATGAACTGGTCCACATCCGCGAGGGTGAGGGGGCGATCGACGTTGAACTCAATGACGGGGCGCGAGGTGCTGAGGTCTCCGAAAGCGAAGCCCGAGCCAATCATGATGCCGCCAATTATTTGATTGCGTCGGATCAAATGGATTCGTTTGTTTCACGTCATCAGGGATTGTTTTACCAAGCGAAGGTGATCCAGTTTGCGAACGCACGCGGTGTACACCCCGGAATTGTGGTTGGTCAATTGCATTACAGGAAAGAATTGGATTATCGGCAACTGGGAAAGCTGTTAATCGATGTGCGTCCGCATATTTTGGGTGTGGCGATCACGGATGGATGGGGCGATTGCCCGATCGTCTCGTAAAGAGGTACGAAATAGGAAAGTTTGCCATAACATAAGTCGAAGGATTGCAGAAGTACGCCGATGAGTACTTCGAACAGTATCCATTAGCGACTACAAGTGATTTAGCTGTATGGCCGATTAAAGCTGTATGGCCGATTAAAGCTGTATGGCCGATTAAAACCGGAAAATGGGAACCCCCTTCCGATCTCGTTCTACGCCGCTGCAAACAGGATTTTGCGAGAGCTCTTCGTGAGCAGCATATACTGGATGAAAGGGGACTGCTGATTCGCGCACAGCATGCCACGCGTATCAGTGGTGGCGAACGACAACAGACATTTTGGGGTGACATTCGGAAAGCGCCGAGGGAGCATCTCATTCTCGCGTTTCAACAGAGGCGAGAACAGATTGTGGGCGACTGCCGTCAATTGGATCGTGATGTCGAATATTTCAGCAAAACACGATCCGAAGTGGGGAAGGAGTTCCAAATGGTCTTCGACTTCCGCGACGATATTGAAGAGGGAAAGTTTTCATCGGAATATGCTTTCCATTAAGCGAATTAATTCTGATTCCGCATCTTCACAATCCAGCACCTGCGAGCCCGCCTTGACGGCAACTTTCCCAACTTGACAACCGCCGTGTATTTTACTGAAAAATTGCCAATCGTTTTGAAGCGTTGAGACTTGATCGGTTTGTATGCCATATTGGCTCGACCATCTGACCATTGACGTCAACCTCGTCCACCAAATTGGTACCACCGATCCCATTCCGAATCTGCACCATTTCCGGCCGCATTCCACACCAATTCGACAGGATCAAAACGACTCGAACGCTGCAGGCGAGGGATCCATGCGTCCCTCGCCTCTCCTGGATTAACCGAACTCGTATTCCACTCAGACACCTGCCCTCCGACACCTGCGATCAGACACCTGCGATCAGACACCTGCGATGAGATCGGCGACTTCCGTTTTGGTAAACGGTTTTTGCAGTCGGGCCCCCATTTGTGCAACAACGCGGGCAGCCGCGTGCGAGGCGAGATGGCCAGACTGTTTCCAGCTCAAGCCATTGGTGATGCCGTAGAGGATTCCGGCGGCGTACATATCGCCGGCACCCGTGGTGTCGATCGCTTTGGTGGTGACCCCTTCGATCGGAATGGCATGCCCCTGATGCATCAGTAGCGATCCATCCGCACCGAGCGTCAGTGCGACATCCGCGGCGTGGTGGTGTATTTGTTGGGCACAATCGATAGGATCGACTTTGCCGGTCAAGCTGCGGGCTTCTTCCAGATTACAGAACAAGAGATCGACAGGACCTTTGATCAAGTCCCAGAAAAACTCGCGATGCATACCGATCAAGAAGGGGTCGGAAACGGTAAACGCGACTTTGACACCGTTCTTTTTGGCCAGTTCGATCGCCTTCATCGCTGCGGCGGTGGTGGTCTCGCCCGCGAACAAATACCCTTCAATGTACACAATCTTGGATTTACGAATTTCGGCTTCGGAAATGTCATTCGGGCTGAGTGTTGCCGAGAGTCCCAAGTGTGTCAGCATGGTACGCTGTGCATCTTCGGTGATCAGGACCACGCAGGCCCCGGTCTGCCCGGAAACTTGGGGAACTTCGATGGTGACCCCTAGATTTCGCATATCTTTTAGCCAGAATTCTCCCAGCTCGTCGCTCCCCGTTTTCCCCGCGTAAGCCCCTTGGCCCCCAAAGTCGACCAACCCGGCGATTGTGTTGGCGGCGGATCCTCCCGCGCAGCGATTAATTTTGGCGCCACGGATGGTATCGAGGACGCGAGTTTGCGTCGCTTCATCGACCAGTGTCATAATCCCTTTCTGAAACTGCAGAAGTTCCAGGGAGGAATCATCGATTCGAGCCTGAATATCAACGAGTGAATTACCGACTCCGTAAACATCGTAACTGGTCGACATGAAAAAAACTTTCCAGAGAAACTGTTCAAAAACGGATCCTGACAACGTCGCGACCAAGCGGCTGTCATTGTACCGGGGCTGGCGTCATGCCACGACGGACTTCATCGCGGGACTGGCAAGATTTGAGCGAAATCCATGGAATTGTAAACGATCCTTCAGGTCTCTGCCACTGAATCCCCACAACGATTCCACGCGTTTTTCCACGAGAATTCTTGAGCAGACGTGTCGAAACTCATCGAGTGAGCCATCACCGCAACCGAGATGGGGAGGCGGCGAGGGAGGGCTGCCCGGGGTCTGGCTGATTTTGCTCGATTGAAAAGCTGTTTTCAGGTTCGTGTTACGCTCGGTTGAATAAGCCAAATTTCGAAGACGCATCAGCGCGAAACGATTTTCTTCGGCAGCCATCACTTGGCAGCGAGAGGATCCAGTGGCTGGAATGGAATCGTTCTCAACGTCTAAATCGTCGAATGCGTCGAATGCGTCGAATGCGTCGAATACGTTGAAACAAGCAAAACACAAGAAATCGTCCCCTGCTGGATGGAAAGCAAATTGACTTATCAGAGATTTGGGCAAAAATAAGTGCCGTGTAATTTGATCCAGGAATGATCCTCTCAGCTAACCGGGAAATGAGAATGCCTTCGATTATGTTCGCAGCGCGCGGTGGCGGATTTTCGTCCATCATTGGATGGTTTATCCGTGTCGTGATTTATGACATCTGTATCACGGGAATTTCAGATGTTTTGCATGTCCCACGGATGGTCGCACTCTTCATTTTTTTGGGGATTCTTGGAGTAATTGCCTTTTTTGGCTATCTGATCAAGCAGCGAACCGCTGGTGACATCGAGTAACTGTTCGATCTCCGTATGAGGCGCCAAACAGGGGCGTGTGGCAATCCTGATCTCGACTGCAATCCTTATCTCGGTCCGGCATTCCCTGAAAGCGCTTGATTCATGGATTTCCAGATACAGCATGCACCCGTCTTTACTGTCATCGAATTTCAGCTCAGCGAAGCCGAAGAAGTGGTGGCTCAACCCGATAGTATGATCTCGATGTCGCCGGGAATTCAAATTTCTTCCGCGATTGGACAGCCTCGTTCAGGTCAAGGCTGGTGGTCGGGATTCAAGAGTCTGCTGGGGGGCGAGTCCTTTTTTCGTGCGGTGTTTCGGGCGAAACGAGACTCGCAAACCTTACTGCTGGCTCCGGATAATTATGGTGATATTATCCCGATTTCATTGGTCGATGTTGGAAATTTGTATCTCAGTCGGGGCTCCTACCTAGCACACGTTGGTGACTGTCACCTCACCACCCGCTATGGCGGCATGAAGGGGGTCTTTGCTAAGACAGGACTCTTTCTGCTCCACGTTTCCGGAACCGGAACATTGTTTTGTCAGACCTACGGGGCGATCAAGGAACGACAGCTTGCCGAAGGTGAGCAGTTTTTAATCGATAATCGCTATGTGATTGCCTTCTCCGAGACGGTCAGCTACCAACTGGTGAAGGCGAGTCGTTCCTTGCGGGATTCCATGATGTCCGGTGAAGGGCTGGTCAATCGCTATACCGGCCCGGGACGACTCTATTATCAGACACGCGTTAAACCCTCGATCAGTATTCTGGGACACCTGCTGAACGCCGCCACTTGAGCTCACCCTGTGATCACATGTCTTCCACCAATACCAATGCCGATACCATCCCGTTTCGCAGCGACCTGATCCAACAGATCCAACGGGCCAATCGAATTGCCACCCCTTGGGTTCTAATGCAGTTTGTGCTGGCTCTGGTGCTGGCGTCGCAAATCGATTGGGCCAAACTGGTCGACGAACCCTTGTTTGCCTTGATTGCGGTCCTGGTGATTGTTAGCCCGCACGTGATGGGGATCCTCAGGCATTATGCCCTGAACAAGCGAGAAATCAGTCAACTCAAAGAGCAAACTCGATTTGGTGAGTTTGACAAATATCAGCTGCGACGGCTCGCTGACGAGACACTCGATCGATTAGGACTCCCCCGGCCAGGCCCCCCGGTCTATATCACCGCCGATAAATCCCTGAACGCTGGTGCACTTCATCTGGGGTTGGGGGGATTCTTCCGCTCGTTGAATGGAGTTTACCTGAATCGACAGGTTCTGCACCGGCTCACCCCCGCCCAGTTACAGGATCTGATCGGCCACGAATTGGGGCATTTTTATCGATACTACCTGGTGAGTCAGCGATTTCATGGAATCACACTGTTACTGGGGGTGCTCAGTGGTCTGCTGGTCACTCAATGGATTGGCATGTCCAATTTCCTCAGCCTAGTTGCCCTGTCGGCCTGTGGTTCGGTCTTCTGGTTCATCTCGGGGTGGCTGATGGCCCGTCATGTCATGGCGATTGAATATCTTTGCGACGATCTGGGGGCTCAGGTTCATGGTCCCCTGGTCTCGATCAACAGCTTGTTGACGATGGGTGTCGATCAAGAAATTCAGCTGGCGATCCAGCAGCAGGAACTGACCTCACGTCGATACGGCCATCTGAAGGTATCAGAAATCCTGGAAGCGATCGAAGCGGCGGTCCCCTACGGGTATTCTTCGCGAGAATCACTGGAAGCCGCCGTTCAAGTCTCGATGAAACAACAGGCCATCACAAAACGGAAATTGTCCCTGTCCGGATTTCTGCAGTATGCCTGGCAAGGTGAAGACGAATCGGCGATCGAAGACCAAATCAAGGGATTAAAGGAACTGATGACCGTGCCGCGGATTGACTGGGAATTTCTGATCAATCGACCAGGTCATATTGAATTGGACGAACAGCAAGTCAAGCAGTTGGTGAATCTCATTGACGCCGAACCTGGAAAAATCCTGTTTCGCATTCCCGATGAAGTGGGGAGTGGTGATTCCGTTCATCCACCAATCCGGGCGCGAATCCTGTATCTCTGGCAGAATCGCCACGAGATTGAGGCCGCGCGCCAGGAGATTCACACGAATCCTGACTGGAGCCATGGACGCACGGACTGGTGAGCGGTCACAACGGCCCTCCCCCATTGTGAGCTCTCTGCCAACGCGCCGGTGAAACCAATTGTTCGCTGACGCGCTTCAACAAAAATGGATGACGAGAGGGTTCCCCGTCTTTTTGACGACCTCGTAGCCTTTGAAAATATCGACAACGCACTCAAACTTGGATTCATCGTCTGTGATCGAGCGAGGAAACGCTCCGAGTTCTTTGATCGACGCCTGAGGTGACGAAAGACCAAGCCGACGTACCAAGACGGCCTGATATCGCCGAAGCGGATTTTCAAGAACGGAAAGCATCATTTGCGATAACCGGATTTCGTCATTCTCCTGCTGTGCATTCCATAATCGAATGAAATCTTCCATCGATCGATCGTCGGTTTCCGACGCGACGAGTTCGCACACCTCGTCGATTACGTCGAAGATTGGGTTAGCGCTTTTGTCATCGCCAAGCCACGTGCCGCAGTAAAAGTGAAAGCCTGCCATGTCTGTTACCGGATATTGGAAGTGTCACCGAAGATTGGATTGTGAAAGCAAATCCCTCAGGATTCAGGTGAGGGGGTCGTGCGGCGGATCCTCGAAAGGACGAGGATGTGCGTAGAACTCGCTCAGGTCCAACTCCCCTTTCGTCTCGGCCTCCAGCAGGTGGATTCGTTTTTCAACCCGCTGCAACCGCAGTTCCAGATGCGGGGGAAGCTTCAGGTCTTTGCCAGTACGGGGGCGAGGGACCGCCGGATACCCCAGCTGACGCTGTAACGCAGCGAACAGATACAGCGGATCTTTGCCTCGATTGGCCTTGGCGATACGCCCCTCTTGCCGACCGAACAGCATGGGGACACTGGCGGGTTCGTCGAGCTGGCCGAGCTTGCGGCGTTCCTCGACGTAAAATTCCGAGCGAAAGTAGATCATGTCCGCAAATTCAACGGTCCCCAATTGCATGCGGGCGCGCAGAATCCAGTCTCGCCAGTTCGCATCGTAAACCGGATCATCGGCAATCGCGGCCATCCCCTTGTCATAGCCCAGGCGGTTTCGAGACAGACATTCGAACTGGTAAACAAACAATCCGGCCGGCTTGCCATTTTCACCACGATAGCGGGCTTCTCGCTCCAGAATCAGCAAGGCGACCCGCTGATCAAATTTGGTTCGATCCTCTTCGGATTGTCGCATGACGAACGTCTGAAAAGGGGCAAAGTAGTGGGGCAGATGGGCCATCCCTTCACAAAGACGCCCCTTTAACAGCATTTCCCCCCGCAAAACATCGAGTGCCAGCGGCAAGCGAGTTGTTGCCAGGATCTCTTCCTTGATGCTGATCAAGATTTCCTGGGAAGGGAGATCCTCGGCCAGCCGTTCCAGAAACGTTTTAAAAAAATAGGCCTGCTCAATGTATTCTTCTCGATCGAGAACTGGCATGATTTTCATTCTCGCGTTGCGTCAGGGGGTCACCCCTCAACGCGTTAAAATTACCGTGGCAGACGTCCATAACGTGTCGGTTCGTTGGGCTCATTGTCAGTGATACCAAACTTCTTTAATTTGCTGAAATACGTACTGCGCGGCAGCCCTAGTCGCTGAGCCGCCTTCGTTTTGTTCCCTTGAGACTCGTGCAGCGCTTCCACCAGACGCCGTCGTTCCGCAGCAGGATCTTCGTCCGACCAGAAGAGCGGATTCCCGGCTTCCGCCAAGGCCACTGGTGACACCGTTCCCCGGCCTGAGGATAACGACGAGAGCGCAGCGAAGTTCTGCACTTCGACCGGAAGATCGACCAACTCGACCGTCTCGCGTTCGGCGAGTACCACAGCGCGTTCAATCACATTCTGCAGTTCGCGAATGTTCCCCGGCCAGGAATACCTCATCAAGGCATTCAATGCGTCATCGTCAAATCGAGCAATTCGTTTGCCGCCACGCGTGGATGCCGATTTCAGAAAGAAAACCGCTAAGTCCAGGATGTCATCAGGCCGCTCACGCAAGGGGGGGAGCGTGATCGAAATCACGTTCAGGCGATAATACAGGTCCTCGCGAAAGCGACCCTGGGTGATCAATCGTTCGAGATTCTGGTGCGTGGCGGCGATCAGTCGAACGTCGACCTGAATCGTTTTCGTCCCCCCGACCGGCTCAAACTCGCGTTGCTGCAGGACACGCAACAGCTTGATCTGAGTTTCGGCAGAAATGTCCCCAATTTCATCGAGAAACAAGGTCCCGCCCTGGGCCAGTTCAAATCGGCCCGGTTTGTCGCGGTTGGCTCCGGTAAATGAACCTTGCACATGACCAAACAGCTCACTCTCCAGCAAGCTCGATGATAACGCCGCACAGTTGACGCTCACCAACGGGCCCGTTCTTCGTGAGCTATTCTCATGGATCGCCTTGGCCAGCAACTCTTTTCCCGTCCCGCTTTCGCCACGAACCAGCACGCTGGTCTCGCTGGGGGCAACCTTGCGGACCATTTCGAGAACCGAACCGAGCGCGGGGCTGCGGCCAATGATCGCTTCGCGACGAAATTCCGTCGTGGATGTCGCGGGCAGATCAACCCGATTTGTGGTCAATTCAGCTTGCAAGATCGCGATCTGTTGACGTTGCTGGGCCAGTTGATCGACTTTCGAGCGAAGCTCTTCATTGAGGTGCTTCAGGTTCTGGTGAACATTCGCACAGTGCAGGGCAATCCCGGTGATTTGGCCGAGTGCCGTAAGGAACGTTAAATCCTCGGCCGAATACATCAGCCCGTTCTGCTTGCCCCCCAGCACGACGACACCTGTGATCTCGCCGTTGGTCTCGAGACCATGAATCAGGTCGGCACGAACCAGTCGCAGCAGGCTTTGTGTCGGAGTCAGATTGTCGCGCGACCCGGCGGTGACTCGTTGCAGCGTCGGATCAACCAACAGTGCCTGACAAAATTCATTCGGGGCGGAAAATTGCATCGGCAGACCAGTGGAAGCCCCTTCGGCACCGACGAGTCGAAACGTGGTGGTCAGCCCCTCACGCAGATACAGTGCGGTCAGCTCTGACTGTAAAACGTCGCGGCAGGACATCAACATTCGTTCGGTCAGGAAATCGACATCGGCCAGCCGACCGACCGCCTGATTCATCCGCTGCAGGGCTTTGTCGAGTCGATACTTTTCCCGAAAAAAGCGACGATCCACAAAGGTTTGCCAAGAATCCCGCAGCCAGATCAACAGCACGACCGCCAGCATCAGAATTCCGGCAATGATCCAGATGGGCTGCTCGAGTCCCTGCGATTTGCGGATCGCCAGCCCCAGCGTCCCACAGGCAATCACAAACGCCACTGTGGCGGTAGCCCCGTAGCTCAGCACGTAATACCACATCCCGCGATTCACGATCTGGTCGACGAGCATCAACTTGTGCCGCACAATGCCGATGGCGTACGCGAACATAAACACCAGACTCGCCAGAAACATCGGGATGCGTCCCCCTCCCAGCACGAATTCCTCGCGATGGAAAAAGGCCAGATACAGCGCATAACCAATAAAAAACGAGGCGATGCAGCCCGCGCGCAGAATCCACTGAACCTGATTTTTTTCGACAGGATTCCGGGTGGTTCGCCAACTATGGGTCAACGCCCCCAAGGCGATCAGAAAGTAGAGTGCGGCCACAGCGATATAGGAATAGATCCCCAAACGCAGCCAGTTGAGCAGCATCAACTTCAGCTTGGAATCGAATTCTGCCAGCGGCTCGACCGTTGTCATCAGATACCATAGCCCACCATCGACCAGCAAAAACGCAGCGATCGCGATGCTCGGCAGGGCGTAAATCGAGATCACCAAGGTGTTCGGCCAGCGTGCCAGCGGGGGCTTCACGCGCGGATAAACCAGGAAAAAGTGCAGAATGACGGCAGGCAACAGCATTCCACAAATCGCAAACGGAAGGTTCAGCCAGAAATTGCTCCCCACAGTCCACCAATGAAAGCCCCCCACGAATGCGGCGAGCGTCACCGTACACATCGCAAAAAATAACCGCGCTGCATCATCAAAGGGGCGATTCCAAAAGGCGACCGCTCCGACAGAAAAGATGGCCAGTTCGAGCAAAAACCAAACCAGCGTCAGACCCACCTCGGGTAAGGGGACCGCTTGAACCTTGACCTCTGTTAACAAAACCTGGCCATCCGCAGCCCGGCGAAACTTAACGGTGGCAAAATCCTGTAATCCCCGTCGCGTCAACAGCAGTGGCGAGGGCCCGCGATCAAATTCCCGATTTCGCAGCGCAAACTGCTCGCGCATAAAATCAAGAGATGTCGTGACCAACTCCCCTTCTAACTCGAGCAGCATGTCATCGACCTGAGGAACCGGCTTCCCCTCGGCCACGACCAGATCAATCGTCTTCTGGATCAGGATTCCCGGTTGCGCATCAGTAGGCCCTACGAGCAGAAATCGCATTCGCAAGTCGGGTGCGGTGGCAACGACAACCATCACGAGTACGCAATAGGCGACGATCGCCCCCGCAAACCCGGCCAGCCCCCACCGAACGACCCAATTTGTATTGTCCATGTATTATCCGTGGATTGCCATCACCTTGGATTCGGCGCCGAATTGCATGCAATCGGCGCCGCGAGATCCATTTCATCCGTTCGGCGCGCGCCGAAATCCAAATGCGACCACAAATCATCATCTCTAATTCGAACTTGGATTTCAATGGAATTCTGCAAAATCAACAAAATTGATGCGCCGAAGTCTCTCTGGTACACAAAGTGCATTGTCATGGATTGTGGCCAGATGAAGGCCATACAATTACGCCCAGCCCGAACCCCTGGTGAAAGACAAAAGCGATTATTTGCGAACTGCATGGCGCCTTAAAAGCAGTCTCTGACCCACTCTGCTCGTCGGTTCCCACTCGCCAGTACACCCAACGCAAACAATCGCAGTAATTCCCCAGGGGTTCTTTTTGTTCAAGAGAAGGTGCAGGAGGCACTTGCCCTCACGGAGGGGGGCTTTTCCATGCGAAAGCGAGCGAGCCTTGGTTTCCAACAAGGCTCGCTCGCTTTTTTTGTTTTCCCCCCGGCAGAACTCGCTCGGCATCTCAAATCGCAAAATCGGTCGAGCGACCCAGGATTCGATCAATCAAGTCTGCTGGCAAATCAATCGACTTCGAAATTCCCCCGTCACGATCGGTGGGGTTAATCTCACAATAGGCAGACCACGAGCCGAGGTGCCGCCAGCGACCCGCTCGTTTCGGTTCATTCGACAGCACCGGCGTCGTGCAGCGGTTGCAGCCAATCGTCGTATACCCCTGGGAATGCAGCGGATTGACGATCACCTTGTGCTGTACCAAATACGCTTCCAGGTCTTCGTCGGTCATTTTGGCGAGTGGATTGATGCGCAGGCAGTTCATCTGCGTATCAATCGACAGGATCGGCACGTTCCCACGCCGACCCCCATCCGCCTGACGGAGGCTTCCCACCAGACAGTCGAATTGCCCCTTGGCTTGCAACAGTGGTTCGGTCTTGCGCATCAGGCAACATTGTTTTTGCCCTTCGGGGGTCAAATACAAGACTCCATATTGCTCCGTTTGCGCCTCCATCGTCTGGCTGGGTTCGAGCGAGATAATTTTCAGTCCGTATTCGCGGGCCACGCGGTCGCGAGTTTCCAGCGTTTCCTGAAAATTGACCCCCGTATCGACGAACAAAACCGGGATATCCAGTTTCAGCCCCCCCATCATGTGGCAAACCACACAACCCGCCCGCTGCAAGGCGGACAGCGCCGCAATCCGCTCGCCAAAGATCTCTTTCGCCCAACGCAGCAGGTCGGCGGGTGAGTCATGCTCAAAGGTTTCGTTGAGATCTTTCAGATCTGCTTGCGTGAAACTCGCCATAAGTTCGCTATTCCTTGCCACCACAGCGGAATTGGCTGATGGCTGCTTTGATTTTTTACGGACATCCGTTGCCTGGATTACGGCCAGCAATCCTGCGAGGAATCTCCCCCTGGATCCCGGTTGTGATCCCGGTTCGTCACCCCCAACCGATGTGACTGCCGGCGGAATCTAGCAGAAAAGGGTTTTTTTTCGCAACCGGGTTATTCACACCACAGGTTGTGCTCAAACGGGCTTGTTCGCGACGGGGCTTTGGGGGTGCAATCTCATTTTACGTTGACTGAACACACTTCGAATTCATGGCTGGTGAATTCTGCTTTGGTCCAGATTTAAAAACGGGGAATTGAACAGAAGATAACAAAGGGAGGCAGGGGTTGAAGACGGATCACAATGGAATTTTTACCATGGGGAAGCCAAGAGAATCATGATCAGGATGCTCGGGGACTGTCCCCCAGAGAACTGTCCCTCAAAGACCTCGTTAACTCTGTCCCTCAGAGACCACAGCCCCCTTTTCCCTCTTCCTTCGTTAACTTCCTTCCCTTCTGTTCCATCTCTTCTGTTCCATCAAAGGCTTACTCGGCAAGCCGGGCCAGCACCTTCTCACGGACCGTCTGGGGGTCGGCCCCCTTCACTCCCTTCATCACCTGACCAATCAACGCCCCCACTGCCTTTTCATTCCCCGCTTTGAAGTCCGCGATCGCTTTTGCACTGCGCGAAAAAACTTCGCTGATGGCCGCGTCAATCGCTCCAGTATCCTGCACAATTTCGAGCCCGCGTGACGCAATCAGTTCATCAATCCGCGGAACGGACGGACTCAATCCCTCAGCGGTTCCGCTTAACAGTGAGGTAAAGACTTCGCGGGCCGACTTGATCGTGATCCGCTTTTTGTTGATGCGTTCCAATAACCCGGCCAGCACCTCGGGACGAATCGGGAAATTGACGATCGACTCGCCCCGCTCTTTCATCGCCGCCTGCAGGTCTTGCGTCAGCCAGTTCGCCGCCTGCTTGCCGTCGCCGCACGACTTGGCGACCTCTTCGAAATAATCGGCGACAGGTCGCCCCTGGTCGATGATCACGGCCGCATCATACGTCGATAATTGGTAATCCTGGATCAACCGCTGGCGGCGATGCGATGGAAGTTCACACATTTCGGCCCGGATCGCGGCCACTTGATCCGTCGTGGTGGTCATCGGGACCAGATCCGGATCCGGGAAATAGCGATAATCGGCCGCTTCTTCTTTTTCCCGCAACGGATAGGTTGTGCCTCGTCCCGGATCAAATCCCACGGTCCGTTTATGTCCCCCTTTGGCCCCCATCCGAATTCCGGTCTGCTGGAACGACTCCCATTGCCGTGCCACTTCGTAGTCGATCGCTTGTTCCGTAAAGCGGAAGCTGTTGAGGTTTTTAATCTCGACAATCGGTGTCGGCACACGGCTTCCATCCGCCTGGATCACATGCAGGTTGACGTTGGCATCACAACGAAGGCTTCCCTCTTGCATGTTGCAATCGGAAACTTCCAGATAGGTCAGCATCAGCTTCAGCTCTTCGAGGAATTGCCGGGCTTCGGCTGATGACCGGAGATCGGGTTCCGTCACGATTTCCACCAGCGGCGTACCGGCACGGTTCAGGTCGACTTTGCTCTCGCGACCCCGTCCCGATTCGTCATGCACGTTTTTTCCAGCGTCCTCTTCGAGATGAGCTCGCAAGATCCGGACCCGCCGGACCGGTGGTGGCTGGGCCGGGTCCGCCGACGCCGCACCAATCACCACCTCGACATGCCCATCATGGCTGAACGGCAAATCAAACTGGCTGATCTGATAGCCTTTGGGAAGATCCGGATAAAAGTATTGCTTGCGGTCCCATTTCGTGAATTTGGCAATCTCACACCCCAGGCCCAACGCCGTCTTGATCCCCAGATGAAAAGCCTCGGCGTTCAATACGGGCAAGGCACCGGGAAGCCCCAAGCAAACCGGGCAAACCTGAACGTTCGGATGGTCAGGATTAAACGCGGTCGAACACCCGCAAAAAATCTTGGTCCGAGTCTGCAGCTGGACGTGAATTTCAAGGCCAATAATGATTTCGTACGTCATCACATTCTCTATTTAACGCGAACTATTTAACGGGGGCTGTTTAACGAGGGCTGTTTAACGAGTGCTAATCGCATCAATTGTTCCCCAGTTGAGGGTTCCTGCAGTAATCTGCGCAAACCATGCGGGAGCGGTCGCCAGGATTTTTTTCGCCATCGGATCCAGTGACTGACTCAGCGCGAGCGCCGCCGCCTGCTGCTCGACCGGCAAACCGGTCTTTAGCACCGTTTCCAGGTCAGCCAGACCACGGGCATCGGCATGCGGTCCGACACAGCGCCACATATCTGCCGCCACCGTCCGTTTTGCCGCCCAGCGTTCATGGATGAAATCGGTCACCATCGCTGCCAGTGCCGGATTGGCTCGTTGATCCAACCCGATGATCGGGGACATTGCCACACCGATGAACTGACATTTCAGTACCATCTGATTCCATTGATCCGGACTGAACTGTTCTGCCGGATAGGGATTCTGATGAGCGATCGCACAAAACACCGCTTTGATATTCGTACGAACCCCCTCGGCCGCACGCAGCACATGGGCGGTGGGATGCGGCAACAGGGGGAGTGACTGATAGAGTGCCACCAGTTCACCCACTTCTCCCGCACTGAACAGTTGATCGAGCAGGGCTGTCAGGGGAACCGGTTCCAATGGGGGGAGTGACAGCAGAAACAAGGTGCGAGTCACCTGGTCAACGCTCCACCCCCGTGGATTCCAGCCGGGACGAACCTCATCCGCCGCCGCCAGTTCCTCAGCCGTCAGTCCCAATTCGGCTTTGCCGACTTTTCGTGGTGCGAGACCAAAGGCGAGGTACAGTCCGGTTTTATCACCCAGCTGAATCACCCGCTGCCGATCACGAACCCAGGCTGCGGCGGCGGGATCCAGCCGCATCCCCAGCCAACTCTCGATCACCGCGCGGATTTTTTCCGGGCTCGGATTCAGATTTGAATTCATGCCTGTCCCTCGAATTAGTGGCCATGTCCACAACTGGCGGGATGTCCACAGCAGCCCGCCATCGGCAGTTGCGGGATCGCACCCGGGATCGGCAACGCAATTCCTCCCGTAATCAGGCGTTCGACCGGTGTCTCGGGGGGCGTCTTCCCCAGCGACGTTTCGGTTCGCTGACAAAGTTCTCCCCAGGTCGCAATCGAATCTTTCATTCCGTGCTGCACGGTCACCGTCTGTTGGTTGCTGGGACAGTGATAATCATAAGTCGGCATCTGTGGTTTCTCCTGATCTCAACCGGAATCGCAAAATCTCTACCTGCATCATCACCCAAACATCAACCCGCACGCTGACGGGCTGCGGCTAACATCTCATCGAACAATTTCCGCTGTTTGGCCAATTCTTCCGCCGGATTTGCCGGGACTTCGCCCTCTTCGAGCATCATCCAGCCCGAGTAATCCGCCTGAACATACAGATCCAGCAATTGTGCCCAGGGGTAACCCTTGACATCAAACCGGTGAATATGCGTCGTGCGGCCCAATCGTGCTTTGACCAGATTGAAATTGTGCTCCAGCCCCGGTGCTTCCAGATCCTGAGGATTCGAATTCCAGCAGACCGCCACCTGGGGATTGTCCGCCACGTCAAGAATCGCCTTGATCGTTGGTAATTGAGCACATTGGCCGTGAACTTCGAGTCGAATCTGCTGACCAAAACCGATGGCATACTCGGCCAATTCGTTCAGGGCCTTGCCAATCTGGGTGATCGTTTTTTCACGCGGAACATCCTTATGGAAGGAATCCGGTTTCACCTTCACGCCAGATCCCCCGACGTCATGACTGAGTCGAATAAACGCTTTGGTCTCTTCGATCGCCTTTTTCAACACGGCAGGATCCGGGCTGTCGTACCGTTCGTTGCTGCCGATCCCGACCAGCTGCACGGGACTCGCCTCGAACCGCGACCGCACCATGCTCCGCTCCGTATCGGTCAGGCTGGGTTCGACACCATGCTTGTGTGTCGTCCGCAATTCCACCCCCAGCACCTGAGCCTCTTCACAATTCTTGAGCAGCGTCGGCAGATCCCAGTCCTTGCCCCATTGATACGTCACCAGCCCATAGCGAATCTCGGCCCCTTTTTTCTCTTGTTTCTCTTGCGAACGAGCGGTTCGAGGGGTCCCCAAAACTCCCATGCTCGCCGCCGTCGCGGCCAAGGCCGAGGTTGCGAGAAAGTCGCGTCGTGAAATGTCTGACATGCTGTTTCCCTGCTCAATTGAGTTTACGAGGCGGTCAGTTGCTGTTCGGCAATTTCAATTGCTTTTAAGAGTCCACGAGCTTTGCTGAGTGTTTCTTCATATTCTGACGCCGCCACGCTATCCGCCACAATCCCCGCCCCCGCCTGGACATAGGCAGTTTGCCCCAGCATGACGATCGTGCGGAGTGCGATACACGTGTCCATGTGTCCGGTAAAGTCGATACATCCTACCGCACCACCATACGGCCCCCGACGATGCGGTTCCAGTTCATCGATAATCTGCATGGCACGGACCTTGGGAGCTCCCGACAATGTCCCGGCAGGCAGACCCGCTCGCAGGGCATCGAGTGCCGTTTTTCCCTCGGCCAGCTTGCCGGTGACGGTCGAACTGATGTGCATCACATGGCTGTACCGCTCGACATGCATGACATCGCTCACTTCGACCGTTCCGTATTCGGCGACACGTCCGACATCGTTGCGAGCCAGGTCGACCAGCATCACATGTTCGGCCCGTTCCTTTTCGTCGGCGAGTAATTCTTGTTCGAGTGCCAGATCTTCCGCCTCGGTCTTGCCCCGACGCCGGGTCCCCGCCAGCGGACGGATGGTCGTGATTCCTGCTTCCACCCGGACCATGATTTCCGGAGAACTTCCGATCAGGTTCACGGCCGGTGTCCGGAGCAAAAACATGAACGGACTGGGGTTCACCACGCGTAAAGCGCGGTAAATATCGAGTGAACTGGCGGTGGTCGAGACTTCCAGACGCTGGCTGAGGACCACCTGGAAGATGTCACCTGCCCGGATATATTCTTTTGATTTTTCCACAGCCGCTTCATAGCCGGCCCTGGTGAAGTTCGAGCGAAACGGGATCTGCGGATCGCCGACCCTGGAGATATCCGCCAGGCGAATGGTTTCGCTCGGCGTATCCAGTTGCAGGCAGAGTGCATCGACTCGCCGGCAGGCCTGATCATAGGCCGCTTGCAGATCACCATGGCACACATCGGCATGGACCACGACGAGAATCGTTTTTTGGATCTGATCAAAAATCACCATGCGGTCATACAGGGCGAAGGACAGATCGGGGAGTTGGCGATCGTTTTCCGGGGGATTGGGGAGGTTTTCGGTGTAGCGGACGGTATCGTAGCCCGCGTAGCCGACCGCCCCGCCGCAAAATCGGGGGAGTCCCGGCAGATGGGGAGCTCGATACTGTTCGAGCATGGTATGCAGGTGCTGCAGGGGATCCTCGACCGAGTACCGTTTGGTTTCCCCTGCGGTGGTGAGGACGATTTCCCGGTCAAAGGCATCGATCTGGAGGAACGGCCCTGCCCCGAGAAAGCTGTATCGACCAACTCGTTCACCCCCGACGACGCTTTCGAAGAGGAACGAATGTTCTTCGTCCTGCAATCGGCAGTACGCGCTGACGGGAGTCAGGGTATCGCTGATCAATTGCCGAAAAACGGGTACGAAATTCATTCCTTCGGCCAATTGCCGAAAAGTGGCGAAGTCGGGCGTGTAAGCAGCCATGTCGTCGAGATTCTCTTCTGCGAAATTTCACGAGTTACCGAGTGCGAGTTTTTTTCGAGCCGGTGTAATGGTATCGGTTCGCCGAATTGAAGGCGAGTGCCGGAATGCAGGAGATCCCCGAATCAGGGAGACCAGCGAACGCA
>CAMBQP010000009.1 GCA_945869955.1 Schlesneria paludicola DSM 18645
CTGTGGGAGATTGTATCCCAGGTCCCATGCTGGCACACAAGGCCGAAGAAGAGGGTGTCGCGTGTGCCGAAGGATTGGCGGGTAAGTATTGCCATGTCAATTATGACGCGATTCCTGGGGTTGTTTACACGGACCCCGAGATTGCGAGCGTGGGAAAAACCGAAGAACAGTTGAAAGACTCGGGAATACCCTACAAAAAAGGGGTGTTTCCCTTTTTGGCGAACGGCCGAGCCAAGGCGATTGGTCGAGCCGAGGGGCGTGTGAAGATCCTGGCCCACGCGGAAACGGATCGAGTGCTTGGCGTGCACATTCTCGGTGCGCACGCGGGAGATCTGATTGCCGAAGCGGTTGCGGCAATTGAAGTTGGAGCAAGTTCCGAGGATATTGCTCGTACCAGCCATGCCCATCCAACTCTGGCCGAGGCCATTAAAGAAGCGGCGTTTGCGGTGGATGGTCGCACGATCCACATGTAATCGCGGAAGAGATCCTTGTGCCTGAAAGCCTTTCCTGCCAGCGATTGTGGCCTGAGTCGTTATCGTCCTATGCATTGACGCTACCGACCCCCGCTGAAAACCTTGCCTTGGACGAGGCGTTGCTGGACATGGTTGAAGCAGATCCCTTGGCAGCAACCCTGCGATTTTGGGAACCCCAGGACTATTTTGTTGTGCTGGGACGCTCGAATCGTGCCGAAACGGAGGTCAATCTTGGGTTTTGCCAATCGGAAGGGATTCCGATCTTGCGACGGGCAAGTGGGGGTGGAACGGTCTTGCTGGGGCCGGGATGTCTCTGTTACACGCTCGCTCTGCCGCTGACCGAGGTTCATCGTCCGCTGGGAGTTTCGCAAGTCACGTCACGATTGATGGAGCGGACTGCAGCGGGATTGCGAGCGGTTCTGCCCGAGATCACGGTCTGTGGCACAAGTGATCTTGTTTGGCGAGAGCGGAAGTTTTCTGGGAATGCTCAACGCTGGCTGCGTCAGTCGTTGATTCATCACGGAACGCTGTTATACGATTTCGACATCGCAATGTTGTCTCGCTCTCTTTTGCCTCCCACTCGTCAACCAGAATATCGGGATTCTCGCAGCCACTTCGAATTTGTCACGAATATTTCCCTTGGTTCCGAGGCCATTCAAAAGGTGCTTAGGTCCGCTTGGGGGGCCAAAGTGAATGAATGTCCGGAAACAGTCCTGGAGGAAACGAGGAGAATCATGAAATCCCGTGATTTCAACCAGGAAAATTCATGGAATTTGGGTGAATATCGGGTTTCCTGAAGTTACCGGGTCGTTTTTCGTGTGCCCCGCGATTTTCATGCGCCCGACCATGAGCGATGACAGGTGATCTCTGTGACATGTGGTCGCGATGAATGGGGCCATTTCCTTCGGGGAAATCATTTTTTTGCGTCGCCTGGTTCGTGAGGATTGACTTGCACCCGCGAGTCAGGCATGGTTAACGATCGGTGTTGGTATCCCTAGGTGAAATCCCAGGGTGAAAAATTCTTTGATGAAGGTTTGATTGTGCCCAAGCTCACGGTTGAAGGTTTTGGCGATTTCGAAGTGGCTGCAGGAAAGCGGCTTGTGTTGGCTTTGACTGAAGATGCTGGAGTTGATCAATTGCATGCGTGCGGGGGTGTTGCTCGATGCACGACTTGCCGAGTCGAGATCCTTGCTGGCGAACCGGCAGAGATGACGGTTGCGGAAAAGGATGTCCTGCTGGCCAAAGGGGCGAGTGGTGTGAGATTAAGTTGTCAATTGCAGGTTCAGAATGACATGACTGTTCGCTGTATCAGTCGGTTGCAGGGAAGTGGTCGGGCGGGACCAGGTCAAGTTCCCTCCGTAGAGATTGCTCCGATCCCTGATTGGACAACGAAATAGTCTCGTCATTCATTTCATGGGAAGAATCCATGCGACATGTTGCAACCTGGATGTTGATCGGTTGTGGAATCACGCTGATTGTGTTCATTTCGCCGCTTTTGGGTGGTGACTATCTGCGTGATTTGCAGACCGATGCGATTAAGTTGAATCGCGCTGACTTTGGTCACTGGGGACCTGACCCCGACAACTATAAGCTCTGGAGTTCCCATTCGAATCGGCTGATCCCCGTCTATACGTTCGGAACCATGAATGGCCCGGAGCAAGTCGATTTGCGTTCGTATGAATGGGTGAAAAGCCCGTATCGAAGTGAAGTCGAATTGCAGCGAATTTATGGGCGGGTTCCTGCGGAGACGCTGAATCCCCACGCGGAATACTTTGATCAAACGAACCTCTTCCAGATTCAGCAGGGGGCTCTGAATGCGGGGAAAAAGCACATTTTTCTCGTTGTCTTCGATGGAATGGACTGGCAGACGACTCGGGCGGCTGCCATCTATAAAACCCAATCGGTCGGATACAGTCATGGCCGGGGGAATGGATTGCATTTTCAGGATTATACGGCCAAGGGAACATCGCAATTTGGGTTCATGTGTACCAGTCCCCACAATAATGGGACCAAGGTCAGTGCAAGTCAGCAAACGGTTTTGAATCCAGGCGGGACACTTTTCGGCGGATATTCGAGCCTGTTGGGAGGGGTGAATCCCTGGACTTCAGGCAACCATCCGCTGTATTTGATTTCCGGGAATGCGGATCAGGGGGTTCGCCATGCGTATACAGATTCGTCGAGTTCTGCGACGAGCATGACCGCAGGGCTTAAAACTTATAACAATTGTGTCAATCTGGATTTTGCCGGAAACCCGGTGCCGACCATTGCACATCTCGCCCAGGAGGCGGGCTATGCGGTCGGTGCTGTCTCGAACGTTCCGATCAGCCATGCAACTCCTGCTGCCAGCTATGCGCACAATGTTCATCGTGATGACTATCAGGATCTGACACGCGACCTGATTGGATTAAGATCGGTTAGTCATCCAGAGTTTTCTTTGTCGGGTCTGGATGTCATCATCGGCGGTGGTTTTGGTGACCTTCGATTTCAAAAAGGGGTCAAAGCGGATGATCAAGAGGCCTCGACAGGTAACAATTTTGTTCCGGGGAACGCCTATTTGACGGAAGCGGACCTGCATGCGATCGATTACAAAAATGGGGGAAAGTACGTTACGGTAACCCGTGTGGCCGGGGTAAATGGGGGGAAAAGCCTTTTGACCGCTGCCGAGTTGGCCTGCTCCCAACGGCATCGCCTGCTCGGTTTTTATGGGGTCGGAAAATATGGAGGGCATTTGCCCTTTGCCACAGCAGACGGCGATTACAATACGACTGTTGGTCGTTCGAATAAATCCGAGGATTACGATCCAGCAGATCTGGAAGAAAATCCGACTCTCAGCGAGATGACGTCTGCCGCAATCCAGGTTCTGTCTCAGAACTCCAAAGGATTCTGGTTGATGATGGAAGCGGGTGATGTTGATTGGGCCAATCATGACAATAATATCGATAACTCGATTGGTGCGGTTTTCAGCGGTGATGCGGCGGTGAAAACGATTACGGACTGGGTTGAGCAGCACAGCAGCTGGGAAGAGTCCGTGCTGATCGTGACGGCTGACCACGGCCATTATTTGGTGATAGAGCATCCCGAACTGTTGCGGAAGCCCCAATAATTCGCGGGATTTGTTTCCTTTTTCCGGCTTTACGAATCGTGATGGGGTTGGCGACCGAGCGATTTGGCAATCGGTTGATGCGGAAGCGATGCGGCTGATTTGGCTGTGGACGGTGTTGAGACGTGCCAGTTTCAAGCTGAGTATTCCTCACAATGGGACTGTTAAACAGCTATCTCTGGAAGTTTTTCCAGGGTTTTGCCGAGCCGCTTGTCATGGGGGCACGACTTTTTTACGATGGGCGTTCGGTGATCCGGCAGAAATTCTTCAAAACTTTCGCGTTGACCGCAAACGCTTCGTCAAGGTTTGTCGTACAACGGCAGTTGGAATTCTGCGTTGATCTGGCAAAGTCTTGCCGATTCAGTTGATCTTGGTTGTTTAAATTGTTGTCCGGCTATTTCGTTAGAGACTCCGGGAGCTTGCATGAGCCAGTCCGAGCCCGTTATTGAAATTCGAAATTTATCCAAAATCTATCGCGATTTTTGGGGGCGTCCGAAGGTACGGGCTCTCAATTCGCTGAGTCTCGATGTTCGAAAGGGCGAGGTTTTTGGGTTGCTTGGCCCCAACGGTTCGGGGAAGACGACAACGCTAAAGCTGTTGTTGGGTTTGCTTTTTCCGACCGAGGGAGAGATCACTATTTTGGGGAAATCTGCCGCAGACGTCAGTAAGAACGAGCGGATTGGGTATTTGCCGGAAGAGTCGTATTTGTATCGATTTCTGAATGCGTATGAAACACTCGACTTTTATGGCCGCCTCTTTAACATGACCGCTGCACAGCGGAAAGAGCGTTCCGAAAAATTGCTGGATCTTGTAAAGCTGGCACCCCAGGCACGTCGCCGACAGTTGAAAGAGTACTCGAAAGGGATGACTCGTCGAATTGGGGTCGCCCAGGCGTTGATCAACGATCCCGATCTGGTGATGCTCGATGAGCCGACAAGTGGTTTAGATCCGCTGGGTAGTCGTGACATGAAAGATTTGATTCTTGATCTGAAAAAACAGGGAAAAACGGTTTTGATGTGCAGTCACCTGCTGGCGGACGTTCAGGATGTCTGCGACCGGATCGCGATTCTTTACGGTGGTGAGCTCAAGGTCATGGATCGGGTGGATACGTTGCTAAAGTCTGAGGACAAGACTCAGATCAATACATCCAAGCTGAGTGCCGCAGCGATCAGTGAAGTGGAAGCCGTTTTGAAGCGACATGGTGCCAGCGACGTTTCGGTTGACCATCCAACGGCCACCTTGGAAGATCTGTTCTTGAAGACGGTCCAAGAGAGTCGGGATCGTCCTGGGCATCGAAATGTTGCTGATCGGACTTCCGCTACTTAATTGCATTTTCATTGTGTTTGTCGCGGCACTGTTGCCTTCCTGGTTACGCACACTCCTCAGCAACGGTCATTGTCATGTATTTTGATCCAGCGGAAAATTTTATTTACCCCCCCTACGCAATCTACAATTGGATGATTGTTGCAGGGTTTTTCACGGCTGTTGTTTTAGTCGTCTCGTTGTTGACTTTGCTGGTCTCAAAAGGGTCCAGTGGATTTGGAGTCTTCTTTACCGAGCTGATCGGTATGCTGAAAGATGTGTTTTCGCTCTCGCCCCGGCGAATTTGGGCATTGACGCGATTAACATTTATGGAAGCTTATCGGCGGAAAGCACTGGCCGTATTTGTGGTGTTTGGCCTGCTTTTCATGTTCGCCGGTTGGTTCATGGGGGACTCGAAAGAGATTCAGCCTGACCAAGTCAAGGTCTACATAAGCTTCGTGTTGACGGCAGTGAGCTGGTTGACGCTACCTGTCGTGTTGATTCTCGCCTGTTTTGGGATTCCTGAAGACATTCGTCTCCGTTCCATTCACACGGTCGTGACGAAACCCGCTCGCCGGATTGAAATCGTGTTGGGGCGAATGATTGGGGTTTCGATGATTGGTTGGCTGGTTCTTTCAGTCATGTCCGTAGTCGGATACCTCTGGATTGTTCGTCAGATTCCACAAGCGTCCCAAGAATTGTTGAAATGCCGTGTCCCAATTTACGGTCTAGTAAGCTTCAAGGATCGGGAAGGGAATTATGGCAAAGAGGGGATCAATGTTGGGGATATTTGGGCGTTCCGTAGCTACATTGAGGGTGCGACGAAATCCCGAGCCGAATGGCGATTTTTTAATGTGGACGAGACGATGCTGGATTCCGAAGGAAACCTGCGTCTCGAAAACTCGTTTTCAGCCTTCCGCAGTTATAAAGGGGACATGACTCGTCCCTTATTCTATGATATTAAGCTGTTTAATATCGAGCACCCGGAAATTTCTTATACTACCCAACCTCAGCCCGTGAACGAGTTTCGCAGCAAGCAAGATATCATTCCGCGAAAGGTGACTGTTGACGATGTTCAGTATGACATTCTGAACGATCTGACAACGAAAGGAAGCGATAAAGTACCCAAGGGGATCCTGGGGATTGAAGTCGCTTGTATTGACCGTGATCAGTACATTGGGATGGCGAGATCCGACTTGTTCATTCGGATGCCTGATCGCCCATTTTGGGTAGGGTACTGGAAGGCAATTTTTGGGACCGCATTAACAGTGTTGTTGGTATCGATGATTGGGGTTGCGGCCAGTACCATGGTTAAGGCTCCGATCGCGGCAGTGCTGACCGCAGTGATGTACATTCTTTCGGGAAAAAATCCGCATCAATTCATGGATCAACTGGTCGCAGGTCAGGTTCAGGGTGGTGGGGTTCTGGAATCGGTCTATCGTCTCGTGATGCACTTGGGCCCCTCAACTGAGCTACCTGCGAATCCAGCGTTTACGGTTGTACAGATTTTTGATTCGATTTTGATGAACTTCCTTTGGTTGTGTAAGCAGGTGATTCCTCGCTCACAATATTTCAATATGCCTGAATATGTTGCCAATGGATTTGATGTTCCTTGGGCAACCTCGCTGATACCAAGTTTGTTGGTCACCTCTGCTTTCATAATACCTTGCGTGATGATGGGATATTTCGCGCTACGAACTCGCGAATTGGAGTCCAAATGAACAACATGACCTCACAACAGCGAAAGCTGGTCTATTTGATCGGCATTATTGTCCTGCTGATTCCGATCATCTGGCTGAGTCTTCCTTCGGATGGAAAGAACAAACCTGGGGGGGTTCTTTCGCAATTACGATCTCAGTATGAACTGGGTGAATCGGATTTGGGGGATGTGGACGCATCGAGTGCCGCGATGAATCTGGTTTTGCTGGGGATGCGTGGCGTCGCAGTGAACTTGCTCTGGATGGATCTTGATCTGCAGAAAGATATGAAACGCTGGGCAGAAATGCAGGCAACGACCGAGTCGATCGTGCGGCTACAGCCTCACTATGAAAAAGTCTGGGACTTCAACGGCTGGAACCTTGCTTACAATACTTCTGCGGAATGGGATGCGGTACCAGATCGATACTACTGGGTTAAGCAAGGTGCCAAGTTTCTCAAGCGTGGCGTTGAACGAAATAAACGCTCAACCGAGTTGTTGTATCGAACGGGGAAGGTGATTGAGCATAAGATTGGGTACGCGGACGAATCGATTGATTATCGACGATACTTTCTTAGCGATCCTGATCCGGCCTTCAACAAGGGTCCCGATCCCACGATCAATCCAGAAGGAAAAGACAATTTTCTGGTTGGGAAAGAGTGGTTCGATCTCGCGTGTGAGAGCGAGTTGACTCGGCCTCAACACATTTTGGACCGCAGTCTATTCCGAGCGACGCCCGCTCGCTGCCAATTCGACTATGCTCAATCCCTGCAAAAGGATGGAAAGTTTGGCGAAGAAACTCGTGCAGCGTGGGAGCAGGCTCGTAAAGATTGGACCGAAGTTTACGGTCGCGAAATCTACCATGCACAGATTGGCGTGGAAGAGTCGGATATTCGTCTGGAGATGACCGAGGAAGAGATCAAGCAAGTGGCGGGCAATCCGGACGACGAACTTCGTGTCCGCAGAGCCGTGGACGCCTATCAGAAAATGACTAACTATCGATATTGGCGTACGCGAGCATTCGCGGAAGCTGAGCAGGATACCGCGGAAGCTCATCGGAGTATTTTTGAGGCAAAGCAAGCTTATAAGGCACAGGAATTTGACAACGCTCGTAAAGCAGCGCTCAGCGGGATGGAGGGTTTTGACAAACTGTTGAAGCGCCCCGAATATGCAATCTTGGTTGAAGAAGATTTGCTGTGTGAAGAATGTCTGCTCGGATGGAAGATCTGGGATGACATTTACAAGGTGGCTGGCGAAAAGATTCCTGACGAGTTTCCACTCAAATGGTTGTTGGAACTCAAGCAGGGAAATGAGCAGTTAATGGCCAGTGTGAACAAGCAGTTCCGTCGACTCTTCCAAGACAATCGCTGAGGAAGAGATGCCAGACTGGAGTCAAGTGATTTCACAGACGGTTGAGCATGTGCAGCAGACATTAGCAGGGGATAGCTCTGGGCATGACTGGTGGCACATTGATCGTGTGCGTCGGAATGCTGTTCAGATTGCAACAGAAGAGAATGCGGATCTTTTGATTGTGGAACTCGCCGCTCTGCTGCACGATATTGCAGACTGGAAATTTCATGACGGTGATCTGTCCGCCGGGTCCCTTGCCGCTCGAAATTGGTTGGCGAAGCTTGGTGTCGATGACTTCACGGTCAATCAAGTGAGCGAGATTATTGCTGGCGTTTCATTTAAAGGTGCAGGCGTTGCGACCGAGATGCCGACCCTCGAAGGGCGATGTGTGCAAGATGGCGATCGACTCGACGCCATCGGTGCCATCGGGATCGCCAGGGCATTTGCATTTGGGGGGCACTTTGGCCGTCCGATGTACGATCCGGAGATCGCGGCAGAATTGCATCAGTCGTTCGCCGCGTATCAGACCAAGTCAGGTCCAACCATCAATCATTTTTATGAGAAGCTGCTGCTGCTCAAGAATCGTATGCAAACCGTGACGGGAAAGAGGATGGCTCTCGAGCGTCACCAGTTTATGGAACTCTTTCTGCAGCGGTTTTTTGACGAGTGGAATGGTGGTCGCGGCGAACCTGTCAGGGGTTCGGCGCCATGAGGACCTCGAAGATTTTTCGAGGACCTCGATTTCCAAGCGGATTGCAGGTGAGTCATCTTCTGCTGAGCCGTGGCGGTTGATGCAGTGTGTAAATCTCGGTTTCCGCTGCGATTCGATTTCGAATGTAGAGTGGCGATTGCAATAAGCCGAGCAAAGCCTGACCATCAAACATCTTCAGCGGACCGTTCGTTGATTGCTGTAATAACGAATCGGTACGATTGGGATCTGGTCGTAGGTCGAGTATCTTGTCGCTGGCGAGAGCCAATCCCCATGGTGAGCCATAAGTCGGGACATTGGCAGTCACGACGGATGTTTGCCGGAAGACGGAAGAAATCGTTTTGAGTGTTTTGGCCAAGGGGGTGATGAGCGGCGGAGCAAGCGATCCCGCCTGATTCATGAACACTCCACCGGGTGCCAGAGCCTGTTGGCAAAGCGTAAAGAATTCGCGGGTAAAAAGTTTAAAAGCGGGTCCGGATTCGATGGGATCCGTCAGATCCGCGATGATAACGTCCCAGCCACGAGTTTGGGCGATGACGTCAAAAGCATCTGCAATTTCGATACGAACCCGGCGATCGTTGAGCGAGCCTTGATGAATTTCCGGCAACCATTCGCGACAGGCCTCGACTGCGATTCCATCAATGTCGACCAGCAGAATTTCTTCGACATCATTCCACTTGAGCGCTTCGCGTGCTGCTCCCCCATCAGCCCCGCCAGCGATCAAGACTCGACGTGGTTGTCCATGCATGACGAACGGAGTATGGATCAAAGGTTCATGATAGAGAAATTCATCACCTGTGCAGGTTTGCCAGCGACGATCCAACACCAGCGCCTTTCCATAAGTGCCACTTTCAACGATCATCAGTTCCTGAAAGGGGGTTTGACATTGAACGAGCACCTTGTTGATCCGGTGCTGCCAGATGTCGTCTGGGGTGAGAATTTCACCAATCCATTCCTCTGCCGTCTCCATCCGTTCGGCCTTTCTGTTGCGTTTCCCCTGCTGCTTGACTGGAAGCACGGGAAGTGAGTGCGGCGTCTCTCAAAATATCTCGATGGGAATCAGGTGTTTAGCGATCAGAGCCAGAGTTTGATTCGATCCCGCAGCTGGGGGGGCATTTTCTTCATGACGGCTCGTTCGATTTGATTGGTCGCATACCGGGTACTGAAATGCATGGCGATAATCAGTTCGTTATGGAATCGATCCGCTCGTTCGATGATGTCATCCAAATGCATATGCCCAAACTTGTAGATCTTTTCCTTGCGGTGTTCTGGCCGAAAAAAGGTTAATTCGGTGATGAGAATTTTGGCGTCGTAAAGCGGCGGATAATTGTCGAGCCCAGGTGGTGCGGTGTCACCTGTGTAGCAGACCAGCGGAGTTCGTACTTCGTGAGCCACCTCTTCTCCGGATGCCCGCAAGTCTCGGATTTCGTTTCCCGTGAGTGTCAAGTACTTCAGTTTCAGTTTCTTGCGGCGTTGCCAGACCAAGTAACCGACCGAAGGGACGGTGTGGCGGGTCTCAAAAACGGTTACGAGATGGTCGCGTGAGAGTTCGATTTCCTGGCCTGCCTTGACGCCAATCAGGTTGCAGACCATCCGGCCTCGATCGAGTTTCTGCCAGACTTTCAGCAACCGATCCGCCCATTCCACATTTTCTTCCGGAAGATAGATGGTGGGCGGCTCCATCTTCATCATCCGACGTCTCGCGACATAGACAGGAAGAGCTGCCATATGATCAAGGTGAGCGTGGGTGATGAAAATCGTGGGCAAATTCATGAAGTCCCAGGGGCTACCCCCTAAATCGAACCCCAGCTTCAATTCAGGAATTCGCCAGTAACTTTGCACGGCGGCTCGTGAGTAGCCCTCGATGGTGAGTCCATCGTGATGCAAGGTATGAAACGGGAGATTTTCGACCATCGCAGGATCATCCGATCAAAGTGAACGGGGCAAAATTGCCAGCGTTCGTCGCAGGTGAGTCATCGCGAAGCTGAGTCCTCGCGATGTTGGACAGCCCAAAGCTCGCAGCGGTTCGGTTAAAGAACTTTTACGGGCTTGTTTGTCTGAATGCTTTTTGACTCGGCATAACAGACTTTCAACGCATCCCGTGCCAATTCATCCGAGAGCAATCGAGGTGTCTCTCGGGATTTCACGGCATCGACAGCCACCTGCAATTCGGAAGTAAATGCCGAGCACCATTCTGTCCCCCCTTTCAGCTTGGGTTGCGTCACTTTTCCGCCGGAAACCACAGTCAAAGGCCGATCCTGAGCCCATTCCCCGGCAAGAGTTCCGGCGCTGTAAAGCAGTGTTGCCTTGTCGAGAAAAATCTCGAAGCCAGCTGAAAAAGCAAGACCCTCAGCGGCGATTCCACCACTCATGCAGGAGACGGCCAGCGAGGGATCTTCGTAGAGGTACTGCGTGTGAACGTGATTGACGAATCCGTCCTGGAGAATCCCTCGTGAGAAGACCTGCTGAGGTACGCCACAAATCAAGCTGATAAAGTGATTGTCATGAATGTGCAGGTCGATCCCCCATCCTCCGAGCTTGCGGAAGTCGGACATGTCGCTGGACCATTTGGGTGAAGAAATCACGCGGCGAAAATGTGCTGCTCGCAGCTTGCCGTATTTTCCCGACGCAATCGTATCTGCCACGAATTTGAATTCGGGGAAGAATGGCAGAACTTGGGCGACCATCAATTTTCGTCCAGACTTTTTTGCCGCGGCCACCATTCGGTCCGCAGATTTGAGGTCGACCGCAATCGGCTTTTCGATCAGCACATCTTTGCCGGCGTTCAGAGCAGCAATCGCGACTTCTTCGTGCTGGTCGTTTGGCAGACAGATGTCGATCAGATCAATATCGGGCGAGGCGAACATTTGATGGTAGTTGTCGTAGGCGACAATTTTCGTCAGATCCAGCATGGCCCCTTTGGGGCCAAAGTTTCCCTGGATCGATGTCCAGTCACCAATCAATTTTTCCGGACTGCGTGAGCAGATCGTGGTGACGGTTCCTCCCTTGAGCTTCGAGCCCGTAATCCGTCCTGCCTCGGTAAATTTCATGGCACCGGAAAAATGAGCCCACCCCATGAACCCAATCCCGACGATTCCAATTTTGACCATTGGTCGAATCCTTCTGCTCGGAACATATTTTCAATCACAACAGGAACGTTAGCATCCGGGTGGCGTTTGGGAAAAGCAAGCGTAAGTCGCCTGCCTAAAGGGTAAGCATCATCACCTGCCCGTTTTTTATGCATCTGATGGGTTCGGGTTCATGGGTGAGGCTGCCTGGAAACTGGGCAGTCAGTGTCGTGTTGCGAAAAGAGTCGCTTTTCTGTGGTTGGCTGTTGTTTCGGTGGTTTTTTCGCCTGCTTTCCGTGCATGGTGGGTTGATGGTGGCTTCGATTGCTGGTTTTTAGAATTTTCCTGAATTCTCAGATTGGGCTGGATTTCTGTGGTGTTCGGCTGTTATCCTTCTGATGTCGTACTCCGGTTGACGACACGAGCAGCCAGCGGCTGCAGGGAAAGATGTCGGGGAGTCGATCCGTTGAGACCGCGCAGCAGAAAACAGGGAAGAAGAATTACAGGACCATGAAAGGGGTGGCGGTATGTTGGTGCTCTCTCGAAAGCCAGGCGAAAAGATCTTGATTGGTGACAACGTGACGATAACGATCGTCCGTATCGGCCCGAACACTGTTCGGATTGGCGTTGAAGCGCCGCGGGATATGAATATTGTTCGTGAAGAACTTTGCGAGCCCGCTGGCCAAATGGATGATCCCACGAGTGGGCATCACGATCATGAGTCTCTCTAATACAACAGCGTGTGATTGATCACGGGGGATATCTCTCCTGTTTTTCGATTTCAAAATCGATCATCCAAACCGGCGGTGCGCAGGCATCGCTGGTTTTTTGCATTCTAAGTCACGAGAAATCGGGGAAGTTCTGCAGCGAGTGAATCGAGAAGGGAATGGATGAGGGGATTGGCCCTGAATCCAATTTTCCGTGACAAGATTCGTCGTGTGCTCTCAGATCGCATCCCAGGCAAAGAATGCTATAGTTTCCTTTGTAGGGTGCGAGTCGCAGATCGGTCGCTTCTCGAGACATCCCCACGTATCTCGATTTCCTTGGTGCCGAAAGATTTCACAATGCTGAACCTCACAGGGATTGGGTCAACTTCGACATGCGACGGAATGAGCCGTCGTGATTTTATGCAAGTTGGCACGCTGGGGGCGATTGGCCTCTCGATGGCGGACCTCGCAGCCCTTGAGGCTCGTGCTGCCGAAGGAGGCTCGTCCGGTACCAGAAAAGGGAACAACAATCGATCATGCATCATGATCTTCAATTTGGGTGCTCCCAGCCAACTGGACACATTCGATCCGAAGCCTGATGCCCCACGGGAAATTCGCGGACCTTTCCAGCCAATCGCGACAAAATCGCCAGAAATTCAGTTGAGTGAAATTTTTCCCCGGCACGCGGAGTTGGCGAATCATATTTCGTTCGTTCGCAGTTGCAATCACAATGCTCCGGCAGTTCATGATGCTGGCTGGCAGATGATGCAGACGGGGCGATTCTTCACAGGTGGAGTCAATACTCCGCATGTTGGCAGCGTGACCGCTTATCTGATGGGGCGTAAAACGGACTTGCCCCCGTTTGTCGTACTCCCCGAGCTGATGGGGTCTGGAGGAGGCAATTTACCGAATGGTCAGGCGGGGGGATTTATTGGCAAAGCGTACGATCCCTTTGCGCTCAACGCGGATCCAGCCAAAGCGGACTTTTCCGTACCGGATTTATTGCCCCCGAAGCAAATCGGCGAGGCACGATTGGATCGGCGTCGGCGATTACGCGAGGTGGTCGATCAAACCGTTTCTGGCTTTGAAAAGAGTGAAAACGCCCATTTGCTGGATAGCAGTTTTCAGTCTGCTTTCCGGATCATTTCCAGCCCCAAGGCTCGTCAGGCATTTGACCTCACGCAGGAACCCCAGTCGGTGCGTGAGCGGTATGGTATGAATCGCTTTGGGCAATGTTGTCTGCTGGCTCGACGTCTGGTTGAGGGGGGAGTCCGGTTTGTGACCATCAATACCTTCCTCACCGTCTTTAATGAAGTCACTTGGGATATTCACGGAACGCTTCCCTTCACATCCATCGAGGGGATGAAAAACATAGTCGCCCCCATGTACGATCAGGGGTACAGCGCACTGATTGAAGACCTCGTGCAACGGGGGTTACTGGAAGATACCCTTGTTTGCAATCTGGCCGAGTTTGGCCGAACACCTCGAGTGAATCCTGCTGGTGGACGGGATCATTGGCCACAATGCTGGACGGTCTATTTTGCCGGGGGCGGGGTCAAGGGGGGACGTGTGATTGGTCGGAGCGATGCAATCGGAGGCTATCCGGCTGAGCGACCCGTCACACCGCCGGATGTGGTGGCCACGATTTTTCATAGTCTTGGCTTCCAGATCGAAGATCACTTGCCAGGCCCGGCAGGACGCCCTTTTCCACTGGCGGATTCTGGAACGAAGCCGATTTTTGAATTGTTTGCCTGACGGGAATGGTCCTGACCGTGCCCCGGCTTGATCGTTTTGCCTTTAATCGACTCAAAACCTTACAATAAAACGTGTTGCAACTGATCTAGGATAGATTGGCCAGTGAATCTATACTGACATCACGTGGGGTTTATGCCATCGAAGATCGTGTTTCCTATTTTGATTTTCTCGCTGCCAAAGAGCGGAAGCATTTTTGGAGTTCCATTGGGGCCTGTTCATGATGAATCCGGAGAAATCGCGACCGTTGACTCGATTTTGGCTGGGATCAACTCTCTCGATCCTCTTGATCGCTCAGTCGTTGACCATGACGGGTTGTGTCAGTCGTCGGATGACGATTGTGTCCAATCCTCCTGGAGCCATGGCATTGCTCGATGGAAAAGAAATCGGCTATACGCCTGCTTCTGCCGACTTTCTGTGGTACGGAACTCGTCAGGTGACGCTGATCAAGGATGGCTTTGAAACAAAAACGGATATGGTCACGGTTTCGGCACCTTGGTATCAGTGGCCGGTGATCGAGTTCTTCGCGGATAATTTTTCACCGACGCGGGTCACGGATCGGCGGATCTTCAATTTTAATCTGCAGCCTCGTCAGATGATTCCTGATGAAGAACTGCGTTCTCGGGCAAGGCAACTGCGGAGCGAAGCACAATTGGGACAGTGATCCCAAACTCACTTTGGTCCCGCAGTTGTGCAGCGAAGGGATTTCATGCGACCTCAAACGCGAACAGCGAAGCGGGCCTCGCCTGATTTTCTCATTAATTCTGCGGCAACTAGGCGACTTGACCGCGCCACCGCAGCCAGTGATCGGCCAGTACGATTGCCACCATGGCTTCGGCCATCGGAATGAACCTTGGGAGCAGGCAGGGGTCATGACGACCCTTGGTACGGATCGTCGTGGGTTCTACGAGATCTGTCACCGTTGGTTGTTCAATCGGCAGACTGCTGGTCGGTTTGACTGCAGCTCTCAGCACGATCGGCAGTCCTGACGTGATTCCGCCGAGCATTCCTCCGTGCCGATTCGACTTGGTGGTGATTCCAGCCTTCTCGTTTTGCGGGTTTAAAGCGGGGATGAAATGGTCGTTATTCTCGCTGCCGCGCATCGCGACGCAGCCAAAACCAATACCGTATTCGACACCCATTACTGCGGGTAGACTGAATAAGGCTTTGGCGAGATCGGCTTTAATTTTGTCGAAGACCGGTTCACCAAGGCCTGCGGGAATGTTGGTCGCCACAATTTCCGCTGCACCACCAATCGAATCTCCTTCTTTGCGGATCTGTTCGATCAATTCAATCATTTTGGCGGCTGCAGACAAATCGGGGCAGCGAATGATATTCGGCTCACCATTCGGCAGTGTTTCGACCTGTGCCAAGGTTATACTGGCGGGGTTGTCGATTTGGGCCTTGATGGGACCAACTTGCGTTACATAACCGACGACACGACCATCGAATGCCTGTTGCAGGATTTTTTTGGCGACGACGCCTGCCGCAACACGAACCGTGGTCTCACGCGCACTGGATCGGCCACCACCACGGTAATCTCGGAATCCATACTTGGCATCAAAACTGTGGTCGGCGTGTCCGGGGCGGTAGATATGCTGGATATTGCCATAATCCTTGCTCCGCTGGTCCTGGTTACGAATCAGGATCGCCAGGCTGGTTCCCGTCGTACGTCCCTCGAACACACCTGAAAGGATTTCCGGCGTGTCCGACTCGTCACGTTGGGTCACAATATGGCTTTGCCCCGGACGGCGACGGTTCAGATCGAATTGCAGTTCTTCCACTGACAGCGAAATCCCTGGTGGAACCCCGTCAATGATGACTACGTTAGCCGGCCCGTGGCTTTCGCCTGCGGTTGTGACTCGAAATGCCTGACCAAATGAATTTCCTGCCATAGTGCGACTTAGTATACCGCATCCGATCGCCACGGTCAGTTTCGCCAGGGGGGCGGCTTGCGATTTTTTTCGAATTGAGGAATCCTTGCGCCGACAAATCCTCAAATCAGAATTGTTCGCATGATCGACGCCGTGAGTGGTTTTCGGCATAATCCATTGTGTATGCCGAACGTTGCTTCTCGTTGAGGTTGACGAGAAAACCGCGCAAGCCGGTCAATGAAAGCCAGTGAAAGTCATGAGCATCACCCCTTCTGATCCGTCGCGGTTGTTTTGTGCCCCTCCGCTTTCGGCACCGATCTCGCGCCGTGACCTCCTGTCTCGTGTTGGCATGGGATTCGGCGGGATCGCCCTGGCGGATCTGCTCGGATCCGGCCAGGCTCTTGCGGCGAGCGGAAAAGCACTTCCGGATTTTCATCATGCACCGACTGCCAAGCGGGTGATTTACCTCTTTCAAAGTGGTGGACCATCGCAGTTGGAAACGTTTGATTACAAGCCGATCTTGAACGAGCGGCAGGGAGAACCGTTGCCCGATTCTGTTCGACAGGGTCAGCGACTAACGGGGATGTCGGGGAATCAGTCTTCGCTTCCGTTAGCCGGTTCGCTCTTCAAGTTTGCCCAGCATGGCCAATCGGGGGCGTGGCTCAGTGAACTGTTGCCGCATACCGCCAAGGTTGCTGATGAACTTGCGATTATCCGCTCGATGACGACCGAAGCGATTAATCACGATCCCGCGATTACGTTTCTGCAAACGGGCAATCAACTGTCAGGGCGACCGAGCATCGGAGCCTGGCTGTCTTATGGCTTGGGGAGCGACAACGAGAATCTACCGGCTTTCGTCGTATTGATTACTAAAGGGAAAGCGGACCAACCGTTGTATTCCCGACTTTGGGGGACCGGCTTTTTGCCGTCAAACTACCAGGGTGTGCAATTCCGGTCGGGGAAAGAGCAAGTGCTCTATCTGAACAATCCTGCAGGAGTCGATCGCAACAGCCGCCGCCAGATGTTGGACCGATTGCAGGACCTGCACGAGCTTGAACTCGCTTCGACCGGAGACGCCGAAATCGCGACGAGAATCGCTCAGTACGAGATGGCGTTTCGGATGCAGGCGAGTGTCCCCGAGGTAACCGATCTCGCGACCGAACCGGCTCATATTTTTGACCTGTATGGTCCCGATTCCCGGCAGCCGGGAACCTTTGCCGCGAATTGCCTGCTGGCCCGTCGACTGGCCGAGCGAGGGGTGAAGTTCATTCAGCTTTATCATCAGGGATGGGATCAACATGGCGGATTGCCCAATGGAATTAAGACGCAGTGCCGCGAGACAGATCAGCCTGCCGCAGCCCTGCTCACCGATCTCAAACAACGCGGCCTGCTCGACGAGACCCTCGTCATCTGGGGTGGCGAATTTGGCCGGACGAATTATTCCCAGGGGAAGTTAACCGCCACGGACTATGGCCGAGATCACCATCCCCGCTGCTTCAGTATGTGGATGGCGGGAGGGGGGATTCAAGGGGGAACTGTCCACGGAGAGACGTGTCCGTTCGGATACAACGTCGTGAAAGATGAAGTGAAAGTTCGTGATTTTCACGCGACGCTCTTGCATCTGCTGGGAATCGACCATGAACGCTTCTCGCACAAATTTCAAGGGCTCGATGCCCGGCTGACGGGTGTTGAAGAATCGCGAGTGATCACCGAAATTTTGAAACGTGCATGACCCATGGCAACTCCCGTTTGTCCTTCCACTTGGAACCGACTCATCCCATGAATCCCTTTCGGCCCCATGGCATTTCCCCCCGGTACTGGCAAGCATTCGTATTTCGCTTGTTCGGTTGTTGGGGTTTGTTCGGTGATTGGGCTCTTGTTTGTTGTGGAGCGTTGACGATGACGGGTTTCGCCGCTGAGTATGATCGCCCTGCCGGGATGCCCGCTCAAAGTCGATCGATGGTCTTGGCTCGTCATGGGATGGTAGCTACCAGCCATCCTGCTGCGGCCCAAGTCGGTCTGGATGTGTTGCGAAATGGTGGGAATGCCGTTGATGCGGCGCTCGCGACAAATGCGATGCTCGGTGTGGTTGAGCCGATGAGTTGCGGGATTGGTGGCGATCTGTTCGCCATTGTCTACGAGGCAAAAACGGGGCGACTTTACGGACTGAATGCCTCGGGGCGAAGCCCGAAAACACTCACACGACAAGTTTTTCACGACAAACAATTGACCGAAATCCCGATCAGGGGACCGTTGTCGTGGTCGGTTCCCGGTTGCGTCGATGGCTGGCACGAACTGAACCAACGATTCGGCACCAAGGCGTTGTCGGAACTGCTGCAGGCCTCGATTACTGCGGCAGAAGCAGGCTATCCGGTTTCCGAATTGATTGCGGCAGGTTGGGGTGGGTCGCAGCAGGAACTGAAGAAATGGCCCGACTCGACCAGGGTCTATCTTCCGGACGGGCGGGCGCCACGGACGGGGGAAATTGTCCGATTGCCGGAACTGGCCGCCAGCTATCGCTTGATTGCCGCACAGGGGAGAGACGCGTTTTATCGTGGTTCGATTGCAGCGGAAATTGACCGATTTAGTCGCGCGAACGGGGGGTATCTCACGGGTGCGGATCTGGCCGAGCATACCAGCGAGTGGGTTGAACCGGTCTCGACCACTTACCGAGGCTATGCTGTCTGGGAGCTTCCTCCGAACGGGCAGGGGATTGCGGCACTCCAAATGTTGAATCTGCTGGAACCATTCGACTTGAAATCGCTGGGTCCGAAGAGTGCCGAGTATGTCCATTTGTTTGTTGAAGCAAAAAAGCTGGCTTTTGCAGATCGAGCCCGTTTTTATGCGGATCCGGCATTTGCGAAATTGCCGACAGCGGAACTGATTTCGAAGGAATATGCCGATCGTCGTCGGCATCGAATTCAGCGTGACCGGGCGGCGACGGATGTTCCCGCTGGGGATCCGAAACTGGAACACGTTGATACCGTCTATCTGACGGTTGTGGATCAGGATCGGAATTGCTGTTCGCTGATTCAAAGCTTGTATTACGGATTCGGATCGAACGTCGTCCCCGGAAATGTCGGATTCGCCTTGCAGAATCGTGGTCAGTTGTTTTCGCTGACCGACGATCATCTCAATCGTTTGGAACCGGGGAAACGTCCTTTTCATACGATCATTCCCGCCATGGTTACGAAAGAGGGGCGGCCCTGTTTTTCGTTTGGCGTGATGGGGGGCGATATGCAGGCACAAGGGCACGTCAGCCTGCTGGTGAATATGCTCGATTTCGGCATGAATGTGCAGGCTGCAGGGGATGCGGCCCGAATTCGTCACGGCGGCAGTGCCACACCGACGGGAATTGCGGAATCACCAGGGGGTGGCACGGTGTACCTCGAAAGTGGTTTTCCCGCGTCGACTCGCGAGCAACTGCGGGGAATGGGGCATCAGCTGGCGGAAGATAAGGGTGGTTTTGGCGGCTATCAGGGGATCTGGATCGATTGGGAGCACGGGGTGCTGCAAGGGGGCTCTGATCCACGCAAAGATGGTGCTGCGGTGGGCTACTGACAGGGAATCCCCCCTATCCGCCGCTTTCAGGTTCAACGACAAACCAAGTGCGCGGGCTTCAAACTCGGGTTTATCCGATGAGTGCGAACTTGGCGAGATGTAGGGCATAAAGTTTGAGTTTGAGTTTGAAATATACTTGATCACGATACCCATAAGCCATTCGCTGCAGGGCACCGATCTTGTTATTGATTCCCTCAAGTGGCCCGCTCGAGATTCGGAAGTCATACCAGTTCAGGACACTGGGCCGATGTGCTTGCAAGGTCTTTGCCATCGTCTGTAAGACTTTAATGCCTGATTCGGTTGCGTGATTGCACCAGTTTTTCAAAAAGCGTTCCGCAGTGATTTTGTTTGGCTGTTGCCAAAGCTGTCCGAGTTCTTCCTTGAGGTAATTCCAAAAGAGTTTGAGCGCGTTTTCGCCCTTTCCGTTTCAAATGTGCCTCGATGGATGACATCACCGCGACCGCACTTCGGACACCGATGACACCGATGACACCGATGACACCGATGACACCGATGACACGATGACACGATGACGGTACTTCCATCTGAAGACGAAACACACCCTCTTTTTCCCAGCAACGCGTCGCTGTGTAGCCATCAACTCCAAGGGCATGATACAATCCCTGCGTGATCGTCTCGGTTCTCTTGATCAAATGGTTTGCAATACTGTAATCATCAGGCCGAGTTGGCTACCTTTTTCATGCGCAACACCCTAATCCGCGCACTTGGTTTGTCGTCGAACCTCTTTTTGAAAGTTTGCAATGAATGAAGATGCAAAAAAATTGACTGTAATTTTATTGAGTTGTATTTGGGGTATATTTGGAGTATTAAGTTTACCTCCAATTATGATGTCTCCAATGATGTTTGATTCTGGATCGCAAGCGAATATACGAGTTTTGACTAGTTTTTGGTCATTAGTTACATTTCCTTTGGTATGTGCATTTTCGGTTTTGTTGAGTTTTTTTTGTGTGTGTTTTGAGAAGTTTGGTGTGGCGGTTTTAATAATTCTTTTGCCATTAATTAATGTTTATTTATTTTTTTGGATTATGATTATCGGGTGGTAGTTGGGCTGCGGTTTTCGATATCGTTCGGGAAACAAACATTGTGTGATCAGCAATCAAGTCTGCGGGGAGTAATCTCATGTCCGTATCAACCGAACGTAAAAGCGTCGCTGAACAGCCGATGTACGTGGTCTGGGTGCTGATGCTTGTCGCGGCGGTCAGTCTGCTTCAGTGGGGGATCCCTACGGGGATTTATCGCCTGGTTTATGGCGTTCCAAACATCAATCACTTGTTTTCGATTCCCGTCATCGAATATTCCAACGGGGTCTTTTGGAAAGGGCGCATCTGGTATGAAACCATGCGAGCCAGCCCCGGTAATCTCGCTGGAAAAGGGACCTTGGCGTCGTTTGACCCGGACAAGGGGGATGTGACCGAATCCAAACTTCAGGTCCCATTTCCCGCGCATGGGATGCTGGCCCAGGGAGACCGTCTCTGGATGGTCTCGGCGAATACGGTGACGTTGATTGAAGGGGAAAGCCCGGTAGAAATGAGGCCAAAACGACTATTGACCCGTTTCAGTGAGCCTTTCCTCTACGAGGACGGGTTCGCGGTGATCGATTTGATGGCACGTCCTCAACCGGCATTGCTGGTCCTCAAGAATGGTGAATGGAATGATCTTGGGGGGATTGTCATCCCTTTTGGTTTTACCAACGCCATGATTGAGGGGAAACGCAAATTGATCTCGGTGCCGAGTCAATCGTCAACGGGGCCATCCATGATGGACATCAAAGTCGTCAATCATGAGGGGACATTGCATGTTTTCGTCTCTGAGGGATCCGTGGTCGCCTACCGGGCCGGTCTCCAGTTGGCGCCGGTGAGTGCGATCGCTCCCCAAAACGTGCCGGGATTTGTCGATCTCAGCGATCTGTCCGAATGGGAAGTGGTCTGTTCTGTTACCTCGATTATGGGAAAAACAGGCCGGATGGGATGGAAGGCGGGGATCCTGAATCAAGAGCCAATTGTGATTGCCACTTCCGCAGCGGCGGGAGGGGCGAATCTGTTTCAAGGAAATTCGCTGTTGGTCTATCGTAGACAAGAGGGGGGATGGGCGAAGATTGCGGAAAAAGCAACACCGGCGATCTTCAATTTATTGGCGGCCTCAGCTGGCGAGCGAGTTTATATTGCCGGGCAGTCGCTCACGCAAACATTGCGGATCTATCGGGTCACCCCTACCGAAATTCTCCCCACAGGGGTCGTACTGAAAGCTCCCGAGACCGGGTTTCAGGAACCGCTTGTTCGATGGGCGAGAATTTATCAATGGGTCTATTGGCCAGGCCTGCTGGTGCTGGCGCTGGCGCTCAGTCGGCTGATGTCCGCCTACCTCAATTCCCGCTATCAATTTGGTTTGACTACCGTCGAGATGGCCTCGATCACCCGTCGAGGGATTGCTCGTGTGATTGATATGCTCGTCGTCTGGATACCGAACTATGCAACCACGTATTACCTCGGAATGGCTTCACAAGAACAGGTGACTCAGAACATGGACAAGATGTTTGATTCCGGCCCCGAGGGAATGATGCTCAACATGGTCTGGTTATTTGTCACCCTCATTCTCACGGGAATGGTGTATTTGTTCGTCAACAGTTTCCTGCAAGGATGGTGGGGGATCACGCTGGGGAAATGGATCTGCGGCATACGCACGGTTCGTACGACACTCCGTCCTTGCGGCTTTTTTCGAGCTTTGCTGCGTGAACTGCTGATCGTTGCGGACACCCTGTTCGGGATGACCCTGTTACCGGTTACGTTGACAATTGCATTCAGCAGTTTCCGCCAACGGCTCGGAGATATGGTTGCGGATACCATCGTGATCCGCAAACCGATTGTGATTGCGAAAAATACCGAGAACGTTGCTTGAGGCCGGATCCGGGCAAACAAGATTCAGGGGGGCTGCAGCGAGGCGTGGTGTTTCCATTGGGACCCAACGCAATTTTGTTTACATCCCGTCAGAGCTGACATCGCGTCAGAACGATTTTGCTGGCTTCTCCTCCTTTTTCCGCTTTTGATAGTCAGCAAGGATCCCCTCGGGGTCATCTTGAAAAGCGTCCCGGCAACCGGTGCAGCAGACGTAGTAAGTCTTCCCTTTGTATGTCACCGAAATGGTACCAAGGCCACCCGTGACGACACATTCCGGCCCCGAGTTTCCTGCAACGGCCAACCGTGTTCCGTTTCGCTGATAGCCGATTTCAGCGACACGAGTGTAAAACGACTGTTGCTCGGGACGTTTTTCCAGCAGCACTGTGACCCGATTTTCATTTAAAATCGCCAAAGTGACTCGATGGACTTCCGCCTGATCCTTGGTCGCAGATTCGAGCACGAGTCGTTTTTCTTCGATCTTGCCGTAATGCATTCGTGTCGAATCATCCACCAGCGTTACGGCCAGGGTATAGTGTTTTTCCGCTTCGTCGAAACCCAGTAACGCCGACTTCCAGTATTTCCCGGCGTCAACGTTCCAGCGAATACCCCGGCTTTTGGGTTTCAGTTCCCACAGCGATTCCGCTCGCTCCTGCCACGCCCCGATCTGTGACCCTCGTTTGGGTTGTCCCACCCCACGCCAGCCACCCACCAGCGTTTGAAACTCGTGAAGTGCCGAGATCGCTGCCGAGCGGTTCGCTTCAGGAGGAGCTTCGTCGGCAAACAGCGTGAACGTGATTGCTACGGAAAGCAGGCAGAGGCTGATTAGAGCCAGTATTCGATGAGCGAAAACAGGAAACGACATGGGTGACTCCCGATTCAAGGGGATTCCTTCAAATCAAATCAATTCCATTCAGGGAAAAAACGCGGAGCGAGCCGATAAGCCGGGTTTTGTCGTGGACGATCATTTCTCTAGGCCGGCGATTACTCGACGGCTCAAGCAACCTACCCGGACGGTGTACGAGACGGACAGCCTCGCGCCGCCATGCGGTTTCCCACATGACGATCTACGCCCTGCTTGGTCTTGCTTCCGGCGGGGTTTACCGAGCCGAACCGGTCACCCGATCCGCTGGTGCGCTCTTACCGCACCGTTTCACCCTTACCTCGTCAAAGCCTCTTCAAGGCAAGCCCCGAGGGGGACTTTGACGTTTGGCGGTCTACTTTCTGTGGCACTTTCCCGGTCCTTGCGAACGGTGGGTATTACCCACCACCGTGTCCTGTGAAGCCCGGACTTTCCTCCCTGACTGGAAGCGAACCTCCACTCACAGCGATCGTCTGGCTCACTCCGCGAACAGAGACTTTACGGAACAGAGGCTGCCGAAGATAGGGGACCTGTCAGAATCGCTGTTTTTGCTGCTTTGGCCACGGCCTACAAATAGGGGGTCAGTCCCTGTGCCTCGATGGCCGCGATCAGTTTTTTCAGGGCATTTTCATCCTGTTTATCCGCTACCAGCGTGGCTGTCGGGGTATGGACGATAATTAAATCGTTGACACCGATCGTGGCAATCAAATGATCCTCGCGCGTGCGGATGATGCAATCGGTGGTGTCGACGACACAACACAAGCCATTGGTCGTGTTTCCCTGCCGATCTGCGGGGAAGAGTCGGGGAAGGGCTTGCCAGCTGCCGACATCGTCCCACTCAAACGGGGCTTCCAGCACGCGGACCTGCTTCGAGGCTCGTTCCAGCACGGCACAGTCGATCGAAATCGACGGCATTTTGGGAAATTCGACTTCGAGAGTTTCCTGCCAGCGGTCCGTGCCGATCGCGGGACGAATTCGTTCCAGGCAATCGGTAATTTCCGGCGAAAATTCTTTTAAGGCATCCAGAATGGTTTGCGCCCGCCAGACGAAAATGCCGCAATTCCAATAGAATTCGCCCGAGTTCACGAATTCGGTCGCTTTCGTCAGGTCTGGCTTTTCCCGGAAACTCGTGACGCGATAAACCGGGCACAACTTCGACTCGATCCGCTCACCACGCTGAATATAACCAAATCCGGTCGAGGGATATTCGGGTTCGATCCCAAACAGGACCAGCGTCGAGGGGTCTTCGCCAATGACTCGAGTCGCTTCAGCAATCGCTTCCTGAAATTTGCTCGTCGGGCTGATGACGTGATCGGCAGGCATCACCAGCATCATGGCGTCGGGGTCGTTGGCGAGCAATTGGATTGCGGCCAACCCAACGCAGGGAGCGGTATTCCGACCACACGGTTCCACCAGAATCTGGTTCGCAGGGACGTCCGGCAACTGCCTGGCTGTTTCGACCGCGTGCGCGGCACCGGTCACAATCCAGGTCCGATCGACCGGTATTGCAGGCTGAGACCGATCCGAGGCCTGCTGAATCAGCGTCTGATTGCCCGTCATTTGCAAAAACTGTTTTGGCAAATGACGTCGACTTTGAGGCCAAAATCGGGTTCCCGAACCACCCGCCATGATGACTGCCTGCAACATTCCGATTCCGCCCCTGATTAAATCTCGTGAATAGTTTCGACTCAGCGCACAGGAATGATACTCGAAACAGAAACAATTGGGGATTCTCGCGGCGAGATTCTTGCGGTCGATCACCAACCGGGATCAAGTGCGATCCTGATTCCTGGTTGTTACAATCCGGCCGCGATCTCTTCGATCCGACCGGCGTACGCAACAGTTTTTCCCACCAGCAGACAATATGAATTTGAGGTAATGACGGATGTCGATTGACAAGAATTCCCGCAATGAAACGGCAAATCAGGCCATTATCGCGGCCGTGCAAGCGGGAAAACTGACGGCCGCTTCCGGACAGAATATCAATCGCTGGTTGACCGAGTCTTACTATGTCCGTTACCGAACGCAGTTACTGGAATTGATCGAACAATCGGCATTTGATGAGCTGGATCGTCTCTTCTGGGAGCGGATTCCGTTTGGTACGGGTGGCCGACGGGGCCCCATGAGTGAATTTGGTTCCGCGACCATTAATGCCCGGACCATTGCCGAATCCGCCAACGGCTTGGCGATCTATGCTCAACGCGTTGCTCAAACCGAGAGACTGCAAAATCAGGGTGCAGACCCTCTTCGAGCCGTCATTGCCCGGGATACCCGGCATCGGTCTTTGGAGTTTGCCAAGCTCACAGCCACCATCCTGGCGGCACAGGGGTTTGTGGTCTACTTCTTTCCCGATCCCCGCGCAACGCCAGAGCTGTCGTTCGCCGTCCGGAATCTCCATTGCCAGATCGGGGTGATGATTTCGGCTTCACACAATCCCCCCAGTGATAATGGATTCAAAGCGTACTGGAATACGGGTGGCCAAGTCCTTCCTCCCCACGATCAGGGGATCATCGGGTGTGTTGATGCCAGCGAAGAGATCCCCACCGTTGATTTTGATGACGCCGTAAAAACCGGGAAGATCATCCTGATTTCCACCGCGACTGCCGCCGGCGGTGTGGATGTCGACGGACCTTATGTCAGGGCGGTCTGTTCCTTGAGCCTCTCGACCGCTCGCGGAATTCGGGCCTTGTATACGCCCATGCACGGTGTCGGGGAATCTTCGATTTATCAAGTCGTGGTCCAGGCAGGCTTTTCACACGTCGATCTCTTCGAACCTCAGCGATTTCCGGACGGAAGTTTCCCCAACGTCCCCGACCACCTCCCGAACCCCGAGCGTCCACAGGCTTTGCAGACGGCGATCGATTTCGCTCGTGAGCAGCGGCACGATTTGGTTCTCGCCTCGGATCCCGATGCCGATCGACTGGCAGTCGCGGTCCGGACTGCGGGTGATCAGTTCCTCTGTTTGACCGGCAACCAACTGGGTGCCCTGTTGGCCGATTATGTGCTTTCCCGTCGTGCTGCGGCCGGGACCTTGTCACCTCAGCATTTTCTCGTGGAAACGCTGGTCACGACACCGCTGATCGAGGCGATTGGAAGGGCAGCAGGCGTGCGCGTGATTCGGGACCTGCTGGTCGGATTCAAACATATCGCCGCCGCCGTTGATGCCAATGGTCCCGACAAATTTGTCTTTGCAGCGGAAGAGTCTGTCGGGTACCTGGCGGGTGAATATTGCCGTGATAAAGATGCGTCCGTCGCAGCGCTGTTTGTGCTCGAACTGGCCAGCGAGCTGCAATTACAGGGAAAAACTCTGGTCGATCGGCTGGAGGAAATCTACCTGCAGCATGGGTATTACCATGAATCTCAGTTCGTACAAGTCTGTCCGGGGGCCTCGGGGAGCGAGCAAATTTCGAGGATGATGCTGGCGCTGCGAGAGCAAACCCCGGCCAGATTGGGCCAGATTGTTTTTGAATCGGCCAGCGATTATCAGCGGCACGAGATACGATCGCTCCCCTCAAACACGGTCCAAGCCCCGTTACCACATCCATCAGGTGACCTGCTGATCATGCAGGGGAAATCAGGAGCTTGCCGAGTTTCTTTGGCGGGTCGGCCCTCGGGAACCGAACCCAAGATCAAGTTCTATCTGTTTGCCAATACGCCCGCCGATTTACCGCTCGCCGAGGCCCGGCCAATGGCGGAAAATGCCCTGCGTGAACTCGAATCCGAGCTGAAGCGTTGGCTGGTATCGGCGGTCGAGCAGGCTTAGCAGAGACTCCATTCAGGATTTCAGCACCCGGTTCAAAACCACTTGGTTCAAAAGCACCCGTTTCAAACCTGAAACTCGATCCCCTGGGCCAACGGAAGCTCACGAGAATAGTTAATCGTGTTGGTCGTGCGCCGCATATAGGCCTTCCAACTGTCTGATCCGGATTCACGTCCACCACCCGTGGCCTTTTCCCCGCCAAAGGCTCCACCAATCTCGGCACCACTGGGGCCGACGTTGACATTGACAATCCCACAATCGGATCCTGCCGCGGAACAGAATTGCTCGGCCTCACGTAAATCGTTGGTCATCATGGAAGAGGCAAGTCCCTGCGGGACCTCGTTATGAATGGAGATCGCTTCTTCCAGCGTTTTGTATCGCAAGACATATAAAATTGGGGCGAACGTTTCTTCCCGAACGACACTCCCTTGAAACGTCTGACCGGGGGGCGAATTGATGGGCGAGGATAAGCGGAAGTCGACCAGCGCGGGTCGAACATAGACGCCCCCTTTGGGGACGCCGTCATAGATGCGGTCCCCCCCATGTACGATTCCCCCTTCCGCTGCCGCCCGCTTCAATGCGGCGGTCATTGCGGTCCCAGATCGCTCATCGATTAAAGGGCCGACCAATGTCTGGGATTCAAGCGGATTGCCGATGGGAAGTCGTGCATAGATTGCCGCCAGACGGTGAATCAAGTCATCCGCCACGCTCTCGTGCACGATCAGTCGTCTCAAGCTGGTGCAACGTTGGCCACAGGTACCCACCGCCGAAAAGACGATGGCTCGTGTGGTCAGTTCGATATCGGCCGATTCGGTGACGATCATCCCGTTGTTTCCGCCCAGTTCCAACAAGGATCTCCCCAGGCGCGCAGCGACTTTCTGTGCGACACTTCGGCCCATTTCCGTCGAACCTGTCGCGGAAATCAGGGGCAATTCCCGCGACTCGGCCAGTTTTTCTCCTACATTCCGTAAACCGATGATCACCGACGAGACCGCTGGGGGAATGGCGGGCATTTCTCGCAATACCGAGGCGACAACCTCTTGGCAGGCGAGGGCGCAGAGCGGAGTTTTCTCGGACGGTTTCCAGACGACGGGGTCACCACAGACCCAGGCCAGTGCTGCATTCCAGGCCCAGACTGCCATGGGAAAATTAAATGCGGTGATCACACCAATCGGACCGAGCGGATGCCATTGTTCGGCCAAGCGATGCAACGGGCGTTCGCTTGCAATCGTCAGTCCATGCAGTTGGCGACTGAGTCCCACAGCAAAGTCACAGATATCGATCACTTCCTGAACTTCACCCAGAGCTTCCTGAGTTATCTTTCCCACCTCCCAGGAAATCAAAGCCGCCAGATCCACCTTGCGCTCGCGAAACCGATTACCGACTCGCCTGACAAACTCACCCCGCTGCGGGGCCGGTACCATTCGCCAGGTCATGAACGCCGCTTGAGCCGCCGACAACACCCGAGGAACCTCGGTGGACGCAGCGACTTGGATCGAAGCGAGGATCGAGCCGTCCACTGGAGACCTGCTGATCAAGGTTTCCTCCGACCCATTTTGTTTTAAGGGTCCAATCCCGACTGCGGACAACTCTTCTGATAAACCGAGCCGTTCCAGCAGGTGTTGGTTTTTTCCCATGATCTCTCCCTAAATCGAGGCAAGGATGCGATAGGCACGATATCAGCACGATGAGGAGCACTCAGCCGAGATCGTATCATAACCGAGACAACCGCGATTCGGGGATGGAACAGAAGACCCGGAATTGTCGCGGCCTCTCTTTTTTTGCCCGATGCCCATTGACCTGCCACCGGATCAAATACAAAAAACCCCTGCCGCACTGGGCAACAGGGGTTCGCGATCCAGAAGATCAATCGATTTGTACAGCACTTTCGCTGATCTGGTTACCCTTGGTCTCATCAACTTCAGTGGGACCGGATGTTGATGAAAAACTACTTGCCCGACTTGGCCAATTCGGCTTCGATGGCTTTCACGACTTCTGGCGCATCGGGTTTCGTTCCGGTGGGGAAGCGAGCGACGACGTTGCCGTTGCGACCAATCACGAATTTTTCAAAATTCCACTTGATCGGTCCATCCTTAGTGAGCTGCTTGTACAGCGGTGCGGCTTTAGCACCGTTGACATCAATTTTCGAGAACAGGTCGAACGAGACATCGTATTTCGTCTTACAGAATTTGACGATTTCTTCTTCGGTCCCTGGTTCCTGTCCGCCGAATTGATTGCAAGGGAAGCCAATGACGGCTAGACCCTGATCGTGATATTTGTCTTGCAGTCCTTCGAGTTGCTTATACTGAGGAGTCGCACCACACTGGCTGGCGACGTTCACCACCAGCAGGACTTTTCCGCTGTATTTTTCGGCGAGATTCACTTCTTTGCCATCAATGGCTTTCATCTTGTGGTCAAGCACTTTGGCCCCTTTGTCTTGAGCGGTGACAGCAACCGAAGTCATTGCAACAACGGTACCAGCAAACAGGCAGGCGGCGAGCAGTCTCATTGGGAGTTACTCCAGGCGGATTCGGCGACACGAACGAGAGGACAGCCACCAATGGCCGCACAAGGGAGAGCTCGTTCCATCCTGACAATTGTAGCCAGACGAGACGGGATAACCAGTGAACAGCCACTGATCCCGCGGTAAGTTTGTGGACCGGTGGCCACAAGCGTTTTCAACAAAGCCGCAGTGTGGAACCCCGCAGCGGGCTTTGGACTCAAACCGAGCCACCCTTTCCCAGCCTGACTTTTCTTGGGCGGGATCAAGTTGTATGGTAACTGATTGCACCCCTAACAAGACCTTCGATACGGCCAGCGAGTCTGCTGCCGTTACCTGCGGCGTAATTCTTCGAGAGGTTCCCATGTCTCACCGAAATTTTGATGAGTTCCGACGAATGGCCAATTTGCTGCAGCGCCGTGACTTCCTCGTCAAATTGCTCCTCGTTCCCTGTGTGATTTCTCAAACATCCAGCTGGGGGGCCGAAGGGGAGAATTCTGCTCAAAACCCGTCGCGGTTCTTTTTCACCTCGCAGGGAAAAACAGGGTTAGCGAGTCATGACGGCAGTGAACTGCGGTATCTCGATTTCGAAGCTCCCGGACAGGCGACCTGGCAGCCCGGTTCCTGTTTCAGCGATGGCCGACGTGTTGTGGTGCTCAGCATGGAACCGCGACGCGACGGCCCCGGTCGGCCGTTTGAAGAATTCTATACCCAAACGCCGACTCATTTGTGGCAGTACGATCTGAAGTCTGGCGAGCTGGTCGAGATTTGTACCAAAGACCGCATTGCACCATTTACGACCCCGGCGCTGCTGATTTCTGATGAGCGACTGTTGATTCAGGTGGTGAAGAACAAAGTTGGTCAGATTTACAGCGTCCGCCTGGATGGGAGTGACCCGCGCGAGTTTACCAAGGGGGGAGAAGGTTTGCCGTATGGACTGAGCCTCAGCCCGGACGGAAAACGGGTTGCCTTCCATCTGGCCAGCCCGCAGGGATATCAGATCTGGACCAGTGACACCGACGGGAGAAACCGGACCCGCGTTGCCGCACAACCGGGGCATTTGTACTTTGGAACTCAATGGTCACCGGATGGCGAGTGGGTGTTGTACGTCGATTGCCTGCACCAGCAGGATCCCGGGCATGACTGGTGCGATGTTTGCATCGGGCGTCCCGATGGTTCCGAACACCGGGTCTTGACCTCGGAACAATCGATGTGGTTTGCTGCGACGTATGGGAGTCCCAAAACGCGAGGGGGTGGTTCTAACGTTCCGTGCTGGACTCGTGATGGCCAGATTCTGTTTCCGCGTCGAACCAAAGAGGCTCGGGTCCCCTGGCAATACCGCGTGAACCAGCCGGATCTTGATCACTTCAATCGCGACTTCAAGCCCGAGACCGCACAGGGGGGGACCCAAATTTGTCGACTCGACCCCAAGCAGGGCTCGATCACCCCGTTAACACCTCAGGACGATCAGGTTTGGGATTTTCGGGCGAGTCAATCCAGCGACGGCGAGCAGATCGTTTTTTGTCGAGCCGCTACGGGGGAAGCCCCTGCGATCTGGGTGATGGATAACCAGGGAAAGAACGCCCGATTGATCACCCGCGGCGTTGATGACGTTGGTGCCGACCATCCACGCTGGATTCCGACCGCTGCCCGTTGAATTCACCGGGGTGCTGCAGGAATACTCGATCACGATTGGCAGGAGGCATTCATGCCAAGTAGACTTTGGGTAACGATCGTTGATGCCACTTAACGGGTTTGATTAACGGGTTTGAAAGCTGCTGTGTCCAAGTCGCGTCTGGTTCTTTTGATTCCGACTCTCGATCGCTCCGGGGCCGAGAAACAGTTTACGTTGCTCGCCTCGCACCTCCCTCAGGACGAGTTCGAGGTGACTGCGATCGCCTTGACACGCGGCGGCCCCTATGCCGAGGCCCTCAAGTCTGCCGGAGTTCCGCTCACGATCATCGGCAAACGAGCCCGGTTTGATCCGTCAACGTTCTGGCGACTCCGATCTGAGCTCAGGCAATTGCAGCCAGACATTCTGCATACTTGGTTATTTGCAGCCAATAGCTATGGCCGAATGTGTGCCAGCGTTGTGCCCGCAGCAAAAATCGTGGTGTCCGAGCGGTGTGTCGACAGTTGGAAAGCGGGCTGGCAGCTTTGGCTTGATCGTCGGCTGATCAACCGCACCGATCGTCTGGTCGGTAATTCCAGCAGTGTCGTCGAGTTTTATCGTGAATTGGGGGTTCCCTCGGACCGGTTACAATGCATTCCGAATGGGATCGAAATTCCGCCCATGGCACAGACCTGTGATCCGGCGGCGCGGGAAACGCTGCGGAACGAATTGAAGCTCCCCGCTGATGCGTTTGTCGCGGGGTACATCGGACGGTTGGCAAAGCAAAAACGGGTTGAAGATCTGATCTGGGCCGTGGAAACATTGCGACAGATTCGGCCCAAGTTATTTCTGGTGATCGTGGGAGACGGCCCCGAACGACAGCGGCTCGAGAATTTCGCTCGCGATGTCGGATGTCTTGAACACGTGAGATTTCTTGGCCATCGCGAAGATGCGTCACGTTGGTTAAAATTAATCGATGTCTTTTGCCTGGCGAGTAGTTTTGAAGGGATGTCGAATAGTGTGATGGAAGCGATGTCGGTCGGTAAGCCAGTGATTGCCAGCGACATTCCCGCCAATCGCGAGTTAGTGCTTCAAAGCAAAACCGGGTTTTTACCGAAACTGGCTGATACGGTTGGCTTTATGCAGTTCCTACGCTGCCTGATGGATCAGCCGGGATTGTGTGAGAAACTGGGATCCGCCGGGCGGGACCGGATCGAAAAATTCTTCAGTGTCTCGCGAATGGTCGAATCGTATGTGGAAGTCTATCGCAGTTTGCAATCTCCCCCTGACGGTCATCCGATCGTCAAATGAGCTTTATTTAGCGGCAGAACAAAGAACGAGGCCTGATATGGACGCGTTGACGACAGCCATGTTCCCCGTGGGGTTAGAGGGTCGGACTATTGAGGTACAAGGTGTGGTATCCGGTGAGGTAGCGGGAATGAAGTCTGCCACTGTGCGGGGTTTCCTGATCGTCGTGATCGGGACGCTGGTCGCGATGACCTGTCGTACGCGGGGCGGTCATGCGGAAGAAAAGCCGATGATTCCACCGGCGACGAAACGAGCGGTCGATTTTGTTCGTGACATCAAACCACTGCTGAAAGACCACTGTTGGAAGTGCCATGGAGCCAGCAAACAACGGGGTGATTTGCGACTCGATGAAAAAGCGGCGGCGATGATGGGGGGCGAAAGTTTTGCTCCTGCGATTATTCCTGGCAGCGGTGCCGAAAGCCCGCTGGTGAAATTCTCTGCGGGTGTTGTCGAGGGGCTGCAAATGCCTCCCGAGGGTGAGAAAAAGCTGACCAAGGACGAAGTCGGACTGTTACGAGCCTGGATTGATCAAGGGGCAAAATGGCCTGACGAAGCCCCCAAGCAGCGCGACGCCGAACACTGGTCATTTCAGCCTTTAAAGCGGCCGGTGATTCCCCTCGTCTCGCCCGTGAATGCCGATTGGGGAATGAATCCTGTTGATCGCTTCATTGCGGCCAAGCTTCAAACCGTCGGCAGCCAAAAAAACGTCGGGAGCCAAAAACTCGTAGGAACGACCGAGGGAATTGCCCCTTCTGCTGCTGCAGATCGGGTGACGCTCATTCGTCGCGCCACATTCGATTTGGTAGGACTCCCGGCAACGCTGAACGAACTGACCGAGTTTCTTGCTGAAACTCGCCCGGATGCGTTTGAGCGGTTGGTGGATCGACTGCTCGCCTCACCCCACTTTGGTGAACGTTGGGCACGACACTGGCTGGATGTGGTCAAGTTTGCCGAGAGTGATGGGTTTGAAACAAACCAGCCCCGTCCGAATGCCTGGCCGTATCGGGATTATGTCATTCGCGCGTTCAACGAAGATAAATCTTTCGATCGGTTTCTGTTCGAGCAGCTGGCAGGTGACAGCGTGGGCGCTGACGATGCCACGGGTTTCCTGGTCACCGGGGCGATGGATCGCGTGAAAAGCCCTGATCCGGGACTGACGGCCCAACAGAGAGCCGATGAACTGCACGACATGGTTAGCACCACCACCAGTGCTTTTGTCGGGCTGACGGTTGGCTGTGCCCGCTGCCACAACCACAAGTTCGACCCGATTTCCCAAACGGACTACTATTCAATTAAAGCGGTTTTTGCGGGGGTCCAGCATGGTGAACGACCACTGAAACCAGCGGATTTCGAACAGCGTCAGCTGCTAAACGAACAGATCAAAACCAAACTGGGTGTCGTGGAACAGAAACTCGCGAATTACGAACCCTTATCCTTCGTCAGCCGCCGGGAAAGAACCGTTCAACATTCGGATGCGACCCGGCAACTTTCGCGAACGACGTTGCTGCTGGGTGAAGAGTTTTCGGGCGATTCCGGTGCGGCGAGTCAAACCATCGTAATTCCTCGCCAGGGACTGCAGCCCTATCAGGCGGGACGCGGAAAAGGGGAGCTGAATGACCAAGGCGATTCCCAGCGGTTTCCCAATCTCGGCCGCAGCTATTCGTACTGGTCCGAGGTTCCCCGCCGTGATCTGCAGACTTGGAATCCGGGAGTCAACGGAACGTGGCACATCTGGCTCTCGTGGGGCTGCGGATGGGAGACACACTCGCCCGATGCTCGTTATGTGCTCGATCGAGACGGAGATCTGACAACACAGCAAGATCAGCAGGAAATTGCCAAAGTAGACCAAAGACACTTTGCGGATGGAACCGGCAGTGCAGAGGGAAAACCACTCTGGAGTGGCTTTTTCGATGCAGGGATGCACGAACTGACTTCCGCATCAAAAATCATTTTACGGGGGGGTGATACGACCGCATTCATCACGGCGGACCTGATTTGTCTGCAGGAGGGAGACGTTGAAACTGTCTTTAAAAAGCCGACCTTACCGCAACTGCGTCCTTCCGTTCATCGCCAAACCAATGTGGACCGGTTCCCCCCGATCAAAGCACGATTTGTCCGGTTTGTGATCGAGGCAACGACTGGCAGCGAACCCTGCCTGGATGAGCTGGAAGTCTTTGAAACGATGGCGACTCCGCAGACGATTCCCCGGAACGTGGCGTTGTCGAGTCTGGGAACGGTCGCAACCTCGTCCTCCAATTTGCCTGGATTTGACATTCACCAACTCGCGTTTGTGAACGATGGTCGATACGGAAATACCGCCAGCTGGATCTCGAACGAACCGGGCCGGGGCTGGGTGCAACTCGAATTTCCCGCCGCAGTGGAAATTGATCGGGTACTCTGGAGCCGCGATCGATCTGAAAGTGGTCAGTTTCAAGATCGCGTGGCGACGCGCTATCGCATTGAAGCGGGAATGACACCCGAATCGATGCAGGTCGTTGCGAGTTCTGATGATCGATTGCCGTTTGACCGGAAGCTGACCTCGTTACCGACACTGGTTTCGGTGCGGGACGAGGAACGAGCCGTTGCCAGTCAGCTCTCGGCAGAACGAGCCTCGTTGCGGCAGCGATTACAATCGACCTCGACGACCGCCGTAATTTATGCGGGTCGATTTTCCACTCCCGAACCAACACACCGCTTACATCGTGGTGACCCACTTCAACCCCGGGAAGCGACGATGCCCGCAGGCTTAGCCTCGTTTGGCTCACCGTGGACGTTGAGTGAGACCGCCATCGATGCGGATCGGCGACAAGCCTTAGCGAAATGGATGAATTCCCCAGATCACCCGCTGACGGCACGCGTCATGGCCAATCGGATCTGGCACTTTCACTTTGGCCAGGGACTGGTTCCGACCCCCAGCGATTTTGGCCGCAATGGTCTCCCCCCGTCAAACCCGGCATTGCTGGATTGGCTGGCAAGCGAAACCCAGTCCACCAGTTCGCCGAAAAAACTCCATCGATTGATGGTCACCTCGGCAACTTACCGTCAATCGGCTGAGGTACGCCCCGAGGGGCTGCAAGCCGATGCAACCACTCAGTTTTTGTGGCGATATCCCCCTCGTCGCCTCGAAGCGGAAGCGTTACGCGATGCGATGCTGTCTGTGGCTGGCAATTTGGACGATCGAATGTACGGCCCCGGATTCGATTTGTTCGAGCCGAACACAAATTATGTGAAAGTTTACAATTCGAAGCGGGAAATGGGCCCGGCAGAGTGGCGACGGATGGTCTATCAGGCGAAGCCCCGTATGCAGTTGGATGAGATCTTCGGGCAATTTGATTGTCCGGACGCAGGTCAGATCGCTCCGAAAAGAACCTCGTCCATCACCGCGCTGCAAGCGTTGAATCTGCTGAACAGCCGCTTTGTACTCAAGCAGTCATCTCAGTTTGCCGCACGTTTGCGTGACGAGGCAGGGAGTGAGCTGACAGCGCAAGTTCAACTCGCCTTTCGGCTCGCTTTTCATCGAGAGCCGTCGGCCGACGAATTGGGGGCCGGGGTCGAACTGGTGCTCGAATATGGACTGGAATCGTTCTGTCGGGCGACCTTGAACGCGAATGAGTTTTTGTTCGTATTCTGAATTTGTGTTCCGTCCGCGTTGATTGTGTTGATTGATCGGAATGACGCAGCGTCAACGTGAATCGTCCCCTTGTGGCGATTCGGCAGTCCGCGTGGTACAACGCTGTTTCGGTGACCACAGTTTGATTCGAGACCGGAGCCTTGTCATGGGATTGTTCGGCAGCAAAGACTGGAATGTGATCGCGATCATTTTTGAACGTCGAGAGATGTATCGCGTCAATGGTCAGCGTGGTAAGGGGAGCGATGCGACTAAGTGTCGTGACGGTGCCAAAAACCATGAACGGACGATCTACTGGGCGGCCTTTGATCAAAAGCGAAAGTTTATTGAAGGGGGTGGCGGATTGGGTGAAAAGATGGTCACCAATGAAATCATCGCCCGCCTGAAGAAAGAATTCTCGACAAATATCACCGTTACCAGCGTGCTGAACGTGCTGGAACGGGGAGAACTCAAAATGGCTTCGAAGCCGTTGCTTTTTACCGGATACCCCAAGCCCGAACAGGGACCGGAAGACGAATAGCATTCCCTGCGGAAAATCCTTCTTATTCAAGAAAGTTGTTTGTGAATCGTCCGACCCATTCTCACGCGCCGTTGCCTGACCCCACCTCAAAACTCGTCGAAGGCTGGCATTGCCTGCATCTGTATTACCGTGTCGATCAAATGGCTTTGAATCAGCTTTCCCCCAGTGAACTCGCTGAAGGGCGTGAAGCGTTGGTTCATCTGCTCGACCCCGAGCGTCCTGGTGCCCCCGCTCGTCTACAAACCTCGGTTGTCTCAGGTCACAAAGCGGACTTGGGATTGATGATTATGGACTCGGACCCGTTGCTGATTGATGGCGTACGTCAGGCGATCCGCGCCTCACGTCTGGGGACCGTACTGCAACCGAGCTATTCGTTTGTCTCGATCACAGAGGTCTCGGAATACGTTCCAACTGTCGAGCAATACGGAGACAAGTTGCAACGTAGCGAAGGGATGAAGACCGATGATCCCGCGTACACAGCCAAGCTGAATGCCTACGGACAGCGATTACCGATGATGAATCGCCAGCGGCTTTGCCCCGATTTTCCGAGTTGGCCTGTGACCTGTTTCTACCCGATGAACAAAATTCGGCATCCCTTGGCGAACTGGTATATGGAACCGTTTAGCAGTCGCTCGGCGATGATGTCGGAACATGCCACCAGCGGCATCAAGTTTGCCGGGCGCGTCAGCCAGTTAATTACGGCCTCGACCGGCTATGACGACTGGGAGTGGGGTGTCACTCTGTGGGGAAGAAACCCCGAGTCGATTAAAGAGATCGTGTACACGATGCGATTCGATACCGCATCTGCCAAGTACGCCGAATTTGGACCGTTTTATATCAGCTATCTGAAGACTCCGGTTGAGGCTCTCGACCACCTGCAGATTTAAGCTGCCGCAGCAGGGGCCAACGGGTTTCTGCGTTTTGAAAACAGATTGCTGATTCCCAGCGATCGGTGCGATGGGCGCTGGTGGGAAAGAATCGGACTTATAAGAAAAATAGGATGTAGAATTAGGATGTATAATTTGTATGCGTCCTATTGGTTCCATACGTCCTATTTTTTTCCGAAGGACCACTTCAACCAACTGTTTCAACCCACCGTACGGAACCGGGCTTCCGCCGGGGTTGCACCTGGCAGATGCACGATTCCCCGATCGGGGTTCGCCGACAAGTGTTGCAGGATTTTGAAAATCCATTCTGTTTGATCATTCAGATTCAACGACTTTGCAAGTTGCTCGGCGGTCTGGGGGGCTGAACTTAACTTTGCCAGAACTTTCGCTTGTAGACTTAAGACCGCTGCTGCAGCGGCTTTTCCTGCTTCAACTCCCGGTTGGTGATAGGCGTTCACGTTGATCAGTTCTGCGTACAAACCGACCGCTCGTTCATAGAGTGCGATCAGGGCACCGACGCTACGGCCATTGACGGACTGAATGGTGATGGTGATGGTATCGCGATGATTTTCCCCGAGTGCGTCACGCGTTCCAAGGAAGAGTCCATGCAGATAATCGCCCGAAGTGATCCCTGGTTCGACTTCGGGAGAAGGCTCGTCGCGATCTTTGAGGACTTCGATAAATGTCGCGAAAAAATTGGCAATCCCGTCGCGTAACTGCTGTACATACGCGTGCTGATCAGTCGAGCCTTTATTGCCATACACGGCAATTCCCTGATGCACCACATTTCCCTGTCGGTCGAGCTCTTTCCCGAGTGATTCCATGACCAGTTGCTGCAGATAGCGACTGAACAGACAGAGCCGATCTTTATAAGGCAGGATGACCATGTCTTTGGCACCTCGGCCTTGTCCCGTGTGATACCAGACCATGGCGAGAAGCGCAGCGGGGTTTTTCCAGAGGTCGGTTGTGCGCGTCAATCGATCCATCGCGGCAGCCCCCGCAAGCAATTCTTCGACAGAGATTCCCTGTAAGGCTGCAGGAAGCAGGCCCACGGCCGACAGGACCGACGTCCGTCCTCCGACCCAGTCCCACATCGGAAATGTTTTCAGCCAGCCATTTTTGATGGCAACCTGGGCGAGTTTGCTCCCCGTTTGTGTCACCGCGACGGCATGCTCCGCGAAGTTGAGTTCTGCCGCTTTGTAGGCCCGTTCCACTTCCAGCATGCCGTTTCGAGTTTCGGGAGTTCCCCCCGATTTGGAAATGACCAGCACCAGGGTTTTGCCGAGTTGGCCATCGAGTTCTCCCAGAATCTGGTCGATCCCATCCGGATCCGTGTTGTCGATGAAGAATGGCAGGATCTCGTCCAGCGGCGTTCCGAGGGCATTTGCCACGAATTGAGGACCGAGAGCCGATCCGCCGATGCCAATCAGCAGCAAAAATTGAAAGCGTCCATCGGCTCCTTCGATTTCTCCCGCGTGAATTTGCCGGGCAAACTCGCGAATACTCGCTTGTGTCTGTTGGATTTCGGCGGTGATGGCAGCTGTCGGCGCTAATTCAGGGGCACGTAGCCAATAATGGCCCACCATCCGGTTTTCGTCGGCATTGGCGATCGCCCCTTTCTCTAACAGGGCCATTTGGCCAACGGCGGCGCTGACACGGGGAATCAGGGGGGTGAAATCGGCTTCCTTGAAGTCAACTCGACTGATATCCAGCGAAAAGCCCAGCTCACGATCGGTGACAAGATACTGACAATATCGTGACCAGGCAGCAGAATTCGGCATCAGATCTCAACTCCCAAATTTCCGGCATCAATCATTCCGTACAATCCCTGACGGCAGAGGATAACGTCCCCCGAGCAATTGGGTAAGCGTTTTACCGTCAGTTCTTGTCGGAGAATCTGCGGGAACGGTCGCAGAATTTTGAAATGGCGGCTATGATTTTGTGTAATCTCTCTCCAATTCCGTCTGCAATCTGATTTGCACGAAAAGGTTTGCCATGCGTTTGCTTGTTTCCACCGTTGTCATCACAGCTTTCCTGTGGTGTGGAATCTCACCCTGCTCAGCCGCCGCTGAATTGCCTCGTTTGAAAGTGCTCTACCTTGGCGACAATGGCCATCATCAACCGGTAGTCCGCTTCAAGCAATTGCAACCCGTTTTGGCCAAACGGAACATCGAACTGGTTTATACCGATGTTCCCGACGACCTCAACCCCGCGACGCTCAAAGCATACGATGGGCTGGCTGTCTACGCGAACATCGACGCGATTACCGACGAGCAGGCCAAGGGGTTGCTGGATTTTGTCGCCAGTGGCAAAGGGTTTATCCCTTTACATTGTGCCAGTTATTGCTTTCGCAACAACGACGAGATTGTCGGTTTGATCGGCGGTCAGTTTCTGAAGCACGGAACCGGAACATTCCGGACCACGATTACCCAACCAGACCATCCCCTGATGAAGGGCTTTCGAGGATTTGAAAGCTGGGATGAAACCTACGTTCATACCAAGCACAACGAGCAAAACCGGACCGTGTTGGAAACTCGTACTGAGGGTGAGACCGAAGAGCCCTGGACTTGGGTGCGGACTCATGGAAAAGGTCGTGTTTTCTACACCGCCTGGGGCCATGACGCCCGGACGTTTGCCAATCCCGGTTTTCACAATTTGGTAGAACGAGGGATCCGTTGGGCCTGTGGGCAAGACCCCAGCATCGTGAGGGGATTTGCCGATCGTCCCGAGATGACCAAGTTGAGGACTGATGGCAAGCCATTTGAATATGTCGAGGCCGAGATTCCATTTTATCCCCCGGGGAAACAGTGGGGAACCGTCGAAAACGGGGTCCGAAAAATGCAGCTCCCGGTCTCTCCTGAAGAATCAATGAAGCACTTTGTGACCCCCGTCGGTTTTGAAGTGAAACTGTTCGCCTCGGAAAAAGATTTTCAGGGGAAGCCCATTTCCATGAATTGGGACGAGCGTGGTCGGCTATGGATTTGTGAAACCTCGGACTACCCGAATGAACTGCAACCACGGGGGCAGGGGCGCGATCGGATTCGGATTCTGGAAGATACTGATGGAGACTGGGTGGCAGACAAGTTCACCGTCTTCGCAGAAAAATTAAGTATTCCCACCGCCATCACTTTTTATCGTGGTGGTGCCATCATCCAGGATGGTCAGGAAACTGTTTACCTGAAAGATACCGACGGTGATGGCAAAGCCGATTTTCGCAAAGTGCTGATTACCGGTTGGGGAATGGGGGATACACACGGCGAAGTCAGCAATTTCCAGTATGGTCTTGATAACTGGTACTATGCGATGCAAGGATACAATGACTCGTCACCCGTCTTGACCGATGGCCGCAAAGTGACCTCGTTCCGCCAGGGATTTTTCCGTTTCAAAGTGACTGAAGCGGCCGGTTCAGATCCGAAGGCAAATGACAGCTCTGTCAATCCGGTGGTGACTGAACTGGAGTTTCTCAGGTCGACCAATAACAACACCTGGGGACTGGGACTCAGTGAAGAGGGGCTGGTTTTCGGTTCGACGGCGAACGGAAATCCAAGCGAATTCATGCCAATCCCCAATCGCTACTACGAAGCGGTTCGCGGGTGGTCCTCAACCGTTCTCGGGGGGATTGCGGACAGTAACCAATTCGCTCCGCTCGATGAGAGCAAAGTGCGTCAGGTGGACCATCATGGTGGCTTCACTGCGGCCGCTGGCCACGCGCTTTATACCGCTCGCAATTACCCCAAGGAATATTGGAACCGGACAGCATTTGTGACGGAAGCCACCGGGCATTTGATTGCGACGTTTGTCATTCGTGATGAAGGGGCCGGGTTCCGCTCGAAAAATTCCTGGAATCTCCTCGCCAGCAATGACGAATGGTCGGGCCCGATCATGGCCGAAGTCGGGCCGGATGGGAATGTGTGGGTGATCGATTGGTACAACTTTATCATTCAGCACAACCCAACTCCCGTCGGTTTCAAGACCGGAAAGGGAAATGCCTACGAATCCAATCTGCGCGATAAAAAGCATGGACGCATTTACCGAGTGGTCTACACCGGGGCCGAGAACGCGAGCGATGCAAAACCGGGAGCAAAATCGGACGATGAGGGGCCGGCGATGAACGCGCAATCGCTGGATCTTTCTCGTGCGAATTCCGAACAATTACTCGCGGCCCTCCATTCGCCCAATTTTTTCTGGCGTCGTCATGCTCAACGGTTAATGCTGGAAAATCGTCAGGCCGATGTGGTGCAGGCTTTGATCGAAATGGTCAAAGAACAGTCACTGGACGAGATTGGTCTGGCGACAGACATCAACCATGCTCTCTGGACTCTCCAGGGACGTGGAGCCCTCGATGGACAAAACCGGGATGCCTTGAAAGTGGTCACACGGGCATTAAACCATCCTTCGGCGGGAGTTCGCCGCAATGCCTTACTCGTACTGCCGAAAACAGAGCAGACGACGGGAGCGATCCAGCAGAGCGGCGTGTTGCGGGACAAGAATTCTCATGTGCGTCTGGCGGCTCTGCTGACGTTGGCGGAACTTCCCCCATCCGCCTCGGCAGCGGAAGAGATTCGGATCGCGATGTCGGTACCGGAAAATCTTGAAGACCGCTGGCTGCGCGATGCTTTGATTGCTGCTGCCGCACGGCATGATTTTGAGTTTCTGAGCACCGTGGTCAAAAACGTTGGCGCGAAACGCGTGAATCTGCCACTCGATGTCGTCGCGATTGTCGCGGAACATTACGCGCGTGGTGCTCCGGTCGATTCGATTGGCTCGCTGTTATCGTTGATGAGTGTTGCCAGCAAAAAGCCAGACGCGGCACCGCAGATTGCTCAGACCAATGCCGCGATCATCAACGGTTTTTCCAAAGGTTGGCCGCGAGGAAAGCTGGCGACCTTCGATGAGGCAACGGAAACAGCCTTGGTTGATCTGGTCAAAAATTCACCTCCCGCTACACGTGGCCCATTGGCCACGTTCGCCACACGGGCGGGCAGCAAACAGCTGGAACAGTACGGAGCCGAAATTGCGGCCTCGTTTTTGTTAGTCGCCAAGGATGATCAGCAACCCGACGCGACGCGACGCGACGCCGCCCTGCAGTTGATCAATTTCCGCCGACTCGATCCCGCCGCAGCAAAAGATCTGCTGCAATTGATTACGCCGCGAACGGCTCCTGAATTCGCCAATGCGCTGATCGAAGCGATCGGAACCAGCGAAGCTCCGGAAGTTGGTACGGCACTCGTTGAAGCACTCTCGGCGCTGACCCCGTCCGTTCGGCCGTCCGCACTACGAGTATTGCTCAGCCGAGCCGACTGGAGTGAAGCGCTGCTCGATGGATTGGAGCAGGGAACGATTCAGTTTGGTGAGCTTTTCCTTGACCAGAAACAACGCTTGTCGGCTCATCCTTCTCGAAAATTGGCTGAGCGGGCCCGGAAGATCCTGTCACGAGGCGGGGGGCTTCCGAATCCAGACCGACAGAAGGTGATTGACGAACTGATGCCGTTGACCGAGCAGGTCAGCGATGCCGTGGCAGGTCGTGAAGTCTTCAAAAAGCAATGTGCGAAATGCCACCTTCACAGCGGTGAGGGAAATAAAATCGGTCCGGACCTGACGGGAATGGCGGTCCATCCGAAAAAGGAACTGTTGACCCACATTATCGATCCCAGCCGAAGTGTTGAAGGAAATTTTCGAGTCTATTCCGTCGTGCTGGCCGATGGTCGCGTGATGAACGGGCTGCTCGCATCGGAATCCAAAACCGCGATCGAAATTTTCGATGCCGAAGGGAAAAAGCACGCGATTCAACGAGATGATATTGAAGAGTTGATTGCGTCGACCAAGTCACTGATGCCAGAAGGTTTTGAGAAACAGGTCAAACCAGAAGAGATTGCGAATCTGCTGGAATTCCTGACGCAACGCGGAAAATATATGCCAATTCCGATTAACAAGGCGGCGACCGTTGTCAGTACGAAAGAGATGTTTCATGACGGTCAGCATGACGAGCAGAAGTTAATCTTCCCGGATTGGAGTCCCAAGATTTTTGAAGGGGTTCCCTTCTTGCTTGTCGATCCGCAGGGAGACCGAGTTGCCAATGCGATTATGTTGTATGGTACCAACGGTGATAAGCCACCTCGGATGCCCAAGAGCGTTTCCTTGACCTGCAATTCCCCCGCAGCGGTGATTCACATGCTGGGCGGGATCAGTGGCTGGGGTTTTCCCGCTGGGGATAAGGGTAAGGTGAGTGTGAACGTGCGGTTGAAATATGCGGACGGCGAGACTGAGGATCATCTGTTGCGTGATGGTGAGTATTTTTCTGACTACATTCGCCGCGTTGATGTTCCTCAATCGAAGTTTGCCTATTCCTTGAGGGGGCAGCAAATCCGATATTTTTCGATCATCCCCAAACGAATCGAGAAGATCGAATCGATCGAGTTGATCAAGGGAGATGCCGTGGTCAGCTCGCCGATCATCATGGCGGTGACTGTGGAAACCCCAAGCAAACCTGAGATAAAGTAGCCACAAATCTAACGTCGCCACAAACAGACGGCCTGGACGCGCCGGCGTACGGGATTTGTTGGACTGTGTATTGAACTGTTGGTTTTGACCTTGAGATTGATTCTTTTGCTGATCGAGATTCGTTGATGCCCCAGTTCACTTCCGAGATGTCGACGCAATTGCTCAATCGATTATCGGGGCTGTCGACGCCGGTGATTGCCGCCGTGGCTGTTTTTCATCTGCTGGTGTTTTTCTGGTTGATGGCTTGGGCACGGCGCGATCTGCGGCGGATGGCGGCAGACTTTGATCAGTTTACGCGGGAACTGAAGTACCGCAGTATCCTCGAACGGGGCTCGAATCTGTCTGATCAGATCGATGCCTTTCTCGCAGATGTTAAAGATGTCCTGGACGATCCAACGAAAACGTCTGAGCGTCAGCAACTTTGGTTGCGGATGCGAATTCTTGACGAAGAAAGGCGATACCTGCAGTCGCAGTCCTTTGAGACCTGGTACACCATTTGTCGTACGATGATCGAAGCCTACCCGCTGGCAGGAGTATTAGGAACGATCCTGGCGATTGGTGCGGCATTACAGTCGGGGCAGGGTGACGCACAACAGACCGTAGCGGATATTGTGCGCTATTTCGGAGATGCAATCTGGTCAACGTTCGTCGGCTTGATTGCGGCCATGATTTTAATGTTTGTAAACAGTGTTGTGGAAACCAAATTTCAGCGATTGGCCGAAAATCGTCTGCACGTGCGAGAAACCGTCGCACGAACGAAACGTGAGTTATCGATCGCCGCAGGAGGGCATGGATGACACGTGTTCGAAGGATGACATTACAGCTAACACCATTGCTCGATCTGCTGCTGATCGTCATTTTTGCTCAATATATGGAAGTGCGGATTGTTGCAAAACAGGAATCCGACCGCGTCGCTCATGAACGGGAATCGACTGCCGTTGAAAACCGCGAATTGCGGCGGCAAGTCGACGAATGGGAATCACAGCAGCGGAGTGTGGACCGCGAGCAGCATCAGATCCGTGAGCAGTTCGGAGAGGTGGTTCGCGAGTTATTCCGGATCCCTGAGGCAACGCTCAATAAAATTGTTCAGCCTCGCAGTAAGAATGAAGCGGGTGGATTGTCCCCTGCCGAAATTGCCGAGTTGAAGGCTCGTTTCCAACAACTCGCCACATCGAACGGGGACCAGGTTGTTGATCATCTGTTGACCTTCCAGGAAATGCGAAAACAGTTTGATGTTTGGGAGTTCTATCTGAATGAGGATGGATCGCTGCAAATCCTCATCGGCCCGGATCGCCAGCAGATCAAAACGAAAGAGATTGAATCGCCCGAAGCGTTCGTCGATGTCGTGTTACAACTCCGCAACCGGTTCCCACCCACGAAGAACAGTGTGTTAATCCTCTGCAGCTATGGGGATTGCCAGCTCTCACATCGGCTTTCCTTGACTCGTGGTCTCCCTGCGATTTCGTCGCGACTGCGACAAGATGGCCAGGGAACACAGAATTTCGAGTATGCTCTTTTTGGATATCGACCACAGCCACAGTTCCGTCCTGCGGCCGCTGGTAAAAAATAATCCCCGTTCGCATTTTCTTTCTCCGGCAATCCATGAGGTCAACGATGGCGACTGATTCGCGTAAAACCCTGTTTCGCAAGCGGAATATTTTGGGAACGGCCCTGATTGCGGGAATTGGCATGGGGGTTTATCTCGGACAATTCAAAGGGTTTGGGCTGGGGGGAGGAAGTCAGTTTGGGCTGGGCCTGAGTGATGGAGAAACGCAAGCGACAATCGAATCACCAGCGGGCGCGATCAAACCCTTGGACATCAAACCCGTGGACATCAAACCCTTGGATCCAGAAAACAGTGTGACTCCCCAAGACGTTTCTGATGTGGTCCGCGTTTTGATTGACGATCGCAAGTTCAAATTGAAATCCGAAATCTCGGGAGCAGAGATACCGGTCGACCTGAAAAAACTGATCGAATTGATTCAGCAAGCTCCTGGCGACGAAGATGGTCTGCGCGTGCGGATTTATCGAACGACCACCTCCAGGGCATCGGCTGAAGAAAGTCTGAAACAGGAACTGACCGCAGCGGGGATTGATGAGACGGCGATTTTCTGGGTCCCGCCTCCCGTGAAATAATCCCGATGGTGTTCAGGATGCCAGCGATCCTTATTTCAACGGGACAGTTCTTATGAATCGCATTGTTTCCTTGTCGGTGCTGTTGATACTGATTGTGCTGCTGGGCAGCATGATGTTTCACGTGATCGCTCAATTTATCCTGCCATTATTCATTGCCGCAGTGCTGGCCGTGATCAGTCAACCATTACATCGCTATTTCTTGCGTAAAACAGGGGAGCGAAATTCATGGGCTGCGGCACTTTCGACATTGACGCTCGTCGGAATCATTGTGGTTCCCGTAGTGGTCGGAACCTTTGTTTCCGCCGTTCAGTTTTACTCGTTGGCCGAACAGCATCTGGATGGGGACTGGCACCGAGCGATCGATCTCTTGTGGAATCGGATCTTGACTCCCCTGTTGGAAAAGGTGAAACCGTGGATACCTGAAAGTATCACGAGCGAGCGTTTGGCCGAATTCAAGCAACAGTTTGCCGACAACCTGCAAAAGTTATCGGGTCAGATTGCCCGTCGCACATTCCAGTTGGCGTCGTCAACCCTCGAAGTGGTGGCTTCCTACAGTATTGCGGGGGGAACCTTTATCACCGCTTTGTATTACTTCCTGGCCGACGGTCCCGCATTGATCGCTGCGGCAGAAGACCTGATTCCGTTACCCGTTGATCATCAGCGCCGGTTATGTGAGCGATTTGCCAAGGTCGTACGGGCCGTCGTCACCGCAACCTTCCTGGCTGCTTTTATTCAAGGATTTGCAACGGCGATTGCACTACAGTTTTGTGGGCTGGGGCACTTCTGGATTTTTCTGGCCGTCGCGACGGTGGCTTCGTTGATACCCCTTGTCGGTGCCTGGATTATCTGGGTTCCCTGTGCCATTTGGCTTGGATTGCAAGGCCAATGGACTGCGGCAGCGCTATTAGCCGTCTGGGGGGCGGGGGTGGTGAGCATGCTTGATAATGGTGTCAAGATGTACGTTTTGCAGAATGACGCTGATCTGCATCCACTGCTCGCATTCATCAGTGTGATTGGAGCCTTGCAGGTTTTAGGGCTATGGGGAATTTTCATCGGACCGATCGTGGCGTCCTGTTTGTTTGCCTTGATCCAGATTTTTAATACGGAACTGAAAGAGTTTGTCAACGAACGATCCCAGTCGCCCGATTTGCCACCCGAGACCGAATCCGCAATACCTGAAACCGAATCCCGTCCGGGGGTTGGAAACACGAGTGATTCCAAGACGATTTCAAACGAGACGACCATGTCCAAAGCGGTGACGACATTCCAGACCAAAGTGAAGCCGAAGCGACGGCGCTCATAGAGACTGTTCGAAGCAGATGGAAACCGAGTCATCGCGGATTGTGGGCTTGACCCCCGTCAGGGATCGACGAACAACCGACACAGGCCAAAAAGCGATGCTTCTGTATCCCCACTGAGGCAACGTGAGGTATGAACAAGTGCCCACAAATGAAGGCAGCCTGAACAGTCTTGCGACTGTCAGGCTACTCGCTTAAACGGGGTCGAGAGAGTCTCGCTCAATCCCCATCAGGTTCATCGGCATCATTAAAAGACGTCGAGAACAAAATGGTGCCCGCTGTGGTAGGGGCGTTTTTCGGGATAAAAGTTGTACCAGCCGTTGTTGTACACCGGAAACTGTCGGGCGTGTGGATAACGGTTATACAGGCTGTTGTACTGCTGAGGTGCCTGGAAATTGTGGGGGTAGTAAACATAGGGGTAGTAGTTAAAACGACCCCAATCGGAAGGCTGACCCTCGCCAGCCGCCTGTGCGGATTGTCCGCCTACCGTGAACGCAGCCGCCAGCAGCAGCAGAACCAAAATCGCACGTCGCATCGTTTATCCTCCTTGAACTGACGGTGTCGGATTCGCGTCGGAACCCGTTTTGTCCGATGGGCCAGCCCCCTCGCACACGAGCACCGTGCAAAGTACGCGAAACCGCCTATTTGAGATATCGGCAACGGAGTAATCGTTACGACAAGAAACTTCGCAAGAATCTTGATATTCGGCAAATCGAGACCGAAACGCCAAACAGAGGTGCGTTTTTTGGAGCGAAGGGGGTAGGACGGGATTGCTCGATCCGAACGCGGGCCCCAGAGAGAGAGAATCAAAGCCTTTTGAAAAAACGGACGAGGCCGCAATTCGATTGCGACCCCGTCGATGTTGATCACTTGCCAAGACATTCCGGCGGTCAATCAGCGATAGAAAATGGTCGCATAGTAACCGTTGGCACCGCGGGCAACTCCGATTTCAATGGGAGTCCGCTGGCCCCAGAAACACGAGTTTCTCACGGCTTGATCCGGGGTTGCCCCGAATCCATTCCCTTCAAAACTGCCACCACCAAACCCGCCGCCAATATGCTGAACGCTCCCCATCCGAGCACTTTGTTCGGCTTTCCACTGAGCACTGCCGGCTGCCGCAGCTGCTGGGGCAGGAAGCATCGCAGGAGCGGGAGACGTGACAGCAGGCATCACGACGTTCGCCTGAACAATTCCGCCATTCGACGTTTCCACTGAGCTGGTTTGCACAATCTGGTTCGTGGAAACAACCGTCTAGTTTGCGGGAACTTCGCTCAACGGAGCTGCGGTGTGAGCCACAACGGTGTAGTTTTGAGTGGGGGCAGCGTAGTACTGGGTCGGTGCTGCCGGTTGAGAGTACTGAACGGCAGGCTGTTGCCAAACCATTCTTCGACCACGGGCTTCGGCTGTGGTCCCAAACAGCGAAACCGCCAACACCACGATGATCCATTGAATTTTCATCATCAAATTTCCTTCTTCAAGTACTCAATCAGGAATTTCTGGCAAGGCCACCGCTACCGTAGTGGCGGCCCGCCGCGCCGCGATCCAACGAGGGATCCACGAATACGGCTGATCGCAACAACGCAGCACGGAATCTGAGCCTGACCCGCTCTTCCCCGAACCGCAACTCGAAAAAAACAGCGCGACGCAACTCCGACACACAATCACAAAACGTGAGGGATCAGCATCGCCTCAACGCACTTTGCGAAATACCGGAACGACTGATGGAATTTCAATTCCATTCCAATCACTATCGCTGCTGCAGACCACAGAGCAAAGCTGTGGTAAGGACAACACAATTATCATCTGGATTCGAAATCCCACAAGATTCCGAAGGACCCACCGCGGAGGTATCGCAGACATTACCCAAATGCCACAACCACCAACCGAGCGCCCACATCCCTGGGGCTTGTCCAATTTCGTCGCAGGAAATCTCAGCAGACTTTTGCAAAAGTTTCCTGACTCAATTCCTGCGACAAACCAGTGATAACGACCGAGAAACTGAAGTTCAAGTCTCACATGCCGCCATCCGATCGCACAAAAACAGGTTGCCGACGTAAAATATAACGATCAAAGAGCTTAGGAGTACCTGAAAAATTGGAAAAATCAGGCAAATTTTGCCGATTGAACGTGAAAGATTTGCCGGAATGAATGCATTTGGCACCGACCCTGAACTCAGCGGCACCCAATTCTCGCCCCCCGCTCGGTCGTTGAGCGTGCAGAAAGCGACTCGGTTTGGTTACAATTTCGCAAAGTGAAAACAGGGGCGATGTGCCCCCGTTCGACCAGCACACATGGTGCTCAATTGCAGACGTTTCACAAGTTTTCCGAATCATGAAACAAGATCTCATACCCCAGTTGTACGCCATCACTTCGCAGGTCAGTCATTTGGCGTTGTGGTTAACGATTCTGGTGGTGGTGTTCGCGCCACTTGAGCGGCTTTTTGCCGCACATCAGAGGAATCATTGGCGCCGCCAGATCGGCAACGATTTGGTCTATTATTTTCTGAATAATCTCGTTCCCGCCATTTTGCTCAGTTACCCTATGGGTATGTTGGCATGGTCGGTGCAGCGGGCGATTCCACCCGAGTTTTTATCGATGATCGCCGGACTGCCGTTTTGGGCTCGTACGCTCCTGGGACTGGTGGCGGGTGAGACTGGCTATTATTGGGGACATCGCCTCAGTCACGTCATTCCCTTTCTCTGGCGGTTTCATTCCATTCATCACAGTGCCGAGCAGATGGATTTCCTGGTGCATACGCGAGCCCACCCGATCGATATGGTCTTCGGTCGGTTCTGCGGATTGATTCCGATTTTCATGCTGGGTTTGGCCGAGCCGGGATTGCCGGGTTCGATCATTCCCGCGCTGATTGCGGTGATTGGTGTTGTTTGGGGATTTTTTATCCATGCGAATCTCAAATGGCGTTTCGGTCCACTGGAATGGCTGATCTCAACCCCTGCGTTTCATCATTGGCACCATAGCATGACACCGATTAACCGCAATTATGCCTCGACTCTTCCCTGGCTGGATTGGATTTTTGGGACGTTGTATCTGCCAAAAGCCGAATTGCCTCACTCATACGGTATCAAGGCAAAAGTTCCGGATTCGCTGCTCGATCAACTCGCCTATCCATTCGAACCGCAGCCACAGCCCACCGTATCGACTGCGGTGACGTCCGAGGTGATTGCCTTACAAGAGGGTGGACTCCAAAGGGATTTGAGCGAAAAGCCCGCCATATCCTGAGCGAAAGACGATCGAGAGAATCACGCTGGCGGCTTGAATTCAGGTCACTTGCCTTGATCCTTTGTCAGAGTGCGAAAAAGAAGGTACGCAGCTCATTTGTCGACTTCCTCCCCAAAAATTTGGGTCGCTAACGATGACTGGAATCTGGTTCCTGTCGAGCGTAACCCCCACCAAGGCCTGTTCAATTGCCGGGAGTGCGATGCAATAACGAGTGACCGAATCTTTTTGATTATCGGAAATGGCTACCACATAACCCCGAAATCACTTTCAGAAATAAACGGAGCGTAGCATGAAAGAGCTCGACCACGAACTTTACATGCGGCGGGCCATTGAGTTGGCAGGCAACGTCCCCGAGCATCCTTTTGGAACTGTGATCGTAGACCGGGACACAGGCAAGATCGTGGCCGAAGGCTGGAATAAATCGCGTTTGAATCCAACATGGCACGGAGAGATCGACGCCATCAATCAGTTAATCCTTGCCGTCCCCGAAATCGATAGAAAAAAACTTGGTCCTTTACTCAAACGCAGTGCCCTGTCCAATGTGCCAGGCGGCGATCATTTGGACAGGGATCGAAACGGTTGTCTTCGGCACCTCGATTCGGTCTTTACAACGAATGGGATGGCGACAGATCGACATTCTGGCGGAAGAAGTGATTCGTTCCAGTCCCGCGTGGAAATGTGCAATCCTCGGAGGGATGTTGGAGCAGGAGTGCAACGCCCTGTTTGAATTCGCGATGCGAGAAAGGAATCGGTTTCGTGAAGGGGACGGATGCCAGAGATAACGCCTGAATCTCATCGCGCAGCTTGATTGATTCCGTGTTAGCAAAGTGATTGATCAACTTGCGTAATACCCTGCCTGGATGGACGTCGAATGCGCGCTTTTTCTGAGAGCCTCGTGTCAGGTTAGCTGCAGGATCTCATTTGCCTGTTGGTGTACGGCATAAAACCGTTCGGAATTCACAGACAGTTTGATGTCTTCATCATAAGTGGGAATCATCGCCTTCATTCGAGTTCGACCGAGAGGGTTGGCCAACAGTTCTGGGAAACACTTCTTGATCACTTCGAGCATGATATTCACAGAGACCGATGCGCCGGGTGACGCTCCAAGCAAAGCCGAGATACTGCGATCTGCATTAGTGATGATCTCGGTGCCGTAATGGACGATACCCGATTGTCCATCCGTCTTTTTGATTGCCTGCACGCGGATGCCAGCGTCAATTAACTTCCAATCACTGATTTTAGCCGCAGGGTAAAAGACATGAAGCACCTCCAGGCGATCCGCCATACTTTGCCTCCCTTGCTGGATCAGATAGCGAATCAGATCCAGGTTCGAGAAGCCGATTTTCATCAGGGTCAAAAGATTGTCGGGGCGAACGGAAAAGGGAAGGTCTGTAAAACGCCCTTTCTGGTGGAGAAACTTCGTTGTCCATGCTGCGAATGGGCCGAAAAGCAGAGTTTTTTTGCCGTCGAGAATGCGTGTATCGAGGTGTGGAACTGCCATCGTCGGAGCCGCGTCGAGCGCCTGCCCGTAAACCTTCGCCTGATGCATGCCAACGATCTCGGGATTGTCACACATCAGCCATTGGCCTCCGATCGGAAATCCACCGAGTCCCCTCGCCTCGGGAATACCAGCCGTTTGCAAGAGTGGGAGACTTCCCCCCCCAGCGCCAACGAAGACGAATTTCGTACGGTTCGTATGAACGTCACCCGAAGCCAAATGTCTCGCCTTCACTTCCCATGTGGAGTCGACTTTTCTTAATCCTACGACTCGATGTCCCCGAGCGATTCCACATCCTTCCTGCTGTTCAAACCATTTCAAGAGTTTCCGAGACAGTGCGCCGAAATTCACATCGGTTCCACTATTCATTTTTGTCGCGGCGATCGGCACGTTGCTACGGCCTTCGAGCAATAACGGAGCCCAACGTGAGATTGTATCTCGTTCTGTGGAGAACTCCATTTCCCGGAAGAAATGATGTAATTTCATGCCCGTGTAGCGGGCTCTCAAGAAATCCACCTGCGTTTCGCCGTGTACAAAACTCAAATGGGGGATCGGGTTAATGAACTCCTTTGGCTGATCGATCAGACCGCTCGAGACGGCATAACTCCAGAACTGTTTCGAATGTTCAAATTGCTCATAAATCTCAATGGCTTTCGCCACGTTGACCGATCCGTCTGCTTCGCGCTTCGGGGTGTAGCTGAGCTCGCAGATACCAGCATGGCCTGTTCCGGCATTGTTCCAGCCGTCAGAACTTTCCTGAGCCAAATCTTCGGTGACTTCGTAGAGCTGAATGGAAAGTCGAGGTTCTAACAGCTTCAGCATCACCCCAAGGTTCGCAGACATCACTCCGCTACCAATCAGGACCACATCAGGATTCACGATATATTCACGATCGGACATTGATTGCCTCAAACAAATACTACGATTGCGATCTGGTTATTGACGACGTTTTGGCTTTGGGGGGCCGTTTCATCGAAGTCGGGACGGAGCAGACCACCGCGAACTTGAACGCTCGGCGACGCCTGAGTAAAAGACGATGAAATCTGAATAACAAAGTAACTCCGCCAGCGATGACCAACTGTCATTGATAAACGATATAAACCGATTCTCGCGCGGAAATCGGTCGCTGAGTTGCTTTCTCACGAGTGCCGTGCCAGGCAATTTTCGAGTCCGCCCCAGACCGATCATACCCCAAAATTTTCCTCGCCGCTCAAATCAAACATGCTCAGACTTCGTCAATTCGGGAGGAGCAGACGCACGATCCAACTCGGTCGCGGTGACACTTCAAAGACGCCCAACCAGCTTGCTCGAACTCTTAATCGAATATTCGACTGACTCAGCATTTCAAGAACTGGTTGCAGGCGACAGCGCGAATTCCGTCTTAGGATAATTAACGTCCTCAAATTACTGATTACGAGGGTCAAATCTTGTTTTTCTGCGATGAGGCTTGCTGGCCGGCCACCAATACTACCGTCGAGGCGGCCGACCAATGTTAGTTTGGGCCCTCATTCGTTCGCTCCGTACGGATCTTGATCGTCCCGTTCAGAATCCACTCTGCGTGTTCCGCAGCTGGGCCAGTGCCGCTGGGAATCTTGACATGCATGTCTAAAAATTCGTAAGCGATGACCGCATTTTTCTCCGTCAGCCGTTCGTACAGCCCCACCGCCAAGTCGGGCCAATTCGTCGTGTGGTCAGTTGTCATCTCAATCCCAATCTGTAAGTTTAGAGAGTAAACCGGTTCATGCAACAACCATATTTTACTGTACCGTGAACCCCATCGTCTAGCCTGTAAAACGGTTTTTCATGAGAGAGACCGGCGTCAGCAGTCCCCCGCTCTTTCGTTTTGCTGAGGAAAAAATTAGCGGGCCAAAGGGCTGCCTGGAACAGGCGAACCAACTTTGCAGGAGTTGTTTGAATCTTGGGTCTTGATTTCGTTTGATTTCGAGCGGAATACTGGTCAAAATCGTCAGGGCGGACGTCTTTGCGCAGGATGAAGTTGTGGTTGTGATCGGATGATTCGCAGGGTTCGTCGCTGCGTGCTGCTGGGGGCTCATACTGGCGTTGAAGCCGCTTCTCGGGCCGTGGGTATGGATCGAAATCGCGAAAGCGGGCTCACCATCACGGTTCAACCACAAACCCAGCGCACGAGGTATCAAGACTTGACTCTGCAGCAAATCGGACGGCTTCGTTCCCTGATCGGTCCCTCTCAACGGACCGGACGATCGAACTGGGCGGTCTCCGCAGGCTTGATGGTCCCCGGCTCACGGAAGCCATCAGCCAAATTCATGGAATCAGGGATTCGATGGAATACGGCATTCGATTCGTGAATCACACCCTTTGCAAAAATGCGAAGATGATGAACTAAGAGTCCTACGAATTACGCGAATCATGCAAAGAGGAAGAGAAAACGATTCGAGATTCTGAAAACGGAAAACGGAAGTTTCACGCACCCAGTTGTCATTGACCCACTTTAACTCGGGCTCAGAACACGAAAAACCCCTCGTAAAACCAAAGTTTTGCGAGGGGTTCAATCGAGAGGCTCCGGTCGGAGTCGAACCGACGATGACGGATTTGCAATCCGTTGCCTTAGCCACTTGGCCACGGAGCCAGCAATGATTTATCGGCGGAATGGGGATCAAGATTGAGTCTCTCGTCCGAATTCCCGGAAAAATGTGCAGGAATCTGAAAACCGGCACATTCGTCCTGACCGGAACTTTAACGACGGGATTCTTTTCAGTCAATCGGTTTGATCCTCGTTTTTTTCCGAGCCGGTCGACCGACTGATTGATTTCTCAATGCCCCATTCGGTGCAAAGTGAATCCAGAGGAAGCAGAATAAAAAAACCGCCGCGATCCAGCCCGGTCGGATCGCGGCGGCCGAGGACTTGCGACAGAGCCTCGGGGGGGTCTCGAATTTTGGCTCGCACAGGCTACGGTCGTTCTGTGTGAGTGAACGACCGTAGCTGGCTTTTCAATCAGAATCAGTTGCGTGGGATACCCAGCAATTCTTCTTCTTCTTCCTGGATGATGATACGAGGTGTCACCATCAACATCAGGCTTTCCGTTTCACGTCCGACACCACTGTTTTTGAACAATCGGCTGACGTAAGGGATCTTATTCAAGATCGGAACCCCAGCCATTTTTCGGCCTTCTTTCAGCCGCTTAATTCCACCTAACAGGACGCTCCCGCCGTCGGGAACACTCACCGTGGTCGACACGTTGATGGTTTCGACAACAGGCTGTTGAACGGTGATTGCACCACCACCACCACCACCCTGCTGGCCACCTTGTTGACCACCCTGTTGGCCACCTTGCTGGCCACCACCTTGCTGGCCGCCGCCGCCGCCGCCACCAA
>CAMBQP010000010.1 GCA_945869955.1 Schlesneria paludicola DSM 18645
AGAGCGATCAGTTCGTCGTTGGTCATCAGGCGGACGAGACAGGCAATCAGGTCACTCGTCAGCCCCGGCAGTAACTCATGGATTTCCGTGGCGGTTGCGGTGAGTAAATGGTGTTTCAGATCGCCAACGGTTTTGTCGTTCCAGGCTTGTCGGCGTTCGTGCAACACGAAGCGATCGTTCCACTGTGACAAGCGATCTTGCCAAGGGGGGTGGGCCACCAGATCCGCAATTTTGGAATTGGCGAGCAGTTGTCGCGCCCGGACGCGCGAAGGCTCATCGGCAGCAGCCACACCAACAATCGCGTCTCCTTCTTTGAATTCGTTCGCGGCTCCCAGCAATTTTCGATAGAGATCCAGCTCAAATTTTCCCGTTTGCCGCCGCAGATATCGGAAGAGGTCTTCCCCTTTGTCTGTAGGGACGACATCGACCCCCTCGGACAACGGATCGCCCCAGGCGGGAGGGACGCAAACACCACTACCGAGAATCACGGGTACTGAAATCGCTTTGAGAAAACGCCGCCGATCCAACATTTTCAATCTCCGATACTCAATACGTTTTCGAGGGTGGCCGTTTTGTGACGGCCGAGGGACAGACTCAATTTTTCTGCGACAAAACCCTGTTTTGCAGGGACTGACGATCTTGGTGAGCGGATGGGATCAGGTTGGCCCGGAAAACGGCAGGGGACGGAAACCGGGTGTTTGTCCCCTGAGTTGGCCCGCAACGGTGACTTCTGGTCTGCTTCCGGTCTCATCGTATGATCTGATCGTATGGTCTCATCGTATGATCTGATCGCACGTCAGACTTCCGCAAAATTCTACCCGAACGAGATCCCCTTCGGCCAGAGATTCTCTGGCGGGGACTGGTTCCAAGTCCCAAGTCGGGCTTCCGTTTCGGTCGCAACCGGGTCACAATATGGGTCCTATCAGTCTGTTGAAAAACAGGGATTGGCTCCGAGTGAAAACAAAAATCGACTTGAATGATACGCAGTTTGAGGTGGCTGTCCCCGTTTTTCAGATCAGTCTGTTGAAAAACGGGGACTGGCTCCGAGTGAAAACAAAAATCGACTGGAATGATGCGCGGTCTGAGGTGCCTGTCCCCGTTTTTCAACAGAGTGATATGGTCTGATCATTTGTGCAACTGAGGTCCTGCTCATGTTTGACATTGGTTCGTTTCGAGCTTCCACCTGTCAGGGGATTGGGCGTCTGTCAGTCCTCAAATGGGGGGCGAGTATTCCGGCAGGCTTGATGCTGGGTTCTCCGCGTGTACTGCATGCCGCCCCGGCGGCGAAGGCGAAATCGGTCATTTTCGTCTGGCTGTGGGGGGCTCCCAGTCATATCGATACCTTTGATCCGAAACCCAAGGCCCCGTCGCAATATCGTGGTCCGTTTGCCACGATTGCGACACAACAGCCGGGGGTTCACTATAGTGAACTGTTGCCCAGGCTGGCGGCTCGGAGCGACCGGTTTTCGCTGATTCGCTCGCATGTCACCAGTCAGCCGGGTCACCCCGACGCCGGGACGGTCGGGTTGACGGGATTTGAAGAGCGGCCGGAACCGGTGCAGCCCAATTTTGGGGCGATCGTCGGGAAGCATCGGGGTCATCAGGGATCGCTGCCACCATTCGCCATGATTGGACGCGGAATACCTCGTGATGTCGTGCGAAAAATCGACGGATATGGTGGGGGCAAGTTCGGCAAGGGGGCAGACCCGTTCATGGTAAGTTGTGCGGATGATGGGACCGTCGAGATTCCCTCGTTGCAGTTGCTGGAAGGGCTGACCCCCAATCGGATTTCGGACCGACATGAGATTCGCTCACGCCTGGATGCCACACTTCGGCAGCTCGATCGTGCGGGGATGTCCGAGTGGGATCGAACGTATCAACGGGCTTACGGACTGATTGCCAGTCCACAATCTCGCGCCGCATTTGACCTGACTCAAGAATCACAAGCGACCCGCGACAGTTACGGTCAGACGACATTTGGTCAGAGTTGTCTACTTGCCCGGCGATTGGTTGAGGCGGAGGTTCCCTATATTCAGGTCAACTGGAGCGAGTACGTCGAATGTATGACTCCGAATTGTGATTTCGGCTGGGACACACACATTTATAATTTTGAGCTTTTGCAGGACACGCATTGCCCGATCTTTGATCGAGCCTTTTCGGCGCTACTGGACGACCTGCAATCACGGGGGCTGCTCGATTCGACGCTGGTGGTGGCGATGGGTGAGTTCGGGCGGTCACCGCGCATCACCAATCGTGCGGCCCGCGACCATTGGTCTCGCTGTTATTTTTCGCTGTGGTCGGGGGGCGGGGTTCAACCGGGGCGGGTGATCGGCAGCAGTGACAAGTATGCGGAAGATCCGTTGACCACGGCGATCACGCCCAAAATGGTCGGCACCACGATCTGTGATCTGGCGGGGGTCGATACCCAGGCGCGAGCAGAACTCAAAGTCCTCGAAGGGGGAACAGTGATTCAGGAATTATTATGACAAAACCAGCACGGCAATCAGGTCCTGGGGGGCTCCGCGACGGGCTCGTTTTTCCGGCGACAAAGCGAGAATTCACCAGTTTATTGAGCATGTCGGTCCAACACCCTCGTCGGAAAAGGGATGTTTGTTTGTTTCGTCGGGGCTCGGTTCCTCGATTGACTCACTGTTCCCCTTTCGTGTTGCTGGTGCTGAGCCTGCACGCATGTCTCGTCCAAGGGGCGGAGCCAGTCCGTTTGACCACCGACGGCCATGCCAAACGCGATCCTGTCTTTTCTTCTCCCCAAGAGACCGAATTGCTGTATGTTTTGCTGGAAAAGCCGAATCAGTTACGTTTGATGAAACGTTCGTTGGTTGATGCAACCACGGTTCCGCTGCACCCTGGAGAAACGCGATCCGAATTCGAGCCTGCCGTCTCGCGGGATGGTCATTTTCTGGCGTTTGTCCAGAGCCGGGGGAATCTGAGTCTCGCTTTGGTGATTGTTGATCTCATGAATAATCGAACGTACGAAGTCCCTCCCGGAGGGGGATTTTCGGGGCTGCGAAGCCCGGCATTTACGCCGGATCATTTGCGAGTTCTTTTCAGCTACCCCGAAGAGGGGCGGCAGCAGATTTACTCGGTCGACGTGCAGGGGAAGGATCGAAAAACGCTGATCGATTCACAGGGGGTGAATAATTGGCCTCATTTTTCTCGCGAGGGCTCGTCATTCGTCTTCAGTTCCAGCCGTGATGACGACTTCGAGATCTATGGTGCAGACGCGAAGGGCGAAAACGCTCGGCGACTGACCACCAGTCCGGGCCAGGATATACGTCCCCGGTTTTCGCCCGATGGTTCACGGATAGCGTTCACCAGCAATCGGGACGGCAATTACGAGGTCTATGTGATGCGGTCAGACGGCAGCGATCTGGTCCGCATCACGAACCATCCTGAACAGGACGACTATCCAATCTGGACGGCCAATGGCAAGCAGTTGGTGTTATTGAGTGAACGAAATGGATCGTTCGATTTCTACCGCTATGAAATCCCCTGAGACGGTTATGATTCCCGCCAGGAAGCGATCGGGTTCGCAGTAACCGTGGGCAATTCATGGGCTGTCGGCAATTCATATGATCGAGAATGGTTGCGTTCCACGCGGCAGTGTCGTATTCGGTTGACGATTCGTCTATCAGGAGTTGCTCGGGTTTTCTAAAATGCGCATGCCTGCGGTTGGCAGGTCGATTTATTGGGTGGTTGCTGGTCAACGAGAATTTTGATGAACTCTGTCACGCGAATGACGAGCCTTACGGCATCGATTGGATTCGTCGTGTTGCTGGCGTGTTTCTGGCCGGCACCGACGCTGGGGCAATCGTCCAAGGGCCGGAACAATTTGCAGGCGATTCAGGAGCGGCATAAAGAGCGTTTCCGCGAATTTTCCACCCAAATCACCAAGTTGGCTCAGTTTTGCGACGAGAAAAACCTGGACGACGCAGCCAGCAAAGTCCGATCGCGGATGATCGTTCCCGAGGCGCAGTCGTTGCGGGTCGATAAGCTGCCGACCGAAATGCGGGCGGAAATCTTGCCGGGTGTGAGTGGGGATGAACGCTATTGGCAAACACAATTGCGGCATCTGGAAATTGAGTACGCAAAAGATCTGTACGGTCAATCACGCGGAGCCTTGCATCAAGGGTTTCCGGGTTATGCTTATAATCTGGTCCGTGAAGCGGCGCTGCATGACCCGGATCACCCCCAGGTTCGTAAGATTTTGGGGTTTGTGCGACTGGGAGGCGAATGGGTCACTCCCTTTGCCTTTTCTCAGGTCAAAACCAAGGGGAATGTTTGGCACGAAGAGTTTGGCTGGCTGCCCCGTTCGCAGATCGAGCGTTACATGGCGGGTGAGCGAAACTTTAAGGGAAGATGGATCTCGGCGGAAAAAGAGAAAGAGCTGCGGCGTGATTTCAATTCGGCTTGGGAAATTCGGACCGATCACTATCTGATCAAGACGAACGTCAGTCTGGAACGTGGCGTCGAGATGGGGAAAGCCCTGGAAGATTTCTACGGCGTGTTTCACGAGACGTTTGCTGGCTTTTTTCATACTCCCGAGCAGTTGCAGAAACTGTTCGACGGCACGTCCAAATCGATGCGGGCCGATAAACCGTACACCGTCCATTTTTATCGGACGCGCGAGGAATATCTGGAACGACTGAGAAAATTCTTTCCCTCGATCGATCAGACCAATGGGGTCTACATGACGCATGACCGGGTCGCGCACTTTTATTACGACCCTGCCAACGATCATGATGGAACGCTCTTTCATGAAGCGACGCATCAACTTTTTTTTGAAAGCCATCATTCGAATCGGACGATCAGTGAACGAAATCACTTTTGGATTATCGAAGGGATCGCCTGTTATATGGAATCTTTTCAGCGTCAGAATGGTTCGTTTTCTCTGGGTGACCCGAGCTATATTCGCTTTGTGGGGGCTCGGCTTAATCTGCTGGAAAAAAAATATTATGTCCCTCTGCGAGAATTTTCGGGGTATGGTATGGTCGAGTTTCAGGGGGCCGCCGAACTCGCCAAGAACTACACTCAGGCGGCTGGGCTGGCACGGTTCTTCATGCAATATGACAACGGGCGTTACCGCGAGGCCGTGGTCAAACATCTCGCCCAGCTATACAGTGCGGATGAACGGACGCGAGAGAAGGCCGACAGTCTGGATGAGTTAACGGGGGTCGATTTTTCGGATCTGGATCGTCAATATGCGGACGATGCGCGGCAATTGGAAGCCAGGGTGGCTCGTCCTTGAGGCTCGTCCTTGAAGGGGTCGGGCGAGAGCAACGCTGAGATAACAAGCCAGCCTTTTTGCGGAGGAAGAGTTGCCTTACGGTTTGATTGCGATTCGGCTAGTTTTTCCGCTTGTCGCATGCATAGGCCCTGCCACTGGCATTTGACTGCGCATCATGACAAACCGTTACTGTGGCAGTCAAATTCCCAAGCGGAGGAAGTGAAATGCCTTGCGAACGATGTGGTGTTGAAGCCCCGACCAGACGCGTTAATTTGTATCAAAACATTGGTGTGCTGGTCATGCGTTTTACGGAATCAACAGAATGTCGTCTCTGCAAATCTTGTATTAATGGGGTCTTTTGGAAGTACACCTTGGTGAACCTCACACTGGGCTGGTGGGGTGCGATCTCGATGATACTCAATCCGTTGATCATTCTCTCAAACACGATTCAGTATCTGCTGTCCTTGGGGTTAAAGTCGGATTCCTCGGAGGCCCTCGTCCCGAATCAATTCGAAAATTCGAATTCTGCGGACAATTTTCCCGCCGGGATCGATTTTGCCGAGAGTGATTTTGCCGAGAGTGATTTTGCCGAGAGTGACATTGCCAAGGCCGAACGAATCGAATGCCCCTTTTGCCGGAAATTGGTCAGCATCTCGGGCAATCGGGCTTGTCCTTCTTGTCGAGCGACTCTGTAAACGGTCTTCGTCCGTTCCTTCAAGTCACGTTACGAGGGTGAAGTATATCTGGCTGACGTTTACCGTTTCGGCTTCACGTGGGTCTGGTATATGAGAAATGCCAGTGGCAGGCCGATAAAGATCGTGCAAAGATAAGGAAACCACTCCATAAACCGGGGCAGAACATACCGATAGACACGATCCCAAAGGACGAAGGTATCGAGCAGTGCGGGGACCACGATCGCCCAGCACATAAAGATCAAGCCTAGCTGTTTTCGTTCCGCTTTTTCACCCTCAGATAATTCGGGAGCGGCTTGTTTTGCGGCAGCGGTCGCTTTTTGGGCGGATGTCTTGGCGGAAGATTTTCCCGTTCCTTTTGCTGGTTCCGCCACTTCCTTGCGCATTCCCGCCGCGTAGTGGATGGCGATCGCCTGATTGATCGCTTTGCCAGAAGCGATCACGGGACGAATCGGTTTGCCAAACCGCAGCCGAATCTCGTCTTCGAGTTCGGAATCGGGTTCATCGGCACAGGCGACGACGACCGAGTTCTCGTCGGTAAACAGGGGGAGGCAATTTTGCCGACGAACGACATTTTTTGGTACTTGATCCAGCACGTCGTTTTCTGGCACCAGGTCTGCAAGGTCAACGTACGAGCGGCCAATTTCGTTGGCAAATGCCCGCGCAGCGGTCTCTTGATCGACCATTTTTAATTGGACAATTGCGTCACGCACCGAGAGTCCCGTTCGTTCTGCGTGCGTCTTGGCCTCTTTGGCCTGGTCAGAGGTAATTGCCCCTTCATCCTGAAGATACGAAGTCATTGGCCTTCGACCCGACTCGTCCCGGTCGTCGATGACCCTACCAAGGCTGCGGTCGTATTCTTGTTTGAGCTCTTCATCGGTGAGGCAGAGCATCGCTTTGGCCAGCTCGTTGAGTAGCAGTTGCGATTGATCGGAATACTGGCCGGTTGCATATTTCCGCACATGGCCATTCAGTTTTTTGTAATTTTTTCGGATCTTATCGACGTGGTCTTCGAATTGAACCAGCCGCAGCAGCTGATAGTGGTCAGGAGGGCGAGGCCCTTCGGGGATTCCTAACCACTCTTTATAAACGTCAATGGCCATGAGGAAAACCTCCTGTTTTGATGCAATGCGGCTCGCGAAGTCTCAGCAGAAAAATCAGACGCAAACCAGAGGAGTCTTTCAGGAACTCCCCCGGTTTGCGTTTTTCTCACCAAACACGGATCTGGGATTAATCCCCGCGATGAATCCGCCTGACGTTCAGCCCCGCGTACCGAGATTCTTGCTCGCGGGGGCAAGGTTCAAACATTATTCAACCTGGTAATCTTTGGCGAGCAATTCAAAGTTGTTGACACCTTGATCGGTTAGCCCCGAGTTCCGCACGATTTCGGTGGTAGCGACCCGATTACCCGTCAATTCCTTGGCAACAGCATGAATCCGTCCGTTCGAGTCATAGCTGTAAGTGACTTCGACGGGAGAATTCGCCGGGAGGTTCGCAGGAAGTCCCACGATCTGGAAATCGCCGATCTGGGTACAGGCATCGGGATCGGTCGCATCCCCTTCCAGAATGTAGAGGTGAATCGTTTTCTGATTCGAGGAATTGGTGACAAATCGCTGGCTAACGCTGAAGGGGATCGTCGAATTCCGAGGGATCATGATGTGGTTCATCTTGCGAGTCCGATCGTCCGGATTCGTGACCTTCACTCCAAGTGAATGAGAATTCACGTCGCTGGTCTGAACGGTTCGCAAGCGAGCGGATACGAGGGCACTGAGTCCCTCGATTCCCCGATTTTCCCGGGCTTCGAGGATCGCAGCATGGATTGCGGCTCCCTGAGCCACAGCCTCTTCCGGTCTCAGTTCACGTGAAGGAGTTCGCTGGCAGACTTCGAGTAGCATTTGTTCGACGGAAGGCATGTAGGTTGAACCACCCACGAGCACCACTTCGTCCAGTGATCCTGGCTCAACACCCGCTTGTTGCATCACCAGCTCGGTCGTATCGCGGGTTCGTTGCAGCAGATCGGAGGTCATTCTTTCGAAATCCTTCCGGGTCAACTGCAGGGTGAGGGTCTTGCCGTGGAAGTAAACTGACAGGGGGACCTGAGTTTTCGTACTGAGTGCTCGTTTGGCATCTTCGCATTCGACCGTGAAGTTTCGGATCGCTTCGGCATCTTCGCGGGGATCGTCGCTAAACTTGCGATAGAATTGTTCGGCGACGTGGTCTGTGATCCGTTTGGTCCAGTCAATCCCCCCTAACATCACATCACCGTCCGTGGCCAATACCCGGAATTGGGTTGGCGTGTAGCGAACCACGGTGACATCAAAGGTTCCCCCACCGAGGTCGTAGACCAGAATGGTTTTGGATTCTTGTTTGAGATCGGATCGCCCCAGTTCACCCTTCATCCAGGCGTAGGCGAGTGTCGCGGCGGTCGGTTCGTTGATGATGTCAACAACATTCAGACCTGCAATACGACCTGCATCCTGTGTTGCCTTACGACGAACATCGTTGAAATAGTAGGGAACCGTGATGACCGCATTGGTGATCGGGCCAATCGCTTTCTCGCCATCCTGCTTCAGCTTTTTCAAAATCAGTGCAGAAATGAATTCCGAGCTCAGCTTCTTGTTTTGATAAACGACGAAGAATTCCTTATTTCCCATCTGCCGCTTAATGGCTTCGACGATGTGGTCGGGAGATTCTTGGGAAATTCGTTCGAACGAAGGACCCACCACCACTTGACCATCATCCCCCAGCAGCACGACTGAAGGGGTGATGTTCCGTCCGTCAGCATTCAGCAAGGAAATCGGATTTCCTTCTTTGGTCAATTGAGCGATCGCCGAGTATGTCGTTCCGAGATCGATACCAACGGTTTGGCCTGCAAGGAATTTCATGAGACGTCTGTTCCCTCAAGAGTTAAGGCAATGGTGAATTGTCGATTGACAAGTTTTCAGATTCTATCGCGCCCGTGAACGAAGACCAATATTATGAGGCATCACACCAGAACCGCTATTCTGACTGAGCAGCCAGAGGGAAATCAAGCGACGATACCGATTCTTAACCAGTTCCAAACACGAATCCTGCGATCAAATGCTCAAATGTCATTTTATTGCGCTGAAATAGTACACACAAGCTAACGCAAAACGCACATGTAGGGGATCGCGTCGGTCGGGTGTCGACGCGACCATTCAGGATCCAAGTCGACTGACAAGTCGACGGAACGGGGGCGATTTGCCTCGCCAACTGACTTGGCGGACATTTTTCATCAGCGGGGAGAACCCGGATGGTTGATCAGAAATTCGCCGTCGAAACTCCTGATTTCTCGGTCCTGTGAACAGTGATGGACCGATTTACGGTTCAAGCAGAGACTGCGACTTGCCGAATTTTGCAGATTCCATTACCGTCCCGCGAGAGTTGGAGTCAGGAGATCCCAATTCAAACCCGTGTTGCTGATCAAATCGGCTTAAGCAGATTGATCTGGATGGATGCAAACCGGGTCGAAAAATCGTAGGGCGTCCTTTATGGACGTAACTCACATTCGCCAAAAGGAATTGACGATGACAGGGTTGCGGAGCAACGGATTCGTAGTTTCACTCGCGGCATTGGCGTTTTTTGTCAGCGGCATGGTGATTCAGCGTCAATTCGACCGGTCACATCCAACGGTCATTTCGATCGGCGATCACGAATTTTTTGGCCAAGATTTTTCTTTATCCCCGAATGGGCAACCCGTACACACGCCTCTGGGCGATTTTTCTGCCGACAGCGATTTTTCCGCTGATTGTCAGGGGCTTGTCACCGATCCCTTGCGGGAGCTCTGTAAAACGGATCATGGGATTTTTGTGATCGGCAGTGGACAAACGGACCTCCCGATCACACAAGGTCTGCATGGCCTCTACATGGTGAATGGGCCCGTTGGGGGGATCATTCCTGTCGCAGGGACGCAACCTGCCAAGGAACCTCGGCGATCGGGTTTGATCGCAGAACGACCATCCGCTGTTCCCGCCCCTGTGGATGCGTTGCCCGTGGACCACGATTCATCGGCGGCAGGTTCCGCGACACCAGAGGAAAATACTGCGGAAAATTCCGCAGAAGAGACCGCCAGTTCGGCGGTTCGAAATGTCATCGAACGGGAACTCGCCCACACGACTCGTGAAGAACGGGATATCTGGTTTGATGAACTGAAAACACTCCCTGCTGGCGTTGTGCGAGATTTGCTTCAGGTCCGCAAACAGATGCGTGCTCTGCCGCGCGTTTCGGGGGGAGCCCCGGAAAAACTGGCATCGACCGAGTCTGTTGCGAGCCCCCGCCAGCGCGAAATCGTCGCGGAAGCGGTCTCACAAAAAATTCGTTTTCAACTTCCGAGCGATGACTCGACCACCATCGCTCTCGAATCGGCAATTTCCCAGCTGCGTCACAATTTGATGAATGCAGCCACTCCTGGATTTAAACGGCTGCGGGTCACCATGGTCGACTGTTATTCACCACAGAATTTTGGTTCATCACCACTCGATGGGATTGACTCTCATCCGTCGTTCGAGGCCCGCGTTCGTGGTGAAGGTTGCCGGATGAGTCCCGTGCAGCTCGACCTGAAACAAGGAGCCTTTAAAGCGACCGGACGACCGCTCGACCTTGCAATTAACGGCGATGGTTTTTTTCATGTTCAGCAGGGTGAAAAAGAATTTTTGACGCGGTGCGGAGCGTTCGCGCTGGATCAAGACCGCCAGCTTTCACTTTTGGTGGCGAACTCGCTGGTCTTAATCCAACCTCGGATCAAAATTCCGGAAGATCTGCGGGAAATTCAAATTTCTGCCGAGGGGACCATTTCGATTTTGAATTCAAGCGACGCCACCACCACCGTGCTGGGGCGAATTCCGCTGGCGCGGGTCGCCAGTCCGGGGCGGCTGAAGCCGGTCGGTCAGACTCTGCTCGAGGCGAACGAAGATTCCGGTCCGATCGTTGTTGGTCACGCCATGGCCGAGGGTCTTGGCGAACTGCAGCAAGGGGGGCTGGAACAATCGAACGTCGATTTCCAGGCCGAACTGGATGAAATTGAAGAGCTGATGATGTTATTGAAAGCGACCCCGACATCGAGTTCGCGACCCGTTACGGCGAGCAGTCCGGAAACAACACCTGCCCGCTAAAGTTGATCGTGGGCGTTGGATTTTTGCGTTTGATTTCTGTGCGAGAAGTGATATGCCTCTTCATCCTGAAGCCGCTCTTTTTCTGGAACAGGTCGCTCGCCAGTCAACGCCTTCCGTGGAAACGCTTCCGATCGAGTTAACACGCCGTGCGGCCCTCATGGGAATCCGCCCCGGCCCTCATCCACCCGAACTGGCAAAAGTCGAAAATCGATCGATTCCTCGTCCGGATGGGACGCTGCTGCCGGTCCGGATCTACGTTCCCGTGGGGGCCGGCTTATTCGGCATTTGTCTCTATTTTCATGGGGGTGGCTGGGTTCTCAACAATATCGACACTCATGACGATTTGGTGCGGCGTCTGGCGGCGACTTCCCGATGCGTGTTTATCAATGTTGACTATCGATTGGCCCCCGACCATAAGTTTCCTGCGGCGATTGATGACGCCTACACCGCTCTGACGTGGGCCTGCGAAACGGCCCAGGAATTCCAGGGAGACCCGGGCCGTATTGCGGTCGCAGGGGACAGTGCCGGGGGGAATCTGGCTGCCGTGCTCTGTCTGATGTCGCGTGATCGGGGCGGTCCCCCGATCGCCTTTCAGGCCTTGATCTATCCGATTACCGACTGCGATTTTGAACGTCCTTCCTACCGGAGCAATGCTGAGGGATATTTTCTGACCCGCAGTGAAATGATCTGGTTCTGGAATCACTACGTTTCGTCTCCCGAGCAAATGCGCGAACCTTATGCCTCACCGCTGCTGGCCCCATCCTTAAAAAATCTTCCTCCCGCAACGATCCTCACTGCAGAATATGATCCGTTGCGCGACGAAGGGGAAGCGTACGCCAACGCACTGCAGCAAGCGGGGGTTCCGGTGGCGTTTCATCGCTATCCGGGGATGATCCATGCGTTTATCAGACGCGTCGAGCAGTTCGAGACCGCGCGGACGGCGATTCAGGAAATCGGTCAGCAGATTCGTGCCGCGATTGGTGATTGATCACGGACACGGTAAGCTTGCCCGTTTCATTCCGGAACGGAGGGGGTCTCTGCCTTGTCCGCCACCGGGTGTCCACCACCGTTTATCCGCCCGAATCACTGGTCGTTTTCGACTGTCAGAATGGATGCGTCATGCAGAAATATGTCATTATGGGAGCCCAGGGCTGCGGCAAGGGGACGCAAGCCAAGTTGCTGAAGCAAGAACTGGATCTCGTTCATATTTCGGTCGGCGACATTTTTCGCTGGCATATTCAGTCACACACGAAACTCGGGGCACGGATCAAACGGCTGATCTCGGATGGAAAGATGGTCGACGATGAAACGGTCGAACACATCATTCGTGAGCGACTCGGACAGCACAACTGGAACTTTGGCTTTATTCTCGATGGATTTCCGCGAACAAAAACGCAAGCGGAATTTTTTCTGGAAAGTTACGACATCGACGCGGTGATCCACATCGCGGTTCCGGACGAAGTGGTTTTCGAACGTGTGCTGGCCCGCCGCCTTTGCAGTCAATGTGGCCTGGATTACAACCTGATTCACCACCGTCCCGCGATTGCGGACACTTGTGATGTCTGTGGGGGTAAATTGATCATCCGCAGCGACGACAACGAAGAAGGGTTACGTCAACGTCTGAAAGATTATCGCACGCAAACCGAACCGGTGCTGGAACTGTTTGGCCGAAAAGAACTGGTGATTCAGGCGAACGGGGCACTTGGAATCGACGAGATTCGAGCGGATATTCGCGCACAGCTCGGACTGCGAAAAACCAAGTAGCCCCCCCATCCTCAAAAACACGTCGATGAATCGGGGCTGATTAGGTATCAGACCAGGGATCAGACGAGGCAATGCAGCGGATCTGCAAGATAATACATGGCTTCGAGTGCTCGCGGATCATCTGCCGTCACGAGCGGTCCCGGTGTGATGATTTCGAGAGGAACGGATTCCATCTTCTCTTTGTTGCGAGCGATGAACTGGCCAAGGAACAGGGAGGTCTGATGGATCCGGCAAACAGGATTCACGGCCGATGCGGCGAGCGAGCCGTTCTTGATGGCATCGAGTCCATCCTTTTGTCCATCGACAGCCACCACCACCATTTTCTCGTGAATTGTCCCTTTGAGCGCAGGAATGGACCCTAACGCCATGTCATCGCTATGGAAAAATGCACCGGCAATCGGTGTGGTTTCTTGCTGGAGCAAGGCTTCAAACGTATTGCGGGCTTTTTCCTTTTTCCAGTCGCACCAGCGAACCCCGCCGCCGACCACCTGCACGTTCGGAAACTTCTTGAGAATGTTCTCGAAACCCTGCCGTCTCCCTTGTGCGCCACTGTGGCCGTCAAGACCGCCGATATGAATCACATTTCCCTGGCCGCCGATTTTTTGCATCATGTAGCCAACACTCTTCTCGGCCATATCCACATGGTCAGGAGTCACTTCGCACCAGACCCCTGTCGATCTCATCTTGTCCATGTCGACCAGCAAGGTATCCATCGAGATGACCGGAATGCCCCGTTCCTTCAGTCGCTTGCAGGGTTCTGCCAGCGAATCGATCTGGACCGCCTGAAAGCAACAGAAGTCCCAGTCGCGATTGGTCAAGGCATCGATCTTGTCTCGTTGTCGTCCGGGATCGAATTCGCCGTCAAACCATTCGATCTCGATGTTCAGCAGACGCCCCCAGAGTTCCGCCGTCTTTTTGCCCAATTCACACCAGGTGCTTTGCAAACCGGCGTTGGAAAATGCCGCTCGCAGTGGCTTGCTGCTGTTGGCCCCACTTCCGGCAATCCCCGCCGCATTCTCGGGAACCCCCGTCGCACAACCGGCGACGGTCAGTCCCAGTGCTGCCGTTGAACCCAACGCCAAAGTTTCCAGAAAGTCACGTCGTGATGCTGCCATGATGTTCCTCGATGAAGGTGTGAATGGAATCGTCCTCCTGAATTCCTGCTCGTCAGATCGGGAAATGACCGACGAATACTCGCACGCGGCAAGCGGCGCGAGTCATTCAGACGTGGCGAAGAATTCAGAATTATGCGTGAAGGTATTCAAAAACGGTTCCATTTCCTACTTCACCGTCCGATCACCCCCTTCGATCAACTGATTTCGTCGAGACGGAACGGTTCGAGTTCTCGAAAAAACTCGCGAAACAAGGGTGCCGTGACGATAAATCTTGTTGGGCATCACAGTCAGTCCGAGCGGAAAGAGCTGAGTCGCCCGCGGGAACAGTGTCGCCTACGGGAAAAAGGTCGTCTGCAAAAACGAGGCGAGAGTCTCACCTTGGAATCCGATGAAATGGTTTTGGCCTGCAACAACAGGACGCAAGACAAGAGGCTTGGCAACTGGATTTGGTGCGGAAGAGGGTTTGGTCCGGAACACGGAGTCAGGAATCGATGATCACAATCCGGAAATCGGCTGATCGCGGGCACGCTGACCACGGTTGGTTAAAAACCTTCCACACCTTTTCGTTTTCCTCGTACCAGGACCCCCGGCACATCGATTTCCGCTGTTTACGAGTCATGAACGAAGATTGGATTGCACCAGGGCAGGGATTTGGTACCCATCCGCATCATGATATGGAAATCGTTACCTACGTCCTCGAAGGTGCGCTGGAACATCAAGATTCCATGGGGAATGGCGAAGTCTTGCGACCGGGCGAATTTCAACGAATGTCGGCAGGAACCGGGATTACCCATAGCGAATTCAATCCCTCGAAAATCGAGCCCGTGCATTTGTATCAAATCTGGCTGTACCCCGATCAACGGGGACTCAAACCAAGTTACGAACAGAAACGATTTCCCCTCGCCGAACAAAAAAATCAGTTGTGTCTGGTCGCGTCGAACCAACGAGAAGCCGGGGCGCTGCAAATCCATCAGGACGCCCGGATTTTTCTCTCCCAACTGGACGCCGGAGTCCAAATCGACCACCAGATCCAACCGGGCAGGCATGCCTGGCTACAAGTCTTGCGCGGCTCGGTCCAACTGAATGAACACCTGCTGGCGACCAGCGATGGTGCCGCGATCAGTGATACGAGCTCGCTGAGCCTCATTGCTTTGAATAATGCCGAGATCATGTTGTTTGATCTGGCCTGAAACTTAAGTACTTCCCATTACGAAAGTCTGATCTGATGAAAAACACAATCCACGGCCTGACGACAGTGTTAGGACGTTTGCTGTTGGCCACGATTTTTCTCATGAGTGCCGTCGGCAATAAAATTCCCAACTTCGACCAGGTGGCCAGTACGATGAAGGGACAGGGGATTCCGCAGCCGCAAGTGATGCTGGCGGGGGCGATCCTCTTCCTGATCGCAGGAAGTCTCTCTATTATTTTGGGCTATAAAGCCCGCATCGGTGCGACCCTGCTCCTGATCTTCCTGGGACTCGCCACCTACTACTTTCATGATTTCTGGAATTTTCGCGGCGAAACTCAACAAGCCCAGATCATTCAGTTTATGAAAAACCTGGGCCTGATGGGTGCAATGCTGCTGATCATGGCCAATGGATCAGGGGCAATGAGTCTCGACAAGGGAAAAAGTGCCCCCAAGCCAAAGCCCGCGAAATAAGTCTTCATTTCCGAGTGGAAAATTCATGATTGCTTCCCGTGGTTCATCCAATTAGCATCAAGGAACATTGAAGTGTTACTCACTGGAAGTGAGGTTCTCCTTGAGCTTATCCGAATTCCGTCGGCTGCCATGTTGCCTGTGGCTGTTGTTTGTTGGCTTGATCGTTACCAGCAGCTCTCACAGGGCTGATGCGGAGGTTCCTTCGTTTGAAGACGGAGTGATCCCGGTCCTGACCCGGTTTGGTTGCAATTCTGGCGGTTGCCATGGCAAATTGGCGGGCCAGAATGGCTTCCGGCTTTCCCTGCGAGGCTATGCCCCCGACGCCGATTACGATTCTCTCGTGCGCGAAGCCCTTGCCCGTCGCGTCAATCAGGCCTCGCCCGAACTCAGTCTGCTTGTGCTCAAGGGGACCAATGCCACGCCACACGGTGGCGGCCAACGGTTGCAACCCGATTCACCCGGTGCGAACCTGTTGACCGAATGGATCCGTGCCGGAATGCCCGGATCCAAGAATGATCTCGCAAAGCTCATCCGGATCGAACTGACTCCGTCCGAGCAGTCGCTGGTAATTGGACAGACGCTTCCCCTGCAAGTCACCGCCATCTACGACGATGGAAAACGCCGTGATGTGACGTGGCTCACCCAGTTCACGTCACGCGATAGTGCCATGCTCGAGGTTTCGGAAAACGGTCAGGTCCGGGCGCTGCGACATGGCGAATCGGTGATTACCGCAGCCTTTCGCGGCTTGATTGAAGTCGCTTCGATCACCGTCCGTTATGAAAACGCGGTCGAATCGGCTTGGTATGCGACCCGAAATAACGCCGTGGACGAGGCGGTCTTTGAAAAACTGGCGAATCTTAAGATTGAGCCGAGTTCCCTCTGCGACGACGCCACGTTTTTGCGGCGAGCCACCCTGGATGTCTTAGGAATCTTGCCAACCGCTGCCGAGGTTCGTGACTTCCTGGCGGATTCACAGCCTGACAAACGGCAACGCCTGGTCGAGAGACTGCTCGACCGTCCCGAATTTGTCGACTACTGGACGTACTGGCTCAGTGAACTGCTCCAAAACCGCAAAGAACGGGACCACGATGTGCGGGGTGCCAAAGGGGTCCGTGCATTCCACGAGTGGCTTCGATCACAGCTTGCCGCCAACCGGAGCTGGCGCGACATTGCGACCCGTGTTCTGACCGCGAGCGGATCGTGTGTGGAACAACCGGGAGTCGGCTATTTCATCGTTACAGTCGGTGAACGCGAAGCGCATGAATCGGAAGTGGCCGATTCCGTGGCTCAGGCGTTTCTCGGCACGCGGATTGGATGTGCTCGTTGCCACAATCATCCGTTGGAAAAATCGACTCAGGATGATTACTACCATTTTGTCAGCTTTTTCTCGCGGTTGACACTGGATCGCCAGCGACCAGAAGACTTACCGACCATTCTGCAGGTGGGGACACGAAACCAGTTCAACTTACGACGTCAGATTCAGCAAGAACAGCAGAAACTGGAACAGCTCAAGGGGGCCAATACCGAGGCCAAACAGATTGCCGAAACTGAACAGCGGATTGCCGAATGGGAGAAACAAATTCTGCAGGAGGCTCAAACAGCGGTTCAAGTCCGGCAGCCTCGAACAGGACAGATGCTGGCACCGCGACCTCTGGATCGAGCGGAAATCGTGATTCCCGTCGGCAGTGATCCCCGTGAAGCCTTTGTCTCGTGGATGACCAATCCCTCCAATCGCTATTTCTCGGGTGCGATGGTCAATCGATTATGGCAACATTTTCTCGGCAGTGGTCTGGTCGAACCGGTCGATGATTTGCGGGCCACCAACCCCCCGTCCAATCTCGCTCTCTGGAATCTGCTCAATCAGGAATTCGTGGCGAGTGACTTTCAGCTGAAGCCGACGCTACGGTTGATTTTGAATTCTCGGACCTATCAATTGATGTCCGCAACACGCGAATCCAACTTTCGCGATCAACGTTTTTATTCGCACTTTTCTGCCCGCCGACTCCCCGCAGAAGTGCTGCTCGATGCCATTTGTTCAGCGACGGGTCAGCCCGAATCCTATCCCGGATATGCCGTCGGTGTACGTGCGATTCAGGTTCCCGATCCCTTTACCGATTCGTACTTTTTATCCCTGTTTGGTCGTTCACCCCGCACCACCGCGTGTGCCTGTGAACGAAGTGGCGATGTGACGTTGCCGCAATTGCTGCACCTGCAAAATGGGGATCCCCTGCATGAGAAAATTCGGGCCAGCGATGGTCGGCTGGCACAGCTCTTGGCAGCGCATACCGAAAACGCAGCCGTAATCGACGAACTGTTTCTGGTGACGCTGTCGAGACTGCCGACGGAACACGAGCGATCAGGGATTCTTCGTGCGGTTCCCACAGCAGATCGGGCCGAGGGTCTGGCGGACCTCTTCTGGGCGCTACTGAACTCCAAAGAATTTACCTTTAATCATTAAATGCAAACCCTGGTGCGAGCATCCTTATGTTTGAACTTCGGCATTCCAATCGTCGTGATTTCCTGACCGTGGGGGCCATTGCCCCGTTGGGATTATCGCTCGCCGGTACGTTGCGGGCCGAGGCGTCAGGACAGGTCGCACACGATCGTCGTGCCAAGTCCGTGATTCTGGTCTATCTCGGGGGAGGCTTGTCCCATCACGACAGCTTTGACCTCAAGCCAGCGGCGGCGGAAGAAATTCGGGGTAAGTATCAACCGATTTCAACAAATGTCACCGGCCTGCAGATTGGCGAATTGTTGCCGCTCATGGCACAAACTATGGACAAAGTCTGCCTGGTACGAAGCGGAGCCCACAACAACGACCACCACGAAACCGCGACGAACTGGGTGATGTCGGGTCGGTTTGGTTCCGCGTTCGGGGATTGGCCCGCTCTGGGAGCCGTCGCGGCACACGAAAGCGGCTTTCCCGGAACCCTGCCTCCCTACGTGGCGATTCCCCGGAATCCCTCGTTCACCTGGGAACTTGGCAAAAGCGCATTCCTGGGTGGCCGTTATGAGTCCTTCAAAGCGGGAGACCCGAATGAAAATGGTTACCGCGTCCGAGATGTAGCTCGAGCGCAACCCCTGCCTGAAGTCCGCGTGCAGCGGCGGCAATCACTATTATCGCTGGTCGATCATCTCGCTCGTGAAGTCGAAGGAAACGATCAAATCGCCGCCTATGATCAGTTCCAACGACGCGCCGCCGAGATGGTCCTTTCCGGCGAAGCGCGGGATGCCTTTGCCGTCGAACAGGAATCGACCTCGTTACGAGACCGTTATGGTCGCACCACGTTTGGGCAAAGCTGCCTGCTAGCCCGTCGTCTGGTCGAGCGCGGAGTCACCTATGTCACCGTCAATTTCGGTGGCTGGGACCATCATGCCAAGATCTGGCCGGGGCTCGAATCCAAGCTGCCGGATCTCGATCGAGGATTTTCGGCATTGGTGAGCGATTTGTATGAGCGAGGTTTGCAGCGGGACACGCTGGTCGTGATGATGGGCGAGTTTGGCCGGACACCAAAAATCAACAAGGACCTCGGTCGAGACCACTGGGCTCCTGCCGCCTCGCTGCTGTTCACCGGGGCCGGGGTCGTGACCGGTAAAGTGATTGGTGCGACCGACAAAGATGGTGCGCAGGCAACCGAATCCCCGATTTCCCCCGCAGATGTCGCCTGTACGATTCTGTCATCGCTGGGAATTGACCCACAGAAACAGCTAAAAACACCCGACGGCCGTCCTGTAGAAATCCTCGATCAAGGGAAGAAAATCGAGGCCCTGTATGTCTAGCCGATTTGCTGGGTCGTGCCGAATCCCGTTATCCACCACGCTCCGTCAGGTGCTCTTACTCTTCCCGCTGATGGCCACCGTCGCCGTTGCGCAGGATAAGCCAGAAGTACCCCGGATCGCCGTTGCGGTCCCGTTTGCGATTCCGGCGAATGCCACCACAAAAGTGGTGGTCCGGGGATGGAAATTGAATCGTGACCTCGAAGCGAAGTCCACAATCGGTGGGGTGACATTCAAAGTCGTTCGACACGATAATGCCCCGATTCCGAATGGCCAAGACGCTAAGCAAATTGGGGACACACTCGTCGAACTCGAAATCACTGTCCCCGCTGGCTTCTCGTCGGCGAGTCTTCCGATCCGGTTATTCGCAGGAGAAATGGAAAGCACCGAGTACACGCTGTTGGTTGGCGGGCGCGATCCGGTGGTGAGCGAGATCGAGCCCAACGATGGCTTTCGTCAGGCCCAGGCCATTGCGATCCCGCAAATCGTCGATGGGCAGCTGCATGCAGACCGAAACGTGGATGTCTATGCGGTTAATCTCGGAGTCCCCCAAAAACTGCTCGTAGAAATCATCGCCCGCCGACAAGGCTCGGGGCTCGACAGCGTGCTGACGATCTTCGACGCCAAAGGAAATAAGATCGACAGCAACGATGACGCCGTCGGGGCCGATTCGAGGATCGAAATCCCTCTCGCCGCCGGCCCATATTGGATCGTCATTCAAGACGCCAATGATCACGGCGGCCCCGCTCATCCGTATCGACTCGTGGTACAATCCCTACCATAACCGCACGGAAATGAACCTGTTCCACGATCCCTCTCGAGAAACGAGGACTGCTGTGAATCGAACTCTCTGCATCAGGGTCCGCACCCTGCTGGGCCTCATCACTTCGCTCGTATTGATGAGCGGACTAACTCATGCCGACGATGTTATGCGGATTTTTCTGTTCGCAGGTCAATCGAATATGGTCGGATCGGATGCCCAGACCGAACGGATCGACGAGTTTCCTCCTTTTCGAGGTGCGGGTGCCCCCCAGGAGGATGTGCTCTACAGTTACGTGCTCGAAAACGGGACTCAAGCCTCGACCGGATGGGTGCCACTCCGGCCACTCAATTCCTTCGGTCCGGAACTGACCTTTGCCCGTCGAGTGAAACAGCAGATTTCGTCCCCGATTGGGATCATCAAATCGGCTGTCGGAGGAACGACCGTCGCGTTTGACTGGAACCCCGATGCGCCCGAGAAAGGACAAAAACTTTACCCACGAACCTTGAAGTTGATTCGTGAATCCCTGGATCTGCTCAAACAGCGTGGTATCGCCTATCAGCTGGAAGGGGTGATGTGGCATCAGGGCGAAAACGATATGCTCGATCGTAATTTGATGAACCAGTATGCCGAGGGACTGAAAAAGCTGATTGCTCGCCTGCGAGTTGACTTACAGGCCCCCGAGCTCAAGTGGTATCTCGCCGAAGTGAGCGAAAAGGGGATTTGGGGGATGGATCATCGAGCCAATCTGGGGGTGCTGTATGATCAGCAACAAATCGTGCTCAAATCGGATTCTCGGTTGCGCTGGGTACCGACTTCCCATCTCGCCTTTGAAGTGATGGGAAGTGGTCAGCCACACTATCATTTTGGGACACAGGGGCAGCTTCAATTGGGCGAGGCATTTGCCAACGCCTACCTCCAGGAAGTCGATCGACTCCCCCCCGCTGCGGACCGCCGTTTCCCGGAAAATCTCCCTGTTGCGGCCAAGCAACGAGTCCGACTTTTCGTGCTGGCTGGCCAGCGAAATATGGAAGGTGAAGATTCGTATGTCGACGAGATTCCGAGCACAGCAGGGTTTGAGTCATTGAGCCATCCCCAGGAGCAAGTCCTCTACCGCCATTCACTCGGAGGGGGCGTCGCGGTTTCCACCGACTGGGAGCCGTTAGAGCCCAACGAGTTTCTGGGCAATTTCGGACCAGAACTCAGTTTCGGTGCGCGCTTGCGTAAGTCGCTCAATCCAGAGGAAGGGATTGCGATCGTCAAATTCACGCACAGTGGAGCACAGAGCCCCGACTGGTCTCCCCGAGGATCCCTCCAGTCCCATCGAAACCTTTACCAACGGTTCGTGAACTTTGTCCTTGCCGCACAACAGGATCTCAGTCGTCGCGGGTACGATTGCCAGCTGGAAGGGGTTTTCTGGCATACGGGAGAGAACGACACCTACTTTGGCCCCTACTTGCAAAACTATGCCCAATCGATGAAACAGCTGATCGATCAATCACGGATTGACCTGAAGCGAGCCGAGCTCACCTGGTTCATTACCGAGCAGCACAAGCAAGCTCCCTGGGGACACAGCACCGAGATCAACGCAAGTCTACTGGAACTGACCAAGTCTGACCCCCAGGTCAAGTTAATCAAGACCGCGCATTTGCCCCACGCCAAACGCCATTTTGGGACCAAAGGAACATTGATGCTGGGAGAAGAAATGGCGGACGCATACTTGAAGCAGCGGTAAGCCGGAAGCTCATTTCAAATCGGTGTACGGCCTCGATTCCGACGTCAGCGAAAACGGGGACAGGCACCGCGGACGGAGCCAGTCCCTGTTTTCGCTGACGTCGGAACTTCTCACGGTTGGGTTACGAGGCTTGACGCATTCTTAGCATCGGCTTCTCGAGCGTCACCACGGTATTTGCTGGGACGCTCTCGTAGACCGAGGCGCCTGCACCAATCACCGAGTTTCGACCGATCAGGGTCTTGCCACCCAGGACCGTGGCGTTGGCGTAGACCACGACATGGTCTTCAATCGTGGGATGCCGTTTGACGTTACGGATCAAGTTTCCCTCGTCGTCCCGTTCAAAGCTGAGTGCCCCCAGGGTCACCCCTTGATAGATTTTGACGTGGCTGGCAATTTCACAGGTCGCCCCGATCACGACACCCGTTCCGTGGTCGATGAAGAACGAGGGGCCGATCGTTGCGCCGGGATGGATGTCGATCCCCGTACGGCTGTGGGCCCATTCGGAAATCATCCGGGGAATCAGCGGGACCTGCAGACGATGCAGTTCATGAGCCAGTCGATAGACCGTAACCGCCTCGAGGCCAGGGTAGCAGAAAATGATTTCGTCCAGTCCCCCGGCGGCGGGGTCGCCGTCGTAGGCTGCTTGAACGTCCGTCGCGAGGACTCGTCGGATTGCGGGGAGTGCTGACAGGAATTCAATCGCCTTTTCTTGCCCCAACGCTTCGAAATCGGGCTGGACTTCACCGCAATTCAGCTGGTTCTTTTTCCGATAATCATGTCGCAATGCTCGGGCGATCTGCTGCGTTAACCGGTCATGCAAGCTGTCGACCAGGTCGCCAATGTGATAGGTGACATTGCCGAAGTGCAGATTTTGCCGTTTCCGATAGCCGGGATACAGAATTTCTCGCAGATCGTCGGCGATTTCCACGACCACATCGACACTTGGCAAGGGGCAATGTCCCAGGTGGTTGATGGTTTCGATTTCGTGATAGGTGTCGACGATACGGTCCGTCAACTCGGGCAGGCGTTCCTTCAGACGAATATCAGTGGCCATCAGCCATTCCTTATGTTCAGCAGCGCGGCAGGGATCGGCCCGGAGATTTCCCAAACAGACCTTTCCGGTACACGGTCTCTATCTGGAATCGGCGGAACATTCCGCACCGGTTGATAAAAACCGACATTCCCTACGAATCTATCGACCCCTCGTCTCGACACCTCCCCGACAACCGGAAAGGTCTCGCTCGTTTACGGAGCTTACCAGATTCGGGTCAGTGAGACTTTACCGGCGACTCGAAGAATTTTGAATCTGCAAAATGGGGAACGACGATGAGGCCTCTCAGGGGGCGATATTTTCCCGGCGGTGTCGGAATTCGAAGCGGAGTTTCGGATGTCTTTGGCAGACACGACTGAATCGATTTCGAGGTCTGAGGGGGGGCCAATTGTCTATTGGCTGGAAACCCGGCGTCCGTTTTGTAACCTGATTTTTTTGCTGCCGTTGCTCTTGGCTTACGAGTCTGGAATCGCCATCGCGGCGGGGCCCTCGGGGACGACAATCCGCAACGGTGCCGACGCGTGGATGCGGCTTTGGCTGCATCAAGCCGGTTTTGAAGTTGTCTGGCTGCTTCCCGCCTTGCTGCTGGGAATCCTCACGATCTGGCATCTGGTTCTCAGGCAGCCCTGGAAAATGACCTGGGATACACTCGGCGGCATGGCTGCCGAGAGTCTACTATACGCCTTTGTCCTGATCATGCTGGGGCAACTGACCGATTACGGTTTTCGCCATGCCTCGTTCGTTCCCGTGCAAATCGAGACTTCGTCGCTGAATCGCGGGTTCTTCCTGCGACTGGTGACGTTCATGGGAGCGGGAATCTATGAAGAATTCCTGTTTCGACTCTGTCTATTGCCGCTGACGTATGCCGGATTCCGCCTCTTGCTGGTACCGAAAGGCTGGGCGATTGCCGGAACGGTGGTGACAACCAGCTTTGTGTTTTCGCTGGCCCACTATTTGGGACCCTCTGCCGACGGACAGATCCTGCCGTTATTGAGCGACGCGATGGTTCGGATCCAATCCAGTCGCCATCTCTGGTTCGGATTCGCGTTCCGGACCTTGGCCGGGATGTTTTTTGCCGCGCTCTATTTCTTCCGCGGCTTTGGCATCACGGTGGGGGCGCATGCGACCTACGATGTCTTTGTCGGGGTGATTTTGATGAGCGAGGTTTGAGATTCAGTTGTCAGTTGTCAGTTAACAGTTGTCAGTTAACAGACTGTTAGGTGGCGTTGCCTCCGAGTTTGATCAGGTTGACCAGTTCGGTGGTGGACATCTTTCCTGCAGCATCAGTCCCTTCCAAAATTCCGGCCACCAAACCTCGTTTGTCGGCGTGCAATTTCAAAATCTGCTCTTCGATGGTCTCTTTGGCGACCAGACGATAGACCGTGACTGGGCGGGTCTGGCCGATCCGGTGGGCACGATCAGTCGCCTGATCCTCCACGGCGGGATTCCACCACGGATCGAGATGCACGACGTAATCGGCCCCGGTCAGGTTCAGGCCGGTTCCACCCGCCTTGAGTGAAATGAGGAACAGTTCTCCCTCACCGTTTTGAAAGGCGTCGACCGCTTGTTGGCGCTTTTTCACGGGGGTTGCACCGTCGAGGTACTGGTAGGAAATCTTCCGTTCGTCGAGTGCCTCACGTACCAGAGCCAGGTGTTGGGTGAACTGGCTGAAGACGAGGGCGCGGTGTTTTCCTTCTCGCAGTTCGTCGACCGTATCGAGAAACAGATCTAACTTGGCGGACGACAGTTTCCACGTTTTATCCACCAGTCGGGGATGGCAGGCGAGTTGACGCAATCGGGTTAGTGCGGCCAAGACCTGGAACCGCTGGTCTTTTTCCGAACCATCGATGATGTTGGTGAGATTGGTTACGGCCCACATGCGGGCATCTTCGTAGACGCGACGTTCCGCTTTGGAAAGCTCGGCAGTCAGTTGGATCTCGGTTCGAGAGGGCAATTCGGTCAGAACTTCACTTTTGGTTCGACGCAAAATGAAGGGGCGAATCACGCGTGAGAGTGCCTGCTTGCGTGCGAGATCTTTTCCCTTCTCGATCGGATCAGCAAAGACTTCGCGAAAACGCTCCCAGCTACCGAACAATCCAGGAGCGACCCCTCGGAACAGACTCCACAGATCCCCGAGATGGTTTTCCGCCGGGGTTCCGGTCAGGGCGAGTCGCCAGTCGGCCTGAATTTCTCGGACCGCTTGCGAGGTTTTCGTCTGACTGTTCTTAATCGCTTGGGCTTCATCCAGCACTAACGTTCCCCAGCTGATTTGACTCAGTTCTGCGGCATGCTGCTGCAGCAGGTGATAGCTGGTAATCAGCAAATCACCAGGTTCCAGCGTCTGCAGGAACTCGACTCGGTCAGTGTCCCGGTACAGTATCGGGCGGAGCGTTGGCGCAAACCGTTCTACTTCACGAACCCAGTTGAATCCGACCGAGACCGGTGCCACCACGAGGATGGGTCCTTTGTCGCGTCGATCGAGCAGCACGGCAATGGCCTGCAGTGTTTTGCCCAGTCCCATATCATCGGCCAGGCAGCCACCGACCCCCCATTCGGCCAGTCGTCTGAGCCACTTGTAGCCGTCGACTTGATAGTCCCGTAATTCCGCCATCAAGGTGGTGGGGACAACCGGATCCAGATCGCTTGCCAGTTGCAGGCGTTTGAGTGAATCTCGCCACTTTTTGCTCGCTTTGAGCGTGACGTCATCATTGAAGAGTTCTGCGAGCAGGGGGGCTGCTGTCGCGTTGAACTCGAGCTTGCCACGGTTGGAATGGATCATATCGGTCACGCTCGACAAGCGATCACGAAACTCTTTCGAGATGGCGGCAAACTGTCCTTTGCCCAGATCGAGATATCGGCGGCCCCCTTTGAGTGCTTCGAGCAACGCCACCAGCGGAAAATCGATTCCGCCGAGATTGACCGAGCCGGTCAGTCCAAACCAGTCGTGCTTGTCTTTGACTTCGACCCGCAAGGCGGACGGCGAGACTTCGCCCAGCACGCGCATCTGGCGATGCGTTTGATTTTCGGGCCAGAGGACGAGGGGATCATTTTCGGGGCGGGCTCGCAGGGCATCGAGCAGATCGAGGACATCATCATCAGCTGCGATCGACCAGGTCGATTGGGACAAACTGGTATGACGGTTCAGAAACAGTTCGGATGCCAGCGATTCCGCGCGTGTCCGTTCGTCATGAAAGTCGCGACGGACTTGAATCCGTACCTGATCTTTTTGACCCGCAATTTCTTTCGGTCCGTCGCCAGGGGCGAAAAAGCTTCCCCCGGGCGCCGGTTGAACCTGGATTTGAACCGTGGCCCCTGATGTCTCGCCTGGAGTCAAACGACAGATCAAATGTTCAGCGGCGGGGATGAATTCCCCCCTGAGTGATTCGGGGAGACGAACTGGGAATTTCGCTTCGAGCGCGGGGATCCGTTTGAGAAACTCGGCCTGGACCTGCGGGGGGATTTGGGGTTTTTCCGACAGCAGACTTTTGGCCAGTTTCCACGTTTCGTAACTGGCACGAACCACGAAAATCTGGCCCTCGGTGGGATGACAGACAAATCCCGTTTCACCGTTACCGATCGAAAAGTAAGGAAATTCCTTTAAGCTCCGACCGTCGATCGCTGGGACAAGGTCCCAATTTGTTCCCGATTCTTCGAGCTGCAAACCCAATTGGGCTCGTTGAACCGTGACGGGAGTCGATTCAAAAAACACGAGCGGGTGTCCAACCAGGTTGTCGAGTAACTGCCCAATTTGATCGGTGGTTGGCCCCCAATAACGGCCCCCTCCCTGCTGAATCACCTTCCGATCAACGTGCCCGAGCTCCAAATGACTGATCGCACCGACTTCATCCCAGCGGATGATTTTTCCCTTATTCCAGCCTCCCCGTTTACCGGGAGTTTGTTCGACAGGGTCCAGCGAGAAGGTTTCAAAAGTACTGGGCGTCATCCGCCAGACAAGTCGCGATTTGACTTCATCCTTGACCAATACGGGGTCGACGGTTTTATGACTGAGGAAATCATCCAGGGACCTGAGCGCCACCGCCCACGTCGGTTCGGCTTCGCCGAGGATGGCCACGGCTAAATCCGACTTAGGATCCGAGAACTTCGCCTTCAGGACTATCAGCGCGGCATAGGTATGCTCACACAAAAACCGATTTTGAGATCGGACACAAGTACAGATGAGCCGCAGATCGAGTGATTTATCGAATGGCGCATTGAATAAGAGCGTCACCTGGGTTGCTTTTTGTTTTTTTTGCGTAACGGATCTGGGTATCTGGGGGCTGTAAGAGAATAACAATGCACAGGGATCAGTGGATAATGCGATGCTCGCCAAAATGGCATTCGACGTAATCGCTGTATACTTGAGATGAACCGAGTGATTATTCAAATTCCCCGAGATCTGTCGCAACCAGTTTAGACGTGCCTGCTCGCGATTAGCTCCCTCGGCATTCAATTTGGAGAGGACCGTGCTGGTTGCTTTCGGAGTGGCCATGGGCATCATGCCTGATTCAAGAGTTCGTCATTCGGGACATCGATTGTCCTCCCTTGTAATACGAACATCCCTCATTTTCCAGCGATTCTAGGCTGTTTTTTGCCCTCTTCACGGATCTGTGTCGGTTTTTGCGATTGATGTATAGCGGTAATAGACTTCCAGGCACATGGTGCTGAGTGCGGTCGAATAAAGTCGTCCGCCAATTCCGGCCCATTTTCCTTTGGGGTCCCAGCTCCCTGCCAGCGGCCCCTCTGTCCGCTGCTGGGAAATCAGCAGATCGCGCAGCGACTTGTTCCACTCTTGCCAGACATCGTCGTCAAGGTGGTGCATCGCGAGTGTGCCATAGTACCAGTAATATTCGTCGTAGGCGGTGATGCGTGGCAGGTGTTTTCGGAGATATTCTTCGGCCTCCTGGCTGGCGGCATCCTTGGTCCGTACGGCAAACATCTGGCGACAGAACAGCGCCTCGGCGGTCATGGCGGGAGTTGGGGGATCCTGGGGGCGATATCCGGCCAGTCCCCCCTGTTTCCCGCGACCTCGCGCTTCCAGAAATTTCACCATCCCCCGGCGTGTCTCTTCCGGCACCGGGATCCCGGCATTCACCGCGCTTTTCAAGGCCATTAACTGCCAGCCAAACATGCTCATATCACTCTCGGCGCTTTCGCCTCCCCGGCCGTAACGCCAGCCTCCGTCATCATTTTGAAAGGCCGAGATCAGCATGACTCCCCGCCGGACGGCATTCCGCAATTCCGGAAAATCCGTGGCATTGCTTTGCATGGCATACGCTTCGGCCAGAGCAAACGTGGCAATCGCGTGGCAATAATTCTGGTCGTAGCGCGTCGCTTTGCCACCCAGGTAGCCGTTCTTGGATTGCTGGGCGATCAGCCAATTCAGACCGCGGCGTACCTCGGATGTATAAGGGCCTTTCTCGTGCGTATAGCCCGCACCAAGAAACGAAAGAACCACCAAGCCGCTTACCCCCGAATCGGCAAATTTTCCTCCCCCAGCGCGATCTTGTCCCTGCGGATCGACTTTGACGGCCCCTCCACCATGTCGGGCGGCGGACCAGTGTCCATCGGGTTCTTGAATACTCGCCAGCCATTTTAAACTGTTTTCAACGGCTCGCTCAGACTCTTCTGTTCCACCGTGTTTTAATGCGCTGGCCATTCGCTGACCCGAGGTTCTGGCCTGATACGTTTCTGCCGCGCGAGCGGGAGCACGTGGCAGCGTCGGTGTATTGGGTTTCACAAACGCGGGAGCAGGCGATTCTTCCAAACGCTCCGCAGAACCCGTGCTCTTCAGTGACCGATCCTCGACTGATGATCGACTGATCGACGTGGCCGCACTGGCGACAGCAGTTCGCTTGGGAATCTCATCACTGGTTTCTACGGAGGGACTCGCCGTTCGATTCATCCGTTCGGTTCGTTTGACGGCAGGGCTTTTCGTGGCGACCGCGGGTCGATCGGTTGAAGTCTTCGGGGACGCCTCGATCACCGCGACTGCTCCGGGAGTTTCGACTCGACGTACCGTTTCGGATTGTTGATCAGCCAGCGGATGCGGCGGGGCATCCAGGTTGTATTCAGACGGCAACATCATGGAGACCCCTTCGTCAAGATGGGGGGTGCTCTGCGAGGAAATTCCGCGCTGAAATTCAGGACGCGTTGCCGACTCATCCGCTGCAGCAGCGCGTGAGATCGTCGTCCGATTGGCTCGTTTGACCCCCGCTTCTGGTCGCGACTGAGCGGTCGGTTCATCAAAGGTCCTGGCGGTGGAACTGGCGACCGTCGGCGTGCTCCCGATGGACTGTTCGAGTACAGGCGAGGTTTCCTGAGATTGGTCCAAAAATTCGGGGAACTCGGGTGCAACCACGGTTTCCGGTACGCTGTCTCGCTGCGGTGAGGTCATTTCCTCGATCAAATCGTCCCGATTCATTCGGGACACATTTCGGGGGTCTCGGGTGAGGGGCGACTCGATTTTTGTGACCCCCTCATGGAAAATCGGCAACCGATTGGATCCGTCGCGTGGTGCGATATCCTCTTGATCCACAAACGTGATCGGAATCTGCAGTTCTGGCTCGTTTGGCTCACCCACGGGACGACGCGGGTAGCTTTCGGCCACGGTGACCCACCCCAAGCCAAAACATCCGTGTAGCACCAACGAAAGAAAAAAGGATTTTGCGGACGTGTTATGGTCACCATAACGCGTTCCCCATAACGAGAAGAGATGTACGGTCGCAAAGACCGAGAGTGCCGCGAGCGCCAGTCGCAGCACGACACCACCTGCGGTCATTCCACCGGTACTGACCAAGATCATTTCCAGCAATCGTGTCGGCATCAGTTCCCTTTCGGTTTGGGGATATGAGCGACCGAGACGTGCTTAATTCCCGCTTCTTTACAGGCCGAAAACACGTCCATCACCAATTGGTATTCACAACGGCCATCTCCCCGAATTACCACCGCCTGGTTGGGAAATGCAATCCGCGAGGCATCCAGCAAGACTCGCAAGGAACTCAGACTGAGATCCTCGTCTTTCACTTTGATTTTTCCTTCGAGGTCAACATTCACAATAATGTCATCCGGTTGACCTGATAAGGCAAAGTTTTCTGCGACACTGGGCAATTGGATCCCCGTTTGTCGCTCTTCTTCTGCAAACTTGGTTCCCACCATGAAAAAGATGATGAGCAACATCACGACATCCAGCATGGATGTCAGGTTGATCGTCGGCTCTTCCAGTGGTTCGGTTTTAAGAGGCATCCAATTTGCCAGTGCTGATGGAGGGGCTGGCGATTGCTCAACTTGAGTCCGTTTCGCAGGAATTTACTGGAAACAACACAAATCGCTCAATTGCGCACGATCGGTTAGGTCTTCGTGAAAGTCTCACCGAACAGGGTGTGGAATTTGCGAATGCGCCTTTATCATAGCAGATCGTCAATTCTGGCAAGAGATCATGAGTGGTGCTGGCAAGTTGCCGAATCTCACGGCGATTTGTCACGGGTTCAAGCACCACGGGTCCCCATTTGCGGCAGCCGGATGGGATGATGTCATTTTCCCGCCAGGGAATGAAAGTGTGGGGGTTGCGAAAGTGCATCGATGGCAACAAATCACTACAATCGGAGCGGGTGAACGATGTCGGCACCCCTTTCATCGTCAAGTTCGTGATCAGGTGAAACGGAGCGAACCGAACGCTTGGTTTTGCAGGCGGATTTGCTGACAGTTACGAAATTTCCATCGAGGTTTTCCATGATGACTCGAATTGCGCTGGTGTTGATGGCCATTGTCGGGCAGATCCCTGTGGCATCGGTACGTGGCGACGATTGGCCGCAGATTCTCGGACCCAATCGCAACGGCATCGCACAAGACCAGCAACTGGCCGAAAAATGGGCCGGAGGGAAACCCAAAAAGGTCTGGGAAAGTCCGATCGGATCGGGTTTTGCCGGTGTTGCGGTGGCCAACAATCAAGTGGTCCTGTTCCATCGAGAAAAATCCAATGACCAGCTTTCGTCTTTTGCTGCCGACTCGGGCAAACCCCTCTGGACGACCTCGTTTCCCTCCAACTTTCAACCTCAGATTGTCGAAGACGATGGTCCTCGTGCTGTACCAACCATTGATCAGGGAAACGTTTACGCCTATTCGGCGACCGGAAAATTGTACTGTGTTGATTTGAAAACCGGCGAAAAACGCTGGGAACGGGCCACCCATGAAGACTTTGGTGCCAATGGGGGATACTTTGGTGCCGGTTCATCGCCGCTGGTTGACGAAAAACAGGTCATTGTCATCGTCGGCGGGGATAAAAAAGGGGCTGGAGTCGTCGCCTTTGACAGCGATTCGGGCAAAACCGTCTGGTCCGCCGTGAATGATCAGGCGAGCTACTCGGCCCCAGTCATCACCACGATTAATAACACGCGGCACCTACTCTGTATTACGCGACTCAACTTCGTGTCGCTGGATCCGAGCAGTGGGAAAGAGCGATTTCGGACCCCCTTCGGCCAGCGAGGCCCCACTGTGAATGGTGCGATCCCGGTGATTTCCGGGGGGAATGTGTTGCTCACCGCCAGTTATGGGATTGGAGCCCAGTGGCTGGCGATTTCGCCAGAAAAAGTCGAAGTCGTCTGGAATGAAGAAATTCTTGCGGGTCAGTACGCGACACCAATCCTGCACGAAGGAGCGATTTATGCCGTTGATGGACGGCAGGATGGTGGGCCGATTGCCCTGAAATGCTTTGACCCCGTGACCCGCAAGCTGTTCTGGTCCGAATCGCTACCCGAGTATGCCACGTTGATTGGTGCGGATGGAAAACTCCTCGTCATGCAAACCAATGGGACCTTAAAACTTGTCAGCCTGACTCGTTCCCGGTTTCAGCAACTGGGATCGGCGTCACTGGTTTCCGGCAAGACTCGAGCCTTGCCCGCCTTGGCTCAGGGGCGAATCTACATCCGGAACGAAAAAACGCTCGCTTGCTTTGATCTCTCGAAGTGAGATTCGATCGGCGGAACTGTCAACGGGTAGAAGTCAACGGGTAGAAATGGACGATCATGCGATTTGCGCTGTTATGTGACGACCCGCTCGCCTTGCCGATTGTGGAGTCGTTGAATTCCCAGGTGGACGGCCAACGCTTAACCCATGCGGTCCGAATCACGCCTGAGGCCGACTTGCTGCTGCATGGTCTGACCGATCTGCGCTTTGTTGAGCACTGGGAAGACTTGTTAGTGTCGAAGGAAATCGATGCGGTGATTATCGGCGGCAAGCACCCCAAAATCCTTGAAGGGGCCAAACAAATTGCCACTGCCGGGATCCCGATCCTGTTTATCCCCCAAGCGGAACAGGGATCGACTCTGGCCTATGAACTGAGCCTCATCCACGACGATAATCAGGTGTTGCTCTGGCCACTTTTCTGGCACCGGTTTGATCAGGGGGCCCTGCGGTTAAAGCGCGCGATGAGCGACGGAGAGCTTGGTCAAATCCAGTTCCTGCAGTTGCAGCGTACGATTCCGATCTTAACCCCTGGGACGCCGATTTCTCAGTCGCAGGTGGATGGCGAGTTACTCCACGACATTGATCTCCCTCGTTGGCTGGCAGGTGACTACGATCAGGTGACAGGCCTGCGGACTGCGGCGACCAGCGAGGGACTCCAGATGCAAAGTGTCGTGCTGGCTGGACGGGGTTTGCCCGAGTCGAATTGGTCGATCAGCGGGAGCCCCGGTTTGGCTGAATGGAAACTGATCGTCCGCGGAGACCTGGGAGTGGCCACACTGACCCGCGACGGAAACTCGCGGCGATGGATTTTTGAATCGAAACAGGAACGAGTCGAAGGGGACCGCCAGCAAACCGCTCGCGAGGCCCTTTCTGCCTTTGCCCACTCCCTCAGCCTGTCTCGTGAGTCTGTTCCTGCCACTTCCTCTTCAGCGAATGTCGCACGGGGCAGTCTCTGGGGGGACTTGGTGAAATGCTTTGAAACCATCGACGCGACCCATCGTTCTGTTCGTCGCCGCCGAACCATCGAGCTGCATTTTGAACCGATGTCAGAACGGGCGATTTTCAAAACACAAATGACCGCCATCGGCTGTGCGCTGCTGGTTGCCACGTTTCTGTTGACGCTGGTTTACCTGGGAATCGCCAGCCTGATACCACTTCCCGGTTATGCCTTAATCGGACTTCGTGCCCTGGTGTTTGGCCCATTGGTCCTGTTTCTACTGGCCCAAATCCTGCTCCCTTTAACACGACCTTCCTCCGCCGAGAAAACCTCGACGCGTTGACCATCTGCCGCTGCGGGATGGTTCCCAGCGTGATCGTCCGCGCTTGATCGTCCGCAGGGAGCGACGATATCAGGGCGACGATATCAGGGCGACGACAGCGGGTGTGCATCCAGAAATTGGGAAATCAACGGAACCAACTCGGCCGCTGCGTCTTCCAGGATATAGTGTCCACAATCAGGATACCGATGCAGTTCGGCTGCGGGGAAGCGGTCGAGCCACTGTTGCAGGAAGTGTGAGTCGAAGACGAAGTCGCGATCACCCCAGCCAATGAACATGGGGATTGATTTCAGTCGATCGAGCCGATCTTCGACGCTGGTGATCAGGTCATAGCCACGGTCGCCGGGGAACAGCGGGATATCCTGAACAAAACGATGCACTGCAATGCGGTTCGCCCACGAATTGTAAGGAGCACAATAGGCATCAGCGACATCCCTGGGCATGGGCTGACGCGTGACACAGGACTTGACGGCGCCACGGCTGAACGCATTCCACCCGCGGACCAGTAACGGACCGAGCGGACTACGGGCCAGCTTCAACTGCCAGGGGACCGATTTGGTTTTGGGGAGATGAAACGCACCCGTGTTGAGCACCACGAGCCGCCGGATTCGCTCGGGGTAACGAGTCGCAAAGGCCATCCCAATCATCCCACCCCAGTCATGCACCACGAGTGTCAGGTTGTCCTTGGCCCCACAGTGGTCGAGCCACGTTTCCAGATCAGCAACGCGTTGGGCGAGCGAATATTCATAGCGATCATCACCGGGTTTGTCTGAGAGTCCGCAACCAATGTGATCGGGGACCAGGCAGCGATACCGGTCCCGCAGGGCTCGGACCAGATTTCGGTAATAGTACGACCAGTTTGGGTTGCCGTGCAGCATGACCACGACCTCACCTTGACCTTCGTCCAGGTAGTGCATCCGCAGCGTGTTGATCTCGACAAAATGCGAGGAAAAATCGTAACCAGGAAATACCACGTTGCCGCCCATACTTGAAAAGATCTCGCCGTCACTGCGTTACGGTGTCACGGTAAAAAAGAGAAGGCGATGATGGCAGCAATCCCGTGATTCTTCCAGTCTCAACCGGCGACTTCAGTCCGGAACCGGGTTTTTCGTTTTCCCTTGCTCAAGTTCTCGTACCGACGTTCACCGGCTCAAGTCGGTTCGCCGAGTGGCGAGAGGGGTGCCGACCATTTGCAAAGGGCGATGCCGAGTCCATACAGCACCAGCAGGGGTGTCATCATCATCAGCATCGTCATGGGATCCGGAGTCGGGGTGAGGATCATCGAGATGATGGCAATGGCCAGCACGGCCAGTCGCCACTGCGCGATGTAATGCTCGACTTTAAAAATGTTGATTTTAGAGAGGAACAGCATGGCGAGGGGCAACTGAAAGCTGATGCCGAACATCAACGGCAGGGTGACGGCGAAGCTGATCCATTCAGAGATCCGAATCTGGGCTGTCAATTCCATCCCCTGGTTGTAGCTCAGCAAAAAATCGAGCACGGTCGGTAAAACCGCGTAGAAACAAAAGGCAACCCCTCCCAGAAACAGCACAATACTCATGGGGAGATAGGTATGCACATATTTTCGTTCGTGCGGATACAGGCCCGCCGCTACAAACAGCCACAACTGGTAAAAGATCCAGGGGCTGGCGATCACCAGACCTGCGATGAACGACACCTTCATGTAGGTCATAAAGGCTTCTTGCACATTCAGTGTGACAGGCCGATCAATTTTTTCGGCCGAGCGGCGAAACTGGCGAAAGGCTTCGGATCGGACCGGGAGATCCAGCGATTGGCCTTTCAGGGTCTCTTTCGGCTCGGGAAACGTCTCGGGAATCAGTCGATGCAATTCGGCGATAAAATCATAAGCCGAGACGGCGATGTTTACTTCTCGCTTTTCATCTTCGGTGAGGGGTTTCAGGGCGGCCTTGTCTTCTTCGCGGACGGACGGGGGAACAAACTGCCCTTTAATTCCCGAGGTGGCCCAAGTCCAGAAGTTGAAGCCTTTGACATCATCCTGAACGGAAGAAATGACATTCGCCCGGCGCAAAGCGGCATCGATCGGCTGGCGAATCAGTCTGACGAGCTGCTCGCCGAAGATCAGCGAAACGACGACCGAAACCATTAAGCCCAGCAGGGCACGAATCAGGTAAAAGCGAAGCACTTCGAGATGCTCGCCAAACGTCATCGTGGAATCGTCGAACAGATCTTTCGTGGTCGCCATATTCAGTCACTTATCTTGGGCAGGGGGGAATTCTCACAGAGACTCAGCGGAACCGGCCTGCGCCGGAAACATCCCGTGATTGGAAAAGGATTCGAGGATTCCAGTCGCAAATTCCCTCAGTGAGAATCACTTGTCGGAACTCACGGTATCCACTCGAATCGCCCCAGCCAACAGAGCAGGACAGGAGAGCGGCGAGCCTCATTCTACGAGAATCAGCATCGGTGTCCAGCCGAAGGGGAGGAAGTGATCCAATCCTGTCGCAGAAATCGCCGTGACGCGGAAATCGTGATGGGGATTGACGGGATGGAATATCGATGGGTCAGTTCGCCTTTCAGCCGGAGAAGCGCTGTGCCGCTGGCGGCCGGGTTGTGCAGGGGTAAGGCGTCGGGACAGGGAAGGGCGGTTCTGAAAGACAATGAAATTCACGGGAGAATTTACCTCCATCACGGCGACGATGCTGGGTTCGATGTCACAAGAGCCAAGTGAAAATGACTGTCGAATCGCACACAATTCACCAACAAACAGTCCCCAAATTTCGTAAGTATTTGTGGAGGGATTGGAAAAGCCCCTCTCAGATGGGTGGGTTAGCCCGGCGTCCGAGCTGTCCGTATTTCTTTAACAGAGGAGGTTGATGATGAGAGTTACAAATCGGAAGGCGACCTCGTGACCGAGCGTGAATTTCGCAGATCCGTGGTGAAGGTTTCGCCCTGACTGAGTTCAGACGTTATCACCTCACATCCTGCCAATGGGGAATGATGATTCACGCGCTTACGAGGTCGAGTGGAAGGTCACGGAAACGTGTTTTTTTAGCCCGACTTCATCTCGTTTTGACTACCAAGTTGCCTGAGAACTCTCCCGCAGAGTGTGCAAGAGTCGTTCCAGCGGTGTCAAAACAGAAAGACCCCGTGTACACGGGGATCATTCCGTTTCTGCTCCCCTGGGCGTCACCGTGGCGACAACGTGGTTGGGATGCCGTGGGCGGGGGTGAGTGTGATTTGGGGCTTCGGTACGATCCGAGCATCCGGGTCGACCGTAAAACGAAACCGCTGGCCGACGGCTGCAAGAATGATGGCCGCTTCCATCAACGCAAAGGTGTTGCCGATGCAGACTCGCTGGCCACCCCCAAACGGATAATACGCATATTTGGGAATCTTTTTTGCCAGTCCCTCGTCCCACCGCTCGGGACGAAACGCCTCTGGCTCGGGGAAGTAACGGGGATCACGATGATTGACCCATTGACTCATGAAGATGGTATACCCTTTTTTGACTCGATAGCCCCCCAGTTCCAGGTCCTGAGTCGCCTCCCTGCCGATTAAATAGACGGGAGGATAGAGCCGCATCGCCTCGGTGATGACCGAATCCGTGTAGGGAAGTTGAGGCAGGTCGTCGGGGGTTGGGCATCTTCCTCCAAGGACCCGGTTCCATTCGGCAACCAATTTTGCTTCAACCTCGGGGTGCTGCGAGATCAGATACCAGCTCCACGTTAACGTCAGCGCCGTGGTTTCATGGCCCGCCAGGTACAGGGTCATCATCTCGTCACGCAGCAGATCATCGGGCATTTTTGAGCCATCAACATCTTGTGCCATCAGCAGGCGCGAGAGCAGGTCCTCGCCGGGTTCCGTCCGGGCGCGCCCTTTGGCGATAAATCCGTCCACCACACCAAACAGCTCTTTCACCCCGCGGTTCAGTCGCCGGTTGGCGGGGGAGGGGATCCAACGGGGAAGTGCAATCATGAGATGAAAACGATTGCTGATCTGATCGAACACTTCGCGAAGAGTTGTGGTGAATCGATCCCGATCACCCGGATCATCGAGATTAAAGAGTGTCTTGAGTGCAATGGCACTCGTGATTTCACTGAATTCGAGATGGATATCGACTGCGGATCCCGGCTGCCAGCGATCGAGGCTTTGTGTGGTGATCTCGGCCATCAGGGGGGCGTAGGCCAGTACACGCTGCTTCAGAAACGCCGGTTGGCTGAGGCGTCGTTGACGTAGCCAGGTTTCTCCTTCACTGGTCACCAGACCATTCCCCAGAATCGGTTTGTAAGCTCGGGCACCAAAGTGTTTGATGTAGTGCCTGGCATCGGTCACCAGCACCTGTTCGATCAGTTTGGGATCAGAAATCAGAAAAATCCGTCGTGGTCCCAGTCGAAAGCTGGCGATCTCGCCGTATTTCCGCGTCAGCTCCATAAAGAACGCGATTCGCCGTTGTTCACCGAACGCACGAAGGTTACCCATCAAAAAAGATCCGGTGGGCCCTGGTGGAAGCGAAGAGGATGGTGTCATGGATCAGCGTCTTTTCAGGTCATCGAGTTCAAGTCATCGAGGCACGGAATCCGCCGCGAATCGATTTGTCATCGAGTTTAATCGATCGGGAATCAGAACAGGAGGCTGTCGGGTGTGGGTTCCTGCGATTGTTTTGTTATCATGTCCCCGCGCTCGCAATGGTCATGATGAGGGCTCTCAGGAGAGGCTGATGTCGACGTTTGATTTGTCCACCCATGGACTGCATGTTCCCACGATTCTTCGTAATGCGGACCCTTCGCAGCTCTACGAGGAAGCGATTCAATATGAGCCGGGAACACGAATTTCTCATTCCGGGGCTCTGATCGCCTATTCCGGGGAAAAAACAGGTCGTTCGCCGCAGGATAAACGGCTGGTCAAACATCAGGACTCGGAACAGGATATCTGGTGGGGCCCCGTCAACTTTCCGCTCGACGAAACCTCGTTTCTGATCAATCGTGAGCGGGCCAAAGACTATTTGAACACGCGCGATCGCCTGTATGTTGTCGATGCCTTTGCCGGTTGGGACCCGCAACATCAAATTAAAGTGCGCGTGATCTGCTCACGCCCTTACCATGCCTTGTTCATGCATCAGATGCTGATTCGTCCCACCGACGAACAATTGGTCGATTTTGGCGAACCCGACTTTGTCATCTACAACGCCGGGCGGTTTCCCGCAAATCGGCATACCTCGGGCATGACCTCCAAAACCAGTGTGGATGTCAGCTTTGAAAACGGGGAAGTCGTGATTCTGGGGACCGAGTATGCCGGTGAGATGAAGAAGGGGATCTTCACCATCATGAATTACCTGATGCCCAAACGGGGTGTCTTGTCGATGCACTGCTCGGCCACCGCAGACCGGGTCACCGGGCAATCCTCGGTGATGTTCGGATTGTCCGGAACCGGGAAGACCACACTCTCCGCAGATCCACGCCGCTCGTTGATTGGTGACGATGAGCATGGCTGGTCTGACGAGGGAATCTTTAATATTGAGGGTGGGTGCTACGCGAAAGCGATTTATCTGTCTCGTGAGTCCGAGCCCGAAATTTTCCAGGCACTCCGTTTTGGAGCGGTGCTGGAAAACGTGGTTTACGACGATGCACACCACCACGTCGATTTCAATAATGCCAGCATCACCCAGAACACGCGCGGTGCTTATCCGATTGAATTCGTGACGAATGCCAAAATCCCCTGTGTGGCGGGTCATCCGACCGATGTGATTTTTCTCACCTGTGATGCGTTTGGGGTATTGCCCCCGGTGAGTCAGTTAACCCCCGAGCAGGCGATGTTCCATTTTGTGAATGGTTACACCGCCAAGATCGCGGGAACGGAAGTCGGGATCAAAGAGCCACAAGCGACATTTTCACCCTGTTTTGGCGGACCGTTCCTTGTCTGGCATCCCCAGAAATATGCCGACTTGCTGGCCGAGCGAATCCGAACGCATCAGGCCAGGGTCTGGCTGGTCAACACCGGTTGGACAGGGGGAGCCTACGGCGTTGGGTCCCGGATGAAGCTGGCCTATACTCGTGCGATTATTGACGCCATTCATGCGGGAGATCTGCACCATGTCCCGACCAGGACCGACCCGATCTTCGGCATGCAGGTTGTGACCAGATGCCCCAATGTTCCGAGTGCCATTCTGGATCCGAAACAGGCCTGGGCGGATCCCGCTGCCTATGAATCGAGCGCCCGCAAATTGGCCGCGCTATTTGAAGAGAATTATGCGCAATTTCAGGCGGGTGGTGTGATCAAGGGGTCCTTTGATGGTTGATCGGGGTGCCCCTTGATTCGGGTGGCCGTTGATTCGGGTTTTGCAACCCGAAGCCGGCAAGTTTCGCGTCGTTTTGCCGGGGGGGGCGAGAATTTCCCCCTGCAGGATCGAACTTCGCCGGTTTCACGGGTAGAGTATGGGCTTCAATTTGAGCAAAGTCGGTGGATCAACTTTTGTGGGGCGCGTGTACTATGTCTCAGGTCGGGTTCGGGATCGTCGGTTGCGGAATGATCGCCAATTTTCATGCCGAAGCGATTAAACGGATGAAGGGGACCAAACTGGTCGCCTGCTTTGACAGCATTCCTGCAGCGGCTGACGCGTTTGCCGCGGCGAATCCAGGAGTGACCCCCTATCACGACCTGGATCAGATGCTGGCGAATCCGGCAATCAGTATTGTCACGATCTGCACGCCCAGCGGTGCCCATATGGATCCTGCGATCAAGGCGGCTCAGGCCAAAAAGCATGTGGTCGTGGAAAAACCGATGGAAATTACCCTGAAACGCTGTGACGCGATTCTGGAGGCCTGTAAACGGAATGGTGTGCTGCTGTGCCCGATTTTTCAGTCGCGATTCAGTCCCGCCAATATTGCCTTGAAAGAGGCGATCACGGAAGGACGATTCGGAAAACTGACCTTGGGTGACACGTTTGTCAAATGGTGGCGAACACAACCGTATTATGACGGGCCACAGCCGAAAGGGACCAAGACGCTCGTGAAAACCGGTTGGCGCGGGACCTGGGATCTGGATGGGGGCGGGGCCTATATGAATCAGGCGATTCATAATGTCGACCTGCTGTACTGGTTGATGGGAGACGTGGCAGAAGTTCACGCGGTGACGGCTACTTTGGGGCATGAACGTATCGAAGTGGAAGATGTCGGCGTGGCGGCGATCAAATTCAAAAACGGTGCGGTCGGGACGATTACCGCCAGCACCGCTGTCTGGCCGGGCCTGCTGAAAAAAACCGAGATCCACGGCACAACGGGTTCTGTGATTGTTGAGCAGGATGATGTTCTGTTGTGGCAATTTGAAAAGCCGAAGCCCAAAGATCGATCCGTAACCGACAAGTTGATGAATCGCGAAGAGGGGTCTGGCGGGGCGAGCGATCCCAAGGCGATCAGTTACGTCGGACACATGGAACAACTGAAGGACTTCGTCAAAGCGATTCAACTGGGGAAAAAGCCACGAATCACGGGGGATGAAGGGCGCAAAGCGGTCGAAATCGTGCTGGCCATTTATCAGTCGGCGTCAACGGGTAAACGAGTGACCCTGCCGCTGACAAAAGACCCCAAACGGCCTACCGTTCAGTCACCACCCCCCGTTCAGTGATCACTCTCCGTTCAGTGATCACTCTCCGTTCAGTGACCACACTCCGTGCCGAATCACCCCCATCATGACAAGCCTTGCTGCCACCCCCCTGAAGGAATATCCAGCGAGCTCCCACTGGTTTTCGTGGAGCTCGCTGATGGGATTGCTCCGTCCCTTCCTGGCGTTATTCACGGTCACGTTGCTGTTTTGCCTCGCCGATCGATGGATGCATGGAAACGACGCCAAATTTGCCACCGAACAAAATCTGCGGAATATCACGACGCAAACGGCGATTGTGGCGGTCGCGGCACTCGGAATGACCCTCGTGATCATCTCGGGCGGAATCGATCTTTCGGTCGGAACGGCGATTGCGCTGTCGGCCACGATGCTGGCTTGGAGCCTCAAGGAAGATCTGGCGTTGCGACTGGCGGTGGGAGACCATGTGGCGGGGGTTACCCAAAAACTCAAGGGAGCTGAAGACGATATGCGCCGCGCCAAAAGCGAAACGGAGGTGGCGGCACTCACCCAACGAGTCACGGAATTGACCCGGCAATGTGAGGTGGTGAAAGCCTCCTCGCTTCGGTGGACCCCCTGGACCCCCGCATTGTCACTGATCGTCGGCATCGGCACGGGTTGTCTGTGTGGATTGGTGAACGGGCTGTTAATCAGTTATCTGAAGATGGTTCCGTTTATTGTCACGCTGGGGACGATGCAGCTTTATCTGGGCTGGGCGAAATGGGTTGCGGACAATACCACCGTACGGCCGGATCTGGCGACCCAGGTTCCCCGTCAATTTGCCGATCTGCTAAGTATTCGGCCGACAGCCCTGGTTCAGGGAATGCCGGTTGGAGTCTGGTTGACACTCGGTTTAGCCCTCCTGTTGGCGGGGGTGCTGCATTTCACGGTGTTTGGCCGTTATGTGTTTGCGATTGGTTCGAACGAGGCGACGGCTCGGCTGTGTGGAATCAATGTCCGTTGGAACAAAATTGCGATTTACACGCTGGCGGGGCTGTTCGTGGGGATCGCCGGTTTGTACCAGTTTTCCAGGCTGACCGTCGGCAATCCCTCGTCCGGGACCGGGCTGGAATTAAAGGTGATTGCTTCGGTGATCATTGGGGGTGGTAGCCTGAATGGTGGCCGGGCCTCGGTGCTGGGGACATTAACCGGCGCGTTGATCATGTCTGTGATCACGAGTGGATGTACGGCACTGGGGGTTTCCAACCCCATTCAGGATATGCTGTTAGGGGTCATCATCATTATTGCCGTGGCGGTCGATCAATGGCGTCAGGCCCGGTAGCTACCTTGCACACCCGCCAGCAGGTTTCTCCGTTGGGGAAAGTTGCGATTCCCGAACAATCGTAGAATGGTTGCATTTCAGTTTTGGAGTCGGTTCGGATGCAGGAATGATTCATTTCTGATAAACTCTCCCGTCCAGCTGGAAAGAAAAATCCAGCCGGAGGTTGGCCCGATCAGCTCGGGCGTCATGGACCGTCACTTCCCTTTAAAATACGCACAACACTATGCAATTGACCTGCCAGCGAAACTCATTGACGGCGGCATTTCAAACAGTGGCTGGAGTCGTTCCGACTCGCACGACCAAAGACATTTTGAAGAACGTCAAACTTCAAGTCGGCGGCGGTAAGGCAACTTTGATCGGGAACGATAGTGAAATCGGGATGCGTTGCGATGTACCCGATATCGAATCCGACTCGCGCGGCGAGGCCTTGCTCCCCACCTCACGCGTGCTCGCCGTGCTGCGAGAGCTCAGCGATGATGTTGTGAAACTCGAAGTCACCGCCGATGCAACCTGGATTCGTTGCGGCTACAGCGAATTTCGCTTGTCTGCCGAAGACCCTGCCGATTTTCCGGAAGTGGCGACGTTTGACGAGTCGGATTATTTTGTGGTTCCGGCTGCGGCACTGCGGATGATGATTCGCCGAACGATTTTTGCCACCGACAGCGAGAGCACTCGTTATGCACTCGGCGGAATCCAGATGGAACTGGGGCTGGATCGATTAACACTCGCCGCCACCGATAGTCGTCGCTTGGCGGTCGTGAGCTGTGCTTCGAGTGTCGTCGGCAGGCCCGAGGTTCCTGCTGTCTCTCCCGTGATCCCCTCGAAGGCGATGGGGCTGATCGAAAAGTGTCTTGGGGATGGGACTGGTGAGGCACACATCGCCCTGCATCTCAATGATATTGTTGTCCGTTGCCAGGGAACGACCGTCGCCAGTCAGCTGGTGCAAGGCCGGTTCCCGGATTACCGCAAGGTTGTTCCCGATGCCTACACCGCGACGATCGACATGGTCGTGGCTCCCTTCTTTTCTGCGGTCCGTCAGGCAATGATCGTGACCAATGAAGAGAGCCGCGGGGTTGATTTTGTCTTCAACAAAGGAACACTCAAACTCAACAGCCAGGCGGCAGAGATTGGTCAATCCAAAATCGAGATGCCGATCGCTTACGATGGACCGGAAATGACGATTACGTTTGATCCACGCTACGTGGCCGATTTTCTCAAGGTACTCGACGCGGGATCGCAGTTTCATCTCAAATTAATCAGCCACGATGATCGAGCCGCTCTCACCACCGAGGACAATTACACCTATGTGGTGATGCCACTTTCGCGGGATCGGTAAGCCACGGAATCAACCCCAATCACAGTAGACGTTTTGTCAGGCCTCGCAAGAAAATCCATCGTGCGTGCAAAAGTCGATGATCCCGATTCGCTCGGTTTCCCGTTCGACTGAAAACTGAAAACTGAAAACTGAAAACTGAAAACTGAACGCATGTCTTATCGGGACCCACTCCCCCTTTCTGTCGCCCTCAGCGAATTGATCGCAATTCGTGGTTTTGCGAGGGTTCGTAGTGACAGCGAGTTAGAATCGGCGTGGAAACAGGTTGCGGGTCCTGACGTTGCCGCCCAGTCGCGGCCGCTCCGGATTAGCCGGGGAACATTAACGGTCTCGGTCGAGAATGCCCCCCTGCTGAATGAATTGGCTGCGTTTACGGGCTCAGAGATCTTGCAACGACTCAAACAACATTCGCCTCATTTAAAGATTCAAACGCTGAAGTTTAAATTAAGCGGAACATGATCTGTACCTTCAGGGATGTGACAGCAAGCGACGCTTGCTGAAACGGACTTTCAATTCGACACGGAGATCTCCCTTGACCGATTCGAACATCACGCCGACGAGCGAAACCCCCGTGACCCCTGCGGAGGCGACCGCTGCCGCGCTGGCCACGGCAGCTCCCGTCACCCCTCCCACTGCAGCCGAGGCTGCCGCCGCTACTGCCACCGCGAACGCACTGGCGGCCAGCGAGTATGGGCCTGAGCATTTGCAGGCCCTGAAGGGACTGGAAGGGATTCGTCATCGACCGGCGATGTACATTGGCGACACCACGACACTCGGTTTGCATCATCTGGTCTATGAGCTTGTCGACAACTGTATCGACGAGTGTGCCAATGGGCATGCTTCGCATCTTTCGGTCGTGATTCATGCAGATGGAAGCGTGTCGGTGTCGGATGATGGTCGCGGAATTCCGGTCGGTCCGATGCCCGAAGAGGACAACAAATCGGCGTTAGAAGTGGTGCTCACCAACATTCACGCGGGTGGAAAATTCACTCGCGAGGGGGGCTATAAGGTCGGTACGGGGGGGTTGCACGGCGTCGGGATCAAGGCGGTCAATGCGCTGGCGGAATGGCTCGAGGCCGAAGTTCGCCGCGAAGGTCATGTCTGGACGATGGATTTTGCCCGCGGTAAACCGACAACCGAATTGCGAAAACTGGGCAAGTCGGACACCACCGGGACCAAAATTACGTTCAAGGCGGATCCCGATATCTTCCCGGACACCCGTTATAACTTCGAGCCCCTGGAAAAGCGTCTGCAGGAACTGGCGTTCCTGAATGCTGGCGTACGGATTCGGATTCTGGACGAGCGTTCTGGCGAGCAGAACGAATTCTGTTATCCCGATGGGATTGTCGAGTTTGTGCGATGGCTGAATCGGACCGAGACACCTCTGTACGAACCGATTATTCGGATCAATGGGTTGCTGGACGGGGTCGAAGTGGCAGTCACCATCCAGCACAACGACGGCTTTAACGAGAACGTCCGGACCTTCGGTAACTGCGTCAACAACTTCCTGGGGGGGACCCATCTGAGTGGGTTCCGGGCGGCTGTGACTCGAGCCGTTAACAATTACGGCAAACGAGAAAAGCTGTTCGAGGAAATTGTTCCGGCAGGGGATGACTTCCGCGAAGGATTGGTGGCAGTGGTCGCCGTGCGGGTTCCGGACCCTCAGTTCCAGGGGCAGACCAAGGAAAAGCTGGTGAATGCCGCTGTGGAAGGGATCGTCAATTCGATCGTCTTCGAGCAATTGACCAAGTTTTTGGAAGAAAACCCCAACATTGCCAAACGGATCGCACAAAAGGGGCTGATGGCTGCCGAAGCCCGCGAGGCCGCACGCAAGTCACGAGAAATGGTACGACGGAAGGGGGCATTGACCTCGGGTGGGCTCCCCGAAAAACTGCGTGACTGTCGCAGCCGCGAACTCGACATCACCGAGTTGTACCTCGTCGAAGGGGATTCGGCTGGTGGCTCAGCCGACACCGGCCGCGACTCGAATATCCAGGCGATTCTGCCGCTGCGGGGCAAGATTCTGAATGTCGAAAAAGCGCAGCTGATCAAGATCCTCGATAACACGGAAATTGCGAACTTGTTCAAGGCAATCGGAATTCCACCGATGGCCGAATTTGAGGACGTCACCAAACGCCGCTACGGCAAGATTATCCTGATGACCGATGCCGATATCGACGGCAGTCACATCCGGACCTTACTGCTGACGTTCATGTTCCGTCACATGAAACCTCTGGTCGAGCATGGTTGTATCTACATTGCCCAGCCACCGCTGTACAAGGTGACTCAGCGTAATAAAAGCCGTTATGTCCAGACGCACGAGCGGATGGTGACCGAGTTGATGGAGTTGGGGCTCAACGGCAGTCGCGTGGTTTTCTCGAACGGTGACACCATCGAAGGGGATCACCTGCGACGAATCGTGACACTGCTGGGACGAGTCGAAGAACCGATCGAACTCTTAGAGCGTCGCGGAATCACGCTCAAATATCTACATCGTCAATCCCCCGACATTGAAAAACCGCTCCCCCAGTATCGGGTCTTCCTGGGGAAACAAGAGCAATGGTTCTATAGCCGGGAAGAAGTCGAGCAGTTTGTGCAGGCGGAAGAGAAAAAGCGGGGGCAAGAACTGGAAATTGCTGGCGAAGCCAATGGGACACCCGCACCACTAAAGAGTGGTGTTCCCCCCACAACGCCACCCGTACCGGGAACACCCAAAGAGGGGTTATTGCAAATCATTGACCTGCACGAAATGCGCACGATCAACGATGCACTGCGGGAACTCAAGGGATACGGAATCCGGTTGCCAGACCTTTATCCCCCCGGTGCCAAAGATGGCGAAACGTTCTATCCCTTCCGAATTCTGCAAGACGATCACACGGTCAAGATGACGAGTTTGCGAGAATTGCTGCCACAGTTACGCGATCTGGGTGAGCGGGGCATGAAGGTGACTCGCTTTAAAGGACTGGGCGAAATGGATGCCGAAGAGCTCTGGGATACCACCATGGATCCTGCCGCGCGGACACTGCTGAAAGTGACCATGCTCGACGCCGCCGCTGCCGATGAAATGTTTCGAGTCCTGATGGGTGACGCGGTCGAGCCGCGGCGAGAATTCATCGAACGGCATGCCCTGGATGTGAAAGATCTGGACGTGTGAGTCGGGTCGCGATGCCAGAGGACTCTGCGGGGACTTGCGGGCTGATTCGATCTGGCCCACAAGTCCCTGTACATAGGTCGCGGGTGAAAATGAAGCGAATGTCAGCGATATACGGGGATTTTGCTCTTCAAAGGGGCCGAAAAGCAGGGTTCAGCAAATGATTTTCAAGAATTTTTCAATCTGAACATTTAACAGTTGCATTCTGTCGCGAAAATTGCAACAACAATCTTACTGCTCAAGATTCACCTTCCCTAGTTGAACATTTCCCTTGCGACTGAAACGTGCTCGTCGAAGCGGTTCCGTAACCGGCATCACGTTCCCTGAATTCACTCCTCGAACACACACATCCCAAACTATTATGAACATGAAGCCCCGACCATCGTATCCGCGCACCACATCGGCGACACCTTCGTCTCCGCCTGGATGGGATCTTCCTGACGCCGGTCCCCTTTCGTCTTCGATGGGACGCGGCGAGGCGCCGATCACGCGTGAGTCGTCACAGCACCGCGAGCCTGCTCCGGCCCCCGTTCAGCCTGCGGTCGTGGCCCCGATCATTGATGTGGAAGATGACGATGCCAGTCATTTTGTCGCGGATGGACGTTACGAAGAAATCAAGCGGGGCGGATCAGATATTCACATCGCCGAATTGCAGCGGCTGACGATGAAGGATCTGATTGTCCTTGCCAAAAAAGAAAATATTTCCGAGTACACTGGCCTGAAGAAGCAGGACCTCATTTTCAAGATCCTCAAAGAGCGGACGAAAATGAATGGCCTGATGTTCGGAGAAGGGACGTTAGAAATCCTGCCAGATGGTTTCGGGTTCCTGCGTGCCGCAGACTACCATTACCTCCCCTGTCCCGACGACATCTATGTTTCGCCGAGCCAAATTCGCCGGTTTGGTCTGAGAAACGGGGCCATGGTCGCGGGTCAAATTCGACCGCCGAAAGAGAACGAGCGCTACTTTGCCCTGCTGCGCGTCGAAGCGATCAACAATGAAGATCCGAATCTGCTGACGGAAAAAGTCTTTTTTGACGATTTGACACCACTCCATCCGACACGTCGGTTGAAGCTTTGCAGTGACCCGAATGAGCTGAGCACACGCGTGGTCGACATGGTCGCCCCGATTGGGATGGGCCAGCGCGGACTGATCGTGTCCCCCCCCAAAGCCGGGAAAACGATCCTGCTGCAAAAACTTGCCAAAGCGGTGCTGGCAGCCGACCCCGATGTCTATGTCATCATGCTGTTGATTGATGAACGACCAGAAGAAGTGACCGACATGGAGCGGCAGGTCAAAGGCAAAAACTGCGAAGTCATTAGCAGCACCTTCGATGAACCACCCAGCCGACATATTCAAGTTTCGGAAATGGTCATCGAAAAGGCCAAACGGATGGTGGAATATGGTCAGCACGTGGTCATTTTCCTCGATTCGATTACGCGGTTGGCTCGCGCCTGGAATACCGAGTGTCCTCATTCGGGCAAAATTTTGACTGGTGGTGTCGATGCCAATGCCTTGCAGCATCCTAAACGCTTCTTCGGTGCCGCTCGGAATGTCGAAGAGGGTGGCAGTCTAACGATTGTTGCCACTGCTTTGGTCGACACTGGCAGCAAGATGGACGATGTCATCTTCGAAGAATTCAAGGGGACCGGTAATACCGAACTTCATCTGGACCGCCGCATGGTCGAAAAACGGATCTGGCCGGCGATTGATGTTAATAAATCGGGCACACGTCGCGAAGAGCTGTTATTGACCGAAGACGAACTCCGTCGGATCTGGCTGCTCCGTCGCGTGCTGAACGACATGAACCCGGTCGAGGCGATGGAACTGCTGACCAGCCGCATGCGTCGTACGAAAAATAACGAAGAGTTCCTCATGACCATGAACCTTAACTGATCGAGGTTTTTTTGGTCTCGGCGGTCGACCTGAAACGCGGTTTGCGGAATCAGGCTCGGTTTGCTGTATAAATCGCTGTTTGCTGAATAAAAACTGCTTACTGAATTTGTTCCGAATCGAATTGTCTTCATCCCTGGATTTTGTTGATGCCAAACTTTGTGGAAGGAAATCTGCTTGCCAGCCCGGTTCAAGTCGCGATCGTTGTGTCCCGATTTAACGATCTGGTGACCGAGCGACTGTTGGCGGGAGCGGTGGATACGTTTCGTCGTCATGGTATCACGGACGACATGATCACCGTGGTCCGCGTTCCCGGCTCGTTCGAGATCCCCCTGATTGCCAAACGCCTCGCCGACAGTGGCAAGTTTGCCGCCGTTGTTTGCCTGGGAGCGGTGATTCAGGGTGAGACCTCGCACCACGAATACATCAATCACCCCATGGCGGCCGCGATTATGCAGACCGCGCTTTCCAGCGGGATTCCTGTGACGTTTGGTGTGCTGACTTGCCAATCGATGGACCAGGCGCTGGATCGTGCGGGGGGCAAGGCGGGCAATAAGGGAATTGAAGCCTCACTGGCGGCGATCGAGATGATCAATCTGCTGACGCAAATGAAATCTCAAGGCCTTTGATGATGCGTAATCACTCGTCTCTGATCTCTGAAAACTGAAAACTAATTTCTAAAAACTGTGTCTCGGTCCTCGCTTTCGCCCTCCTTTGAGCTGCTGTATGTCACCCCGCCGTCATCAAGCCCGTGAAGTTGTTTTGCAGATGTTGTTTCAGAAAGATCTGAACCCGGATGTGACGGATAAAATGATCCGTGAGCAGGTACAGGAATTACTCGAAGACAACGAACCACTTTGTCGGTTTGCCTGGGGACTTTATTCCGGAACGATCCAGTCGCGCAAGGCGATCGATCAGAAAATTGAATCGATTGCCGCACACTGGAAGCTTAGCCGAATGCCACCCACCGACCGCAATGCGATTCGGCTGGGGGCGTACGAACTGATCTATACGGATACTCCTCACCCCGTGGTGATTGACGAGGCTTTAGAGCTGGCCAAGAGTTTTGGGACCGCGAATTCCGCCTCATTCGTCAACGGCGTACTCGACAAATTGGTCCCGGAATCCAAACGAAAACCGATCGCCGCCGCCGTACCGGAACCGGTTCCTGCAGAGGAACCAGTGGACGCCGAGCCTGTCACCACAGCTGCCGAGCCTGTCACCACAGCCTCAGTTGACTGAAACTGTATTGTCCCGTTTGGGGTTGTCCTTGCTTTCGGTGTGCTTGGTGTGGGTCAATTCCGCTCGTTGCGGCCTCGTAGCGGAATCGTTCTCAGCCGCAGGGCATTGGCAATCACTGACACGGAACTGAGACTCATCGCTACCGCCGCAAACATGGGGTCCAGGGTGATGCCCCACCACGGATAAAGCACCCCCGCCGCGATCGGAATCCCGATCGCGTTATAAGCAAATGCAAACCCAATGTTCTGGCGGATGTTTGTCGATACACGGCGGCTGAGTCGAATTGCGTCGGGAATCCCCCGCAAATCGGGATGCACCAGAATCACTCCGGCCGATTGCTTGGCGATGTCGGTCCCTGTCCCCAGGGACAGACCGACATCGGCTGCGGCCAATGCAGGGGCATCATTGATTCCATCACCCGCCATCGCCACGAACTCGCCCCGTTGGCGTGCGGCATTGATGATCGACAGCTTGTCAGCGGGCTTCAAACCCGCATGCGTTTCGTCGTTACCCAGACCTAACTCGGCAGCAATCCGCTGCGCCGATGCGGGATGATCCCCCGTCAGAATTCCCCGGCGAATCTTCATCGACTGCAAATCCTGCAGGCTTTGCCGGGCCGTCTCACGCAATCGGTCCGCAAACTGAAGCTCACCAATCAACTGACCGTCGACCGAGACACTCGCTGACATGAGTGAGGTCCGGATGGCAGACGTGGCATCGAACGAGGTATCGGACCGGGCCTCAGACGAGGTCCCGACATCCCGTCGCCCCACCTGAATCTGCCTCCCATCGAGTTCGCCCGAGACACCCATTCCGGGAATCGCCTGAAAATGGGTGGCAGCACCCCGCTTCAGTCCCGCCACGTTCGCCGCGTCCATGACGGCTCGGGCGAGCGGGTGTTCGCTGAATTGTTCCACCGCCGCCGCGAACGCCAGCACGTCGTCTGCGGTCGAGCCCGGCTGCGGTATCGTGGCAATCACGGTGGGACGCCCTTCGGTCAACGTTCCGGTCTTATCGAAAAAGAGGGTGTCGATACGGCCAAGCTGTTCCAGCGATTCTGCATCGCGAAACAAAATCCCCTCGCGGGCCCCGCGTCCCATGCCGACCGTGATGGCCATTGGGGTGGCCAGCCCCAATGCGCACGGGCACGCAATGATCAGCACCGCGACGGCGTTGGTGAGTGCTTGATTCCATTCTGGCTGTGGCCCCAGCATCAGCCAGGCGAAAAACGTGATGATTGACACAGCAACCACCATGGGAACAAACCAGCCTGAGACCTGATCTGCCAGACGTTGGGCCGGAGCACGGCTCCGCTGTGCTTTGGCGACCAGATCGACAATCTGAGACAACAAGGTCGACCGGCCCACCCGTTCTGCCCGCATCAAAAACGTACCGGTATGGTTCATCGTACCGCCGATAACCGCGTCTCCCTGATGCTTCGAAACCGGCATCGGTTCGCCGGTGAGCATCGACTCATCAATCGTGGTCAGGACGATGTTTTCCCGCAACGGGGATGGCACGGAATTCGACGCCGATACTGGTTCTCGCAACGTTTCGGCCAGTACCGTTCCATTAACTACCGTTCCATCCACCGGGACACGTTCGCCGGGGCGGACGCGGAGCAGGCTGCCGGTTGAGATCTCTGCGAGCGAGACTTCGGTTTCGACTCCTTCGTGAACCAGATGCGCTGTGGGTGGAACCAGTTCCATCAGCTCACGAATGGCCTGTCCGGTTCGCCTGCGCGCGG